>DASROP010000169.1:0-2110 GCA_035646835.1 Actinomycetales bacterium | reverse complement strand
TCGCTGGAGCGGAACCGCTGTTTCATGCTCGCCGGTTCCCGGTGCGGCGACCGGCGGGTGCCCGCCCTGTGGATCAGCAGCGGCACGGGCAAGGACGGCACGGCCAACAGGGGCGCGCCGAAGCTGGGCTGGTGCTGGGCGGGCAACCGGCACACCTGGCTCGGCCACGCCTCCGCCGGATCCCGCGACGGCGGCTGAGCAGACGCCTAGTCCAGAGCCTGATCCTGCCAACATCGGTAGCGTGGGCTGACCCGTTCGGGGGGCAGACGAGACAGAACACCGCGCCAGCCTCGCCGTGACGCGTTAGGTTTCGACCCGGGGAAAGCTCTGGACGACGGGTAGGTGAAGGGTGCGCGACCGTGAGACTCGGCAGACGACGCCCGGGCCGGAGCACTATCGCCTCGCGCTCGAGGCCGGCCGGATGGGCACGTGGTCGTGGGACTCCGCCAGCGGGCGACTCGAGTGGGACTCCGCGCTCGAGCGCGTCTTCGGCCTCGAGCCGGACAGCTTCGGCGGCACGATGGACGCCTACCTGGCCCTCCTGCACCCGGACGACGTCGCCTCGACCGTCGCAACCATCTCCGACTCGTTGGAGACCGGCGCGGCCCACTACCTCGAGCACCGGGTGGTGCTGCCGGACGGTCGCATCCGCTGGGTGAGCGGAACCGGCGCGCGCGTCGCCGACGACCACGGCGACCCGGTCGGGATGGTGGGGGTCGGAGCCGACATCACCGAGCAGCGCAACGCCTACGACGCCCGCCAGGCCGCCGAGACCGCCAGTGAGATCGCGCGCGACGCCGTCCAGAAGTCGCAGGCCAGGCTGGCGCTGCTCGGGCGCATCAGCGGCGTCCTGGGCGCGTCGCTCGACGTCGAGACCACGTTGCAGCAGGTCGCCGACCTCGTCGTCCGCGAGCACATGGCCGACTGGTGCGTCGTCCAGCTCCCGGGGGGTCCGGGGCAGATCTCCCAGGTCGCACTGGCGCACCGCGACCCGGCGATGATCGAGATGGCCCGGCGCCTGCAGGATGAGTACCCGCCCGAGCTCACCGAGGAGTCGGGCCTGGGCAAGGTGCTCCGCACCGGTGAGGCCGAGTTCTGGCCGAGCGTCCCGCGCGAGCTCGTCGAGGCCAGCGCGAAGGACGACGCCCACCGCGAGCTCCTCGTCAGCCTCGAGCTCACGGCCGCGATGGTGATCCCCCTTCCCGCGCGCGGCACCGTGCTGGGTGCGATGACGCTGATCGGCAGCCACGGGCGCACTTTCGACGACGACGACCTCGAGGCCGCTGTCCAGATGGGGGTCCGCGCCGGGGTCGCCCTCGACAACGCCAACGTGTACGCCGAGCGGGACCGGGTGGCCAACACCCTGCAGCGCAGCCTGCTGCCGCCGGTCCTGCCGACCGTCCCCGGGTTCGACGTGGCCGCCCACTACCGCCCGGGCAGCGCCGCCCACGGGATCGGCGGGGACTTCTACGACGTGTTCCCCGCCGGCGTGCGGAGCTGGCGCGTGGTCGTCGGCGACGTCTGCGGCAAGGGCGTGGACGCCGCGGCCCTGACCACCTCCGTGCGGTACGCCCTGCGGACGGCGGCGGTCCTCACCGAGTCTCCCGCCGACGTCCTCGAGCTCGTGAACGAGACGCTGCTGCACGACGACTGGGGCGAACGGTTCGCCACGTTGACCCTGGTGACCCTGGACCTGCTGGACGACGGCCCGCGCATCACCGTCGCCAATGGCGGGCACCCCCCTCCCCTCCTCCGACGGGCCGACGGCACGGTGGAGCGGCTGGTCGCCGACGGCATGCTGCTGGGCACCCTTGCCGAGGCCACCTTCGCCGAGACGGGCACTCGCCTGCACGCCGGAGACTGCCTGCTGCTGTACACCGACGGCGCCACCGAGGCCGGCCAGCCGCCCAACCTGTTCGGGGAGGAGCGGCTCGGCCGGACCCTGGCCTCCGCGACGGCAGACCGGGCCGCCGCCGTGGTCGACGAGGTCGCCGAGGCGGTCGACGGCTTCGTGGCCGCCACCGCCGCGGAGCACGACGAGGACCACGCCGGGGGCAGGGACGGCGGCGCGGACGACCTCGCGCTGGTCGCCCTTCTCGTCCGCTGACCC
>DASROP010000168.1:0-5566 GCA_035646835.1 Actinomycetales bacterium | reverse complement strand
GCGCTCAAGGGCGAGCGGCGCCAGTCGATCGAGATCTTCACCAAGGTCTACTGGCCGACCGGACCCGGCGGCAAGAACGACGCAGGCCTCTCGCGCAAGCACATCATGGAGTCGATCGACGGCTCGCTCGAGCGCCTGCAGACCGACTACGTCGACCTCTACCAGGCGCACCGCTACGACGTCGAGACGCCGCTCGAGGAGACGATGCAGGCGTTCGCGGACGTCGTCCGCTCCGGCAAGGCGCTCTACATCGGCGTCAGCGAGTGGACGGCGGAGCAGATCTCCGCCGGCGTCGCCCTCGCTAAGGACCTCGGCTTCGGCCTGATCTCCAGCCAGCCGCAGTACTCGATGCTGTGGCGGGTGATCGAGGACGAGGTCGTCCCGACGAGCCGTGAGCTCGGCGTGTCGCAGATCGTCTGGTCGCCGATCGCGCAGGGTGTGCTGACGGGCAAGTACCTGCCCGGCCAGGCGCCGCCCGCGGGCTCGCGTGCGACGGACGAGAAGGGCGGCGCCGACTTCGTCAAGCGCTTCATGACGGACGACGTCCTCCACCGCGTGCAGGACCTGCGGCCGGTGGCCGAGGAGGTCGGGCTGTCGATGGCCCAGCTCGCCGTGGCCTGGGTGCTACAGAACGACAACGTCGCCGCGGCCCTGGTCGGGGCCTCGCGCCCGGAGCAGGTGACCGAGAACGTCAAGGCGGCCGGCGTGAAGATCCCGGCGGAGCTGATGACGAGGATCGACGACGTCCTCGGCGACGTCGTCGAGCGCGACCCCGGCAAGACGGCGCGGATGAGCCCGAAGGAACGCCCGTCCTGAGTAGCCGGGCTCAGGCGGCGGGACGGCGACGGCCGTCACCCTGGGCGGGTGAGCACCCAGACCTTCACCCCTGAGCGGGCGGACGACGATATTCGTGCACGCAGCCCGCACCCGGCTCTCGTCGGTCTCGTGGCCGGAGCGATCGCCCTCGGCGTCGGCTACGCCGTCGGCCGGTACTTCGCCACCGGCTGCGGCGCACCCGACGCCAAGTTCGCCTGCCTGCTGGAGGGGATCGTGCTCGGTGTCTCGGCGCCGGTCCTGGTCCCGCTGGCGGCGTGGCCGATCCTGCGGATGGCGGGCGTGCGGCGCGCGTTCCTGACGGCCCTGCTGGCCACGGCCCTGGCTGCGGTGTTCGCCTACCCGGCGCAGCAGCTGGTGCTCGGCATCCACTCGCTCGGCGGGGGTGCGCCGGTCGTCGCCTCAACGACAGAGTCGGTGCTGCAGGCGCTCGTCGCGGCGCTGGCCGTCGGGGCCGGTGCCGGGTGCGCGGCGGCGCTGCTGTCCGGACGCGTCACGTGGCGCGCGTGGGCGGTCACCGCAGCGGTCGCCGTCCTCGCACTGGCGGCGGCGTCGCTCGTCGAGGCGGTGCAGCGCGACCGGGAGCTGCGGGCCGACCTCGCGAGCGCCGCCGTCCCCCTGCTGGCACCGCCGCAGGGCTGGGCCGTCCAGCACGCGTTCGTCGGCGACGACGGCGGCCTCTGGGTCGACGCCCACCCGGACGGCGACGACCCGTACGGCGACCGCGCGGTGGACGTCGACGTCTCACGGACCGCCGAGGACCCCTGCGACTTCCACACCTGCCGGACGACGGACGACGGGCTGGTCCTGGTGACGTCCGAGACGAGCACCCGGGTGCTGACCGACGTCGACGGGGCGTTCGTCGAGGTCCTCAGCTACCGGACGGAGCGTGACGCCGAGGCGGCGGTCCTGGAGGTGGCGCGCGGCCTGCGGTCCGTGGACGTCGACACCCTGGCCGACCTGGTCGGGTGAGCCTCCGGGCTATGGCATGCGTCCGGCACTGCTCGGGAGAGCGTGCAAGCTGCCGCCTTCGGCGCGGATCATGGTCGCCAGTGCGGGGTCGGCGGTCGCCAGCGGGCGCCCCGTCGACAGGGCGGTGGCTGCGGCCACGCAGTCCGCGAGACTGACCGCCCTTCGCTCGCGGTGGTAGTGGCGTGCCCGCAGTCGACCGGCGAGCATGCCGGCATCGGCTGTCACCGGAGACAGGTACATTCCGGCGTGCGACAGCAGGGCGAGGTCCGCGTGTATGTCGTCCGGGTCGCGCTGGTGGACTCGCACGAGTTGGTCGATGACTTCGGCGGCGTTGACCGCCGGAAGCACGGTTGATGATCGCAACAGATCGGCGACCGGCTCCGCCGCGGTCTCGTTGCGCAGGTAGGCGAGCACTGCGTAGGCGTCGAGCACGGTCATCGACCGGATCGGTCCTGCCGCTCACGTTCGACGTCCGCTGCCCGCTCGGCGACTCGCGTCTCCTCGGTGCTGGGTCCGGGCCCGGCGTGGGCTCCTCGCAGCGCGGCGACCGGGTCGGCAGGAACCGGCCGCACGATGGCATAGTCACCGCGGTCGATCACCAGCACGGCGCCGGCGGCCCAGCGGTGGCGGAGCTCGGCCGGCAACGAGACCTGACCGCTGCGTGTCACCTTGGCCTGAACTGTGTCCATGCCATTCATCGTATTGCATGGCGATGTCATCATAGGAGAATCCTGGATGTCATGTGACTCGTGCGGAAGGTGACGACCGGGGGGACAATCCACCGGCATGACCGACGTGACGCAGCTGATCGCCGAGGACCACGAGACCTTTCGCCGGCGGTTCGCCGAGCTCGACGACCTGCGGGACGACGCCGGGCGCGCCGGCCCCGTGTGGAGCGCGCTGGCCCGGCTCCTGGAGGTGCACGCGTCCGCCGAGGAGGCGCACTTCTACCCCGCCCTGTTGCAGCACGTCCCGGGCAGCGAGGACGAGACGAAGGACGCGGTGGGCGACCACGACGACATCCGTGCCGGGCTGCGGAAAGCCTCGGCGGCGGCGGTCGGCAGCGACAGGTGGTGGGCGGGGGTCGACGAGACGCGCGCGGCCAACGACGAGCACATGGCCGAGGAGGAGCAGGACGACCTGCCCGACTTCCGCCGCCACGCCTCGGCGGAGGTGCGCGACGAGATCGGCGCGGAGTTCGAGCGGTTCAAGGCCGAGCACGCGACGCTGGAGGGGCTGACCGGCGACGACAAGGACCCGGAGGAGTTCGTCCACGAGAACGAGTAGCGGCGACCGGCGGGATCACTCGGCGGGGCGCAGGCTCATCGGGCCGTAGATCTCGTGGTCGTCCTCGCGCAGGCGGACCGCCTCGACCCCGGCCGCGAGCAGCTCACCCCAGGCCTCGCCGACCCACGACTCGGCGTCGGCCTGCGTCGCGAAGTCCTGGGCGGGCGCCGCGTCGGCGGTGACGGGCGCGCCGTCGGCGTCCTCGTAGGTCCACGTGTACGTCGGCATGCGTCCACACGCTACGCTGCGAGCAGCACGACAACCGAATACGCACCAGGTAGGGCAAGCCGGTCGAAACCCGGCGCTGACCCGCAACCGTAGGTCGACAGGGCACCACCCTGCGACGAGCCGGAAAACCTGTCCTGGTGCGAGCGGCTCCTTCGTACCGTCGAGGTCTACGGGGCGGAGCCCGGACCCGGTGTCCGAGTTCGCCCTCGTCCGCGCCCCACCACGGGTGCAGTCGGGGGCGTCGTCGTCCCGGGGGCGGTGTTCCTCACCGGACCGCTCACCCGAGAGGCACCTCATGTCCACGCTCCCCCGCCCGATCGCCACCGCCCTCCTGACGGCGTTCCTGGTGATCGCGCCCGTCGGCCTCGCCGCGGGCGAACCGACCGGATCACCCACCACGACGCAGACCGAAACGACGTCCCCAGAGCCGACGTCGACCGAGACGACGACCGCTGACGCGACGCCGACCGAGACCATGCCCTCCACTGCCACCGCGACACCAACCCCCGAGTTGACGACGACCCCGACGGTCGAGGAGGCCGACGCTTCGGCCGCGGCTGCGGAACGGACCACGCCGGCCGTTCCGCACGGACAGACGGTTGCCGCGGCAGACCTGCCCGATCCACCCGGTGCCGCCGCCGACTGGTTGGTCTCCCAGCTCACCGACAGCGACCACTACGTTGGCAGCTACCCGTGCGGCACTCCGGGCGACCCGGACGCCATCTGCACCTTCGAGGACTACGGGCTGACCGCGGACGGCGTCCTGGCGCTCGTGGCAGCGGGCGGTCACCAGGCCGATGTCACTGCAATGACGGATTACCTCGCGGCGAACGCCGACGCCTACGTGACGGCGTTCGGCACCAGCTACGCCGGTTCGATCGCCAAGCTCCTGCTGATCGCGACCGTGACCGATCGGGACCCTCGGGCGTTCGGAGGACACGACCTCGTTGCCGACCTCGAGGAGCACCGCGGCACCGTCGAAGCCGGGCGCTACTCCGACATACCGGCGGACTTCGACTCCTCGAACGCGATCGTCCAGTCGCTCGCGATCATCGCGCTGGCGCGTGCCGGCGAGACCGTGCCGAACGATGCCGTGGCCTTCCTGATCGACCAGCAGTGCCCGGACGGCGGCTTCCAGGCTCAGTTCCCCACCGACGACGGGGCGTGTGCATCAGACCCCGACACGACGGGCTTCGCGCTGCAGGCCCTGGCGGCGGCTGGTGGCACCGGCGCCGCCGGGGACGCCGCCGTGGCAGCCCGCATCTGGCTTCGCGACACGCAGCTCGCCGACGGCCACTGGGATGCCGAGGGCACGGTCAACGCGACGGCCCTGGCCAGCGTCGCACTTCTCCTGGTCGGGGACGACACGCAGGCGTCGCTGAACTGGCTTGAAGCTGCCCAGCTCGCCGATGGCTCGCTCCCGGTCAACCCGGGAGCCCAGTCCGGAGACGGCCGGGCGACGACACAGGCCGTGCTCACGCTGGCGGGCGAGTCTCTGCTGTCCGTCGGGCCGGGCGGGACCGCACGCGTCTCACTGGTCGGCAACGCTCCGACCGAGGTGCCCCCGGCCGCGCAGTCCCCAGCCGAGGAACCGGCAGCCGCGCCGGACGACGGTGGGCTGGTGGCCGGTGAGGCGGGTACGACGGGTGCGCTGGCCCGTACCGGCGCCGACCCGCTCCTCCCGTCAGCAACAGCAGTCCTGCTCGTGCTGGCCGGCGCCGGGCTGGTGCTGGTCAGCCGTCGACGACCGGCGCGTACCGCTGGCGGACACCGCGACGGGGCGTCACCACGATGACGGGCTCAGGGTCGCGACGGCGGGCCGCAGGCCTGGTCGGCGCCGCGCTCGTGGCCTTCGCCGCGACCTTCGGCATCTCGGTCGTCGGTGCGGCGCCGGCCCGGGCGGCCGCGTGCCAGGGTGACGAGGGCGTCACCGTCGTCGTCGACTTCGGCAGCCTCGGTGGCACGTCGGTCCGCTGTGCTGCAGGCGATCCGGGCTCAGGGGTCGGCGCGCTGGAGATGGCGGGCTTCGTCGTCACTGGGACACAGCAGTACGGCAAGGCGTTCGTCTGCCGGATCGACGGGCTGCCGACGGACGAAACCGAGCCTTGCGGACGGACGCCGTCCGGCCAGCAGTACTGGTCGTACTCATACGCCGAGCCCGGCGGGAGCTGGACCTACAGCGGCTCCGGAGCGTCCAACCGGGACCCCGTGCCCGGCTCGGTCGAGGGCTGGAAGTTCGGGGCCG
>DASROP010000167.1:0-9931 GCA_035646835.1 Actinomycetales bacterium | reverse complement strand
GCGACCAGCAGCAGCACGGCGCCGACCACGAGCGCCGGGACGACCTGTTCCGGCAGCAGGGACGGCGACACCACCAGCCCGAGCATCACGAACAGCCCGATCTGGGCCAGCCACCCGACGCCCTCGGCGAAGCCTCGCACCGCCTGCCGGTGGGGCAGGTCGGTGTTGCCCAGCACCAGGGCCGCCAGGTAGACGGCGATGAAGCCGGACAGGTGCAGGACCGATCCTGCCCCGTAGGCCAGCGCGCACAGCGAGATCACGGCGATCGGGTAGAGGCCGGACGACGGCAGCGCGATCGCCCTCAGCCGGCGTCCGCCCAGCCACCCGATCGCCAGGCCGAGGGCGGCGCCACCGGCCAGCTCGCCGACCGCCCCCAGCCCCAGCACCCACCAGCTGTGCGACTGCTCGCCCGCCAGGGCGGCGGACAGGGCCACCGTGGCGATCACGACCGGCGCGTCGTTGAAGCCGGACTCGGCCTCGAGGATCCCGGCGAGCCGCCGGGGCAGGGGCACCCGCCGCAGGACGGAGAAGACCGCCGCGGCGTCGGTCGAGGACACCACCGCTCCGATCAGCAGGGCCTTCGGCCAGGAGGTGCCCAGCAGCAGGTGGATGCCGCCGGCGACGACAGCGACCGAGGCCGCGGTGCCCACCGTGGCCAGCACGCTCGCCGGGGCGATGGACGGCCGCACCGACCGCCACCGGGTGGTCAGGCCACCCTCCGCCAGGATCAGCACGAGGGCGGCGTACCCGAGCACGTTGGCGAGCTCGTAGTCGTCGAACTCCACGCCCAGCCCGCTCTCGCCGATGAGGACGCCGAGCCCCAGGTAGAGCAGCAGCGACGGCGCACCGGTCCCGACCGACAGGCGGACGGCGATCACCGCCAGCAGCAGCACGCTGGCGCCGAGCAGGACGGCGAGGTCGAGCTCTTCGACGGTCACGGCTCGAACCCCTCCCGGCATGTCCAGGCCGGTCCGCCGGGATGGCAGACCGCCCGCCGGGCGGTCCCGCTTCCCGGCGGAGCGGCGTCGTGAATGCGCCCAGACTAGGCGGTTACCCTCGGCGGGTGCCCCGCGTCCGTACCGCCGTGATCGTGGCGGTCAGCGTCCTCGTGGTCGCGGCGCTCGTCGTCGGGGTGGCCCTCGTGGCCACGATCCGGCGGCCCCTGCCCGAGCACTCCGGTGAGATCGACGTGTCCGTGCTCGACGCCGAGGTGACCGTCGTCCGGGGTGAGCGGGGGATCCCGCAGATCTACGCGTCGACGTCCGAGGACCTGTTCAAGGCCCAGGGCTACGTCCACGCGCAGGACCGCTTCTTCGAGATGGACTTCCGGCGGCACGTGACCGCCGGGCGGCTGGCCGAGCTGGTCGGTGACAGCGAGACGGCGATCAAGGCCGACGCGGTGATCCGCACCCTCGGCTGGCGGCGCGTGGCGGAGGCCGAGCTGCCGTTGCTGGCTCCCGAGACCCGGGCCTACCTGCAGGCGTACGCGGACGGCGTCAACGCCTACCTCGCGGGGCGGTCGCCGTCCGACATCGCCGTGGCCTACACGGTGCTGGGTCAGCAGGTCGAGCTCGAGGCGATCGAGCCGTGGGAGCCGGTGGACTCCCTCGCCTGGTTGAAGGCGATGGCGTGGGACCTCAAGGCCAACTACGACGACGAGATGGGCCGGGCGCTCACGTACGGGGCCGTCGGCGGGGGCGAGGCCGCCGACGCCCTGGTCAACCAGATCTACCCCCCGTACCCGGTGGGCCGGCACGCGCCGATCATCGGCGGCGACGCCCCGCCGGCCGGCGCCGCGCTCGACCCGGCGCTGCGTGCCGACCAGGCCGACCAGGCCGGCGAGACCGACGGCAGCGACGTCACGGACGTCATCGACGACGCCGGGGTGTCGCCCGGTCTGGTGGCCGCGCAGGCGGCGCTGGACGCCGTCCCCGCGTTGCTCGGCCGCGGTGACGGGATCGGGTCGAACTCGTGGGTCGTCTCCGGCGAGCACACCGCCAGCGGATCGCCGCTGCTCGCCAACGACCCGCACCTGGCGCCGAGCATGCCGGGCATCTGGTACCAGGTCGGCCTGCACTGCGCCGAGGTCGGCGAGCAGTGCCCGTTCGACGTCGCGGGCTTCTCGTTCTCGGGCCTGCCGGGCGTGGTGATCGGCCACAACGCCGACATCGCCTGGGGGGTGACGAACCTGGGCGCCGACGTGACCGACTTCTTCCTCGAGCGGGTGGCCGACGACACGTACCTGCGCGACGGGCAGCAGGTGCCGCTGGAGACCCGCACCGAGGTGATCGAGGTCGCCGGCTCCGCGCCGCGCGAGATCGAGGTCCGCAGCACGGTGCACGGGCCGATCGTGTCCGACGTGATCTCCCAGGCCGGCGACCTGGGGAGCGTCTCGCCGGTCCCCCCGGACAGCCCGATCCAGGGCTCCGGCTACGAGGTCTCCCTGCAGTGGACCGCCCTGACCCCCGGCCGGACCGCCGACGCCATCTTCGCCCTGAACACGGCCCGCGGCTGGGACGACTTCCGCGCTGCGGCGGCGCTGTTCGAGGTGCCGTCACAGAACCTCGTCTACGCGGACGTCGAGGGCAACATCGGCTACCAGGCCCCCGGCGTGATCCCGGTCCGCGGGCCCGGGACGGGGCGCGGGCAGACCGACGGCACCTGGCCGCGGCTGGGCTGGAACAGCGCCTGGGACTGGCAGGGCGTCCTCGCCTTCGAGAACCTGCCCTCCGCGCTCAACCCCGAGGAGGGCTTCATCGTCACCGCCAACCAGGCGGTGACGGGGCCGGAGTACCCGCACGTGCTGACGCGCGACTGGGCCTACGGGTACCGCTCGCAGCGGATCTCCGAGCAGCTCCGGATGGTGATCTCCGAGGGTGGCGGGATGACCGCCGCGCAGATGAACGAGCTGCAGAACGACACGCACAACGCCTTCGCCCCGGTGCTCGTGCCGGCCCTGATCGCCGCGGACCTGGGCACCAACACCGGGCTGACGGAGGAGGCCGCCGACTTCACCACCGAGGCCGTGGGCCTGCTGCTCACCTGGGACTACGACCAGCCGCCGGACTCCTCGGCGGCGGCCTACTACAACGCGGTGTGGAGCAGGCTGCTCGACCTCACCTTCGGCGACCAGCTGCAGGGCCCGATCGCGCCCGACGGCGGGGGCCGCTGGTTCGAGGTGGTGGGCTCGCTGCTGGAGGACAACGACCACCCGCTCTGGGACGACACGCGTACCTCCGCGATCCGCGAGACGCGGGACCAGATCATCGCCCAGGCGCTGTACCAGGCGCGTCTCGAGCTGACCGCCAGCCTCGGCAAGGACCCGGAGGCGTGGGAGTGGGGCAAGCTGCACGAGCTGCGCCTGCAGGCCAGCCCGCTGGGCGCCGAGGGGGTGCCCGAGCCGGTGCGCGCGCTGGTCAACCCGGACCCGGTCGGGGTCGGGGGCGGCACGTCGATCGTCAACGCCACCGCCTGGGACGCCGCGGCCGCAGCCTCGGAGGAGGGCGACTTCCAGGTGACCGCGCTGCCGTCGATGCGGATGGTCGTCGACCTCGCGGACCTGGACGCCTCGACGTGGGTCGACCTGGCCGGGATCTCGGCGCATCCCTGGGCGTCGCACTACGGCGACCAGACCGAGGCCTGGGCGGCGGGGGAGACCTATCCGTGGCCGTTCTCCCGCGACGCCGTCGCCGAGGCCGAGCGTGACACGCTCGTGCTGCGACCGCCGTCCGGCGCCTAGCGCGGGACGTCGACCCAGCGCGACGGCGTCGCCACCGCGGTGACCGGCCGGTCCAGCGGCCCGGTAGGCACCGGCGTCCGGACGGCGTCGGTCAGCTCGTCGTCGTGGACGAGGGCGACCACCGGTACGCCGGCACCGCGCTCGTGCAGCACGGCGAGGGTGGCGTCGTAGTACCCGCCGCCCTGCCCGAGCCGGTGCCCGTCGGTGTCGACGAGCAGCGCCGGCACGAGGAACACATCCACGTCGCCTGCGGCCGCCGGGCCGAGTCGTGGTCCGGTCGGCTGGGCGATCCCCAGCGGACCCGGCCCGAGCCGCCCGTCGTCGACTGCCCAGTCCAGGGGAGCCGACACGTCGGGCACCACCGGCAGCAGGACCCGCACCCCGGCCGCGGCGAGGGCGGTCCGCAGCGGGCCGGTGCCGGGTTCGGTGGCCAGGGAGACGTAGCAGGCCACCGCGCGGGCCCGGTGCAGGACCGGTGAGGCGAGGACGACGTCACGCAGCCGGACGGCCTCGGCGGCGCGCAGCGACTCCGGGCGCGCCGCCCGCCGCCGCCGCACCTGCCGGCGCAGCTCGGCCTTCGCGGCCGCCAGGGACGTCCCGGCCTCACCCACGCCGCGCCTCCCGTCGGTGGTGCGCCGCACGGAGGACGCCGAGGGGCGCCCCGCGCGTGGCGCGTGTCACGATCATCCTGCCAACAGACAGGGAGGTGGAGGGTGTCGTTGCGTCGGCGGCTGACCCTGGTGCTCTTCGCCCTGCTGCTGCTGCCCCTGCTGGCCGCGGCCGTGCTGGTCGGCGTCGTGGTGCCCCGCGTGGCCACGCAGGCCGCGGACGAGCGCCTCACCACCACGGCTCGTGCCGCCGCGGCGACGGTGGCCGGGCAGTGCGCCGACCTCGGTCAGGCCGTGCGGGCCCTCGCTCTCACGTCCGGACCGGCGCTGGCGGCGGAGCCCCTGCCGCAGGTCGCGCGGGCCGCCGTCGACCGGGTGCTGGAGACGCGGCCCGGCGCCAGCGCCGCCGTGCTCGGCCCCGACGGCGTGCTGGCGTCCGCCGGCCCGGACGACGACCTTGCCGGCTCCGCGGGGTCCAGCTGCGCGGCCGGCGACGTCGCGGTGACCGCGTCGGGCCGGGCGGCGCTGGTGCAGTCGGTGCCGGTGACGGGTGCCGGGGTCGACGGCACCGCGGTCGTGACGACTCCGGTGGACGACGAGGTCCTCGCCGCGCTGCAGGCCGATCTGGGCCTCGCCAGCGACCTGGTGCTGGTCGTGGACGGCCGTCCGGTGGCCGCGACGGTGCCGGCGGAGGTGGCCGAGCAGGTCGCGCTCGGCACCGGCGACGCGGCGGCCGGTGAGCCGATCGAGGTGGCCGGGCAGCGCGTGGTGGTCGACTCCGGTGGCCGCGGGCTCGGGCTGGACGTGCTCGCCGTCGAGCCCGCCACCGACGTCTCCGACCTGATCGGCGGCCTGCTCGCACTGCTCGCCGTCGCGGCCGTGGCCGCGGTCGCGTCCGTGGTCGTCCTGGCGCGGCGCCTGACGGCGCCCCTGGTCGAGCTGACCGGTGTCGCGAGCCGGCTGGGCCACGGTGACCTGGAGGCGCGGACGCCGGTGCGCGGCCAGGACGAGGTCGGTCGCCTCGGCACCGCCTTCAACGCGATGGCCGACCACCTGGTCGAGGCCATCGTCAGCGAACGCGAGGGGCGTGCCGCGCTGGACGACAGCTTCCAGCACTTCGGCCGGGCGCTGGGGCGGACGCACGACATGGACGGGCTGGTGGTGACGCTGCTGGAGGCCTGCCGCTCGGCGGCGGGGGCGTCGACGGGGGCCGCGTGGCTGGGCGCCGACCCGGGCACGCTGCGCCAGGTGTCCGGTGGTGGGCCGCACCTCGACGCGATGGAGGCCCTGGCCCGCGCGGCGGTCGAGACCGGGCACCGGGCCGGCAGCGGGACCGGCGACCACACGGTCGAGCTGGTGGCGTACCCGCTCCTGCACGACGACGACGTCCTCGGCGCCGTCGTGGTCGGCGACCCCGAGGCGGGCTCGTTCACCCCGGAGGCCCATGCGGCGCTGGTGGCGCTGTCGCGCCAGGCGGGGACGGCCGTCCACAACGTGCAGGACCACCGCGAGACCCAGCGGCTGTCGGTCACCGACCCCCTCACGGGAGCGGGCAACTTCCGGCACCTGTCGACCACGCTCGCCCGTGAGGTGGAGCGCGCGGTGCGGTTCGACCGGCCCCTGTCGGTGCTGATGCTCGACCTGGACCACTTCAAGTCGGTGAACGACACGTGGGGCCACGCCCGCGGCGACACCGTGCTGCGCGAGCTGGCCCGGCGGCTCGGCGACTGCGTCCGCGAGGTCGACACCGTCGCGCGGTACGGCGGGGAGGAGTTCGCCCTGGTGCTGCCCGAGACCGACCTCGAGGGCGCCGAGATGGTGGCCCAGCGGGTCGTCGACAGCGTGGGTTCCGAGCCGTTCACGGCCGCGGACTCCCCTCCGGTCACGGTCACCGTGTCGGTGGGCGTGGCGGCGTTCCCGCTGCACGGGCACAGCGCCGGTGACGTGATGCGGGCCGCAGACCGGGCCCTGTACGTGGCCAAGCGATCCGGTCGCGACCAGTGGCGCACCGCCGTCGACGAGGCGGGCTAACCTGCCGGGCATGACCCCGTTGACCAAGGCCGTCGTGCCCGCCGCGGGGCTGGGGACACGGTTCCTCCCGGCCACCAAGGCGACGCCGAAGGAGATGCTGCCGGTCGTCGACAAGCCCGCGATCCAGTACGTGGTGGAGGAGGCGGTGGCGGCCGGGCTGTCCGACGTCCTGATGGTGACCGGCCGCAACAAGGGCTCGCTGGAGGACCACTTCGACGCCGCCTGGGAGCTCGAGGCGGCGCTGGAGGCCAAGGGCGACACCGACCGACTTCGTCGCGTGCGCGAGTCCGCGGTGATGGCCGACGTCCACTACGTGCGCCAGGGCGCGCCCAAGGGCCTCGGCCACGCGGTGCTGTGCGCCCGTCAGCACGTGGGGAACGAGGCGTTCGCCGTCCTGCTCGGCGACGACCTGATCGACCCTCGCGACCCGCTGCTGACGACGATGCTCGACGTGCGGGCGGAGCACGGCGGCAGCGTGGTGGCGCTGCTGGAGGTGCCGCCCGACCAGGTGGACATGTACGGGTGCGCCGCCATCGACCGTGCCGCCGGGAGCGGCGACGTGGTGACGGTGACCGGGCTGGTGGAGAAGCCCGACCCGGCCGACGCCCCGAGCAACCTGGCGATCATCGGCAGGTACGTGCTGGACCCCGGCGTCTTCGACGTCCTGGAGCAGACCCCACCGGGGCGTGGCGACGAGATCCAGCTGACCGACGCGCTGCAGACGCTGGCCACCTCGGCCGCCGGCGCCGTGCACGGCGTGGTCTTCCGCGGCCGTCGGTACGACACGGGGGACCGGCTCGACTACCTGAAGGCGGTCGTCCGGCTCGCCTCCGAGCGTGACGACCTCGGCCCCGAGTTCTCGGCGTGGCTCAAGGGGTTCGTCGCCGGCACCGACTCCGGCGAGCAGCACGGGTGAAGCCGGTCGAGGAGCACCTGGCCCAGTGCCTGGAGGCGGTCAGCCCGCTGCCGGCGTTGGACCTGGCGCTGCTGGAGGCCCTGGACTGCGTGCTCGCCCAGGACGTCGTCTCCGCCGTCGACCTGCCCGCCTTCGACAACAGCTCGATGGACGGCTACGCCGTGCACACCGACGACGTGGCGACCGCCTCGCGTGACTCGCCCGTCGTCCTGCCCGTCGTCGCCGACCTGCCCGCCGGGTCGACCGACACCCACCCACTGACCCGTGGCAGTGCGATCCGGATCATGACCGGGGCGCCCGTGCCGCCGCGGACCGGCGCGATCGTGCCGGTCGAGGCCACCGACGGCGGGGTGGCGCACGTCAGCGTCTACGCGCCCGCCCGGCCGGGGCAGTACGTGCGGCCCGCCGGGGACGACGTCACCGTCGGCCAGCCGCTGCTCCAGGCCGGGCTGCGGCTGGGGCCGCGACACCTCGGGCTGCTCGCCGCGGCCGGGCTGGACCGGGTGCGGGTCCGGCCGAGGCCACGGGTGGTCGTGATCTCGACCGGCAGCGAGCTGGTCGAGCCGGGCCGGGCGCCGGGCTTCGGGCAGGTCAGCGACTCCAACAGCTACGCCCTGACGGCGGCCGTGCTGGACGTCGGGGCCGTCGCCTACCGGGTCGGCATCGTGCCGGACGACGCGAGGGCGCTGATGTCGACGTTGGAGGACCAGCTGGTGCGGGCCGACCTCGTGATGACCAGCGGAGGGGTCAGCGCCGGCGCCTACGACACCGTCAAGGAGGTCCTGTCGCGGCTGGGCACCGTCTCGTTCGACCGGGTCGCGATGCAGCCGGGCATGCCGCAGGGGTTCGGCACCGTCGGCGAGGGCACCCCGATCTTCACGCTGCCCGGCAACCCCGTCAGCGCCTACGTGTCCTTCGAGGTGTTCGTGCGGCCGGTCCTGCGCAAGATGCTCGGCGAGCCGCAGCTGCACCGCGGGTCGGTGACGGCGCGGGTCGAGCAGGGCTGGTCGTCACCACCGGGCAAGCGGCAGTTCGTGCGGGTCGACCTCCGCCGGGAGGCCGAGGGCCCGGTGGCCCGCGCGGTCGGCGGTCACGGCTCGCACCTCGTCGCGGACCTGGCCGGCTCCAACGCGCTGGCCGTCGTCGGTGAGAACGTCACCGAGGTCGCCGCCGGTGACACGCTGCGGTGCATGGTGCTGGAACGGGGACGGCGGTGACGGAGCCGGGCGAGCCCCGACGCCTGACCCACGTCGACGCGGCCGGGCACGCCCGGATGGTCGACGTCTCCGGCAAGGACGTCACCGTGCGGTCGGCGACGGCGCGCGGCCGGGTGCTGTGCTCGCCGGCCGTGACCGCAGCGCTGCGGGGGTCGGGCGTGCCCAAGGGCGACGCGCTGGCCGTCGCCCGCCTGGCGGGCATCCAGGCGGCCAAGCGGACGCCGGACCTGGTGCCCCTGGCGCACCCCGTCGCCGTCCACGCCGTCGTCGTCGACCTCGAGGTGGACGACGGCGGCGTGAGCATCGAGGCCACCGTCCGCACCGCGGACCGCACCGGCGTCGAGATGGAGGCGCTGACAGCGGTCGCGGTCTGCGCCCTCGCACTGGTGGACATGGTCAAGGCGCTCGACCGGGCCGCCCGGATCACCGACGTGCGCGTCGTCGCCAAGAGCGGAGGACGGTCCGGTGACTGGCGTGCCGAGTGAGCTGGGCGAGCCTCGCCGGGCCGTGGTGATCACGTCGTCCAACCGTGCCGCGGCGGGCGTGTACGCCGACCGCGGTGGCCCGGTGCTCGTGGAGGGGCTGGCGGCGCTGGGGTTCGCGGTCGACGGCCCGGTGGTCGTCCCGGACGGCGAGGAGTTCGCGGCGGCGCTGGGTTCCGCGGTGGCGCAGGGGTACGACGTCGTCCTGACCACCGGGGGGACGGGCCTGACGTCGGGTGACGTCACGCCCGAGATGACCCGGCCGCTGATCGACCGCGACGTCCCGGGCCTGGCCGAGGCGATCCGGGAGCGGGGGCGCTCCGCCGGGGTGCCGACCGCGGCCCTGTCGCGCGGGCTGGCCGGGTTGGCGGGCCGCACCCTCGTGGTCAACCTGCCCGGGTCGACCGGAGGCTGCCGCGACGGGCTCGCCGTCCTGACCGAGGTGCTCGACCACGCCGTCGACCAGGTCCGCGGCGGCGACCACCCCGCCGGTGGCTGAGGTGACCTGGCCCGTCGAACTGGCCGAGGGCCCGGTGCGGCTGCGGCCGCTGCGCCGCCGGGACGCGCGCGCGTGGCGACGGGTGCGGGCGGCCAACGTGCAGTGGCTCGGCCCCTGGGAGGCCTCCAGTCCCGAACCGGCACCGCCCCGACGCTACGGCGAGATGGTGCGCGACCTGCGCCGGCAGGCCCGCGACGGCCGGGCGCTGCCGTTCGCGATCGAGCACGCCGGGTCGTTCGTGGGGCAGCTGACCGTCGGTGGCGTGATGTGGGGGTCGCTGCGGTCGGCGCACGTCGGCTACTGGGTCGACCAGAAGGTCGCGGGTCGCGGGGTGGTGCCGACCGCGGTGGCCCTGGCCGTCGACCACTGCCTGTTCTCGGTCGGGCTGCACCGGATCGAGGTGAACGTCCGCCCGGAGAACACCGCCAGCCTGCGGGTG
>DASROP010000166.1:0-22396 GCA_035646835.1 Actinomycetales bacterium | reverse complement strand
GCCGTCCCCGGCCGCGGGGCAGCGATCTTCTTGCACGTCAACGGTTCCGGCGCGACGGCCGGCTGTGTCTCGATCCCCGAGGCGGACCTCGAGCGGGTCCTGCGCTGGCTGGACCCCGCCCGCTCACCCGTCACGGTGATCGGCCCGACCGACTGGCTGGCCGCCTCCTAGACCCGTCCCCCGACTTGCGGCTTCCATGACAGGGAACCGTTGCCTCGTCGGCGAGATCCCCGCCGCCCAACACGGGTTACGCGGCACCTGCTGGCACCGCAGCACTCAGTGGCACGTTGCGCACGCCACGCCGCGTTCAGTGGCACGTTCGAGCACGAAATCGGCGGGAACCTGTGCCGGAACGTGGCACTGAACGTCCGAGGTGTGTCGCAACGTGCCACTGAACCGCCACGGCGTCACCGGATCACCGAGCGGGCAAGACCTGCCGGTCACGGCACTAGGTTGGGCCACGTGAGCGACTCGACCGTCCAGGACGTGGATGCCAGGGTCGGCATGCTCGTCGGCGTGCCCGACGGAACGCCGCCGGACCGGTTGGACGACGTGCTGCCGATCATCGACGACGTCACCGAGGAGCTCGCCGACCGGCTGACGGAGCAGGGCTCCGAGGTGACCCAGGTCGTAGTTGCCCGTGGCGGCATCCCCTTGACCGACGAGGACGAGGGGACACCGTGACGACCCACGAGATGGGGCCGCCGGTCCTCCGCGTGGTCCGCGGCGAGCCGGACGCTGCCGAGACCGCGGCGCTCGTCGCGGTGCTGACCGCGCGTGCCGGCACGGCCGCGGTCCCGGCGCCCGACGGCACGACCTCGACCTGGAGCGACCACGCATGGGCCCTGCGCCGTGGTGGCGAGCACGGACACGGCGCCTGGCGTGCCTCCTCCTGGCCGCACTGACTAACCTCCCGGCGTGACCCAGAGCACCGAGCGATCACGTTCTGCCCTCGACGAGCTGGCCGACGCCTACGTCGACGAGGCGTGCGCTCTCGACCCGATGATGGCCACGTACCTGGGCGTCTCGGGGCACGACGACCAGGTCACCGACTACTCCCCTGCCGGGATCGACGCGCGCGCCGACCCGGCGCGCCGGGCGCTGCGGCAGGTCGGCGACGCAGCGCCTTCCGACGAGGTCGACCGGGTGACCGCCGCGGCGATGAGGGACCGGCTGGGGGTCGAGCTCGAGATCCACGACGCCGGCCTGCACTACGGCGAGCTCAACGTGCTGGCCAGCCCCGCGCAGGGCCTCCGCGACGTCTTCGACCTGATGGGGACCACGACGTCCGACGACTGGGAGGTGGTGGCGCGACGCCTGAGCCGCATCCCGGAGGGGGCCGACGGCTACGTGGCCGGCCTGCGCCACGCCGCTGCGTCGGGTCGCGCCCCCGCCCGCCGGCAGGTCGAGGCCGTGGCCGACCAGTGCGCGAAGCTGGCCGATGCGTCGTCCGGCTTCTTCGCGACGTTCACCGGCCAAGCGCGCCCGGACGGCGAGGAGCCGTCCGCCGCCCTCCGCGCGGCGCTGGACGACGGGGCCCGCGCGGCGGCGGGGGCGTACGCGGACCTGACGGCCCACCTGCGTGGCGACCTGCTGCCGGTCGCGCGCGAGACCGACGCGGTCGGCCGGGACGAGTACGCCCTGTGGTCGAGGTACTTCCTGGGCGCCACGGTGGACCTGGAGGAGACCTACGCCTGGGGGCTCGAGGAGCTCGCGCGGATCGAGGCGGAGATGATCGGGGTGGCGGACACCATCGTCCCGGGCGGTTCGGTCGAGGACGCCGTCGCCGCGCTGGACGCCGACCCGGCCCGCTCGTTCGACGACCCGGAGGCGTTCCGCGACTGGATGCAGGCCACCTCCGACGCCGCGCTGAGCGCGCTGGCCGGCGTCCACTTCGACATCCCCGAGCCGATCCGGCGGCTGGACTGCCGGATCGCCCCGACGACCACCGGCGGCATCTACTACTCCGCGCCCAGCGAGGACTTCTCGCGACCCGGTGCGATGTGGTGGTCGATCCCGGAGGGCCAGACGCGGTTCTCGACGTGGCACTCGACGACGACGGTGTTCCACGAGGGCGTGCCCGGTCATCACCTGCAGGTCGCGCAGACGCTCTACCGTGCGCAGCTGCTGAACCGCTGGCGCCGGATGATGTGTTGGAGCTCGGGCCACGGCGAGGGATGGGCGCTGTACGCCGAGCGGCTGATGGCCGACCTCGGCTGGCTCGACGACCCGGGGGACCGGCTCGGCATGCTGGTGGGATCCGCGTTCCGCGCGATGCGCGTAGTCGTCGACATCGGCCTGCACTGCGGGCTGGAGGCTCCGGCCGAGGTGGGCGGGGGCACGTGGGACGCCGACACGATGTGGCAGTTCATGCTGACCCACGGACGGGAGCCGGTGGAGATGCTGCGCTTCGAGCACCTCCGCTACCTCGGCTGGCCCGGCCAGGCGCCCTCGTACAAGGTGGGCGAGCGGCTGTGGCTCGCGCTGCGGGACGAGGTGCGTGCCGCCGAGGGCGATGCCTTCGACCTGAAGTCGTTCCACCGCAGGGCTTTGGACGTCGGCTCCCTCGGCCTCGACGTGATGCGCGAGGGGCTCACCCGCTGACGTTGCTCCCGCCAGCAACATTTTGGTCCGACATCGCGGTTGCTCGGGGGAGTAAATGGCGGTCGTGGGAGCAAGGCTATTGTTCGCCGCCGTGCCCCGGCTCGTCCTCGCCTCCGCGTCGCCCGCACGGCTGTCCACCCTTCGCGCCGCCGGCGTCGAGCCTCACGTGGTCGTGTCGTCGGTGGACGAGGAGGCGGTCGTGTCCGCGGGCGGTGCGACCGAGGCTGTCGACGTCGCGCTGATGCTGGCCCGGGCCAAGGCCGAGGACGTCGCCGCGCGCCGGGACCTGCCCGACGGCGCCGTCGTGCTGGCCTGCGACTCGGTGCTCGAGCTGGACGGCGAGGTGCACGGCAGGCCCGCCTCCACATCCGAGGCCACGGACCGGTGGCGCCGGATGAGCGGCGGCACCGGCGTGCTGCACACGGGGCACTGGCTCGTCGACCTCCGCGCCGGGGGCACCGGCAGGCTCGGCGCGGTCTCGTCGACCGTCGTCCACTTCGCCGACCTGACCGACGACGAGATCGAGGCCTACGTCGCGACCGGCGAGCCGCTGCGGGTCGCCGGCGCCTTCACCGTCGACGGCCTCGGCGGCCCGTACGTGCGCGGGGTCGAGGGCGACCACCACGGCGTCGTGGGGCTGAGCCTGCCGCTGCTGCGCGACCTGCTCTCCGAGATCGGCATCGTCTGGCACACCCTGCTCACCTGATGCAGGACGCCGAACCCATCCCACCGGGACACTCCGGACGCCAGGATGTGCCCGTGGACGTCGACGCGCGGCCGCCGGCGGTGCCGCTGGTGTGGGCCGTCCCGGCCGTCGCCGCGGCGGCGGCGGTCGCGGCCTTCGTACTGCATGCCCGCAACGCCGCCGTCGCGGGTGACGTGCGCGAGCTCTATCTCGCCGACGTCTGGGTGGCGCTCGTGATGCCGGCCGCCGGGGCGTGGCTCTGGACGCGGCCTGCGCTGCGCCCGGTGGCCGTCGTCCTGCTGCTGCAGGCCGTGGGACGACGAGGTGCGGGTGGACGGCGGGACGCTGGTGATCCGCAACGACGACACCGTGTTTCCGCGCTCGTTCGACGTCGACGGCCTCGGCGTCCACGTCGTCGTCCCGCCGTCGACCTCGCGCCGCGTGACCGTGGACGGCGAGCCGGGGAGCTACCCGTTCTACGACGCGATCACGATGACCGACGCGACGTCCGGCACCGTGGAGGTGATCGGCTGAACCCGGGGCACCGGCTCAGAGGTCGGTGACGTCGCGTGGCCGGTGGGAGATCCGTGTTGGTCGCCGGGATTGACGCCGGTCGCCCGATCCAGCATCGTGCGAACCTGCCTGGAGGGGGTGGAGCGTGCTGGTCCTGTCCGACCGCGACGTCGAGTCCCGGCTGGACCTCGACGAGCTCGTGGAGGCGGTCGCCGCGGCGATGGCCGACCTGAGCGCGGGTCGCGCGTCCATGCCGGCCCGCGTCGCGGCGCGGGTCGACGACCGGCACGCCATGCTGCTCGCGATGCCGGCGTACCTCCCGTCGGCGCCCGCCCTGACGACGAAGCTGGTGAGCCTCTTCCCGGACAACCGGGACCGGCCCACCCACCAGGCGGTGATCTGCTGCTTCGACCCCGACGACGGCACTCCCCTGGCCCTGATCGACGCGACCTTCCTGACGGCAGCCCGGACGGCGGCCGGCTCGTTCCTGGCCACCAGGCTGCTCGCCCGGGACGGTGCGCGCAGCGTCTCGGTCATCGGTACCGGGGCGCAGGCCCGGGCCCACGCGATAGCCCTCATACGCCGTCCGGGCGTCGAGGTGATCCGCGTCGCCGGCCGTGACCCGCACCGGGTGCAGCTGTTGGTCGAAGACCTCCTCGGCCTCGGCGTGCCGGCCGAGGCGGCTCCGTCCATCCGGGATGCGGTCGGCTCCGCCGACATCGTCTGCGCGACGACGCATGCCGGGACGCCGGCGATCCGCCGCGAGTGGCTGCGCCCCGGCACCCACGTCAACAGCGTCGGCTACAACACCACCGGATCCGGCGAGGTCGATGCCGGCACGGTCCGGGACGCCGTCGTCGTCGTCGAGCACCGGCAGGCCGCCCTCGCGCCCCCGCCTGCCGGGGCGGTCGAGCTCCACCGGGCGGTCGAGGAGGGGGTGATCGGGCCCGAGCATGTCCGCGCCGAGCTGGGGGAGCTCGTCGACGGTGCAGCCGAGGGCCGGACCGACGACGAGCAGATCACGCTGTACAAGTCGGTGGGTGTGGCGGTTCAGGACGCGGCTGCCGCCGCCCTGGTCCTGCGGGCCACGCACGACCGGGCGTGATCAGACCGGGGTGATCCCCCGGCGCCGGTCGCTGAACGAGCGGTCGCGCCGCTCCGCGTAGCGGAACCGGTGCACCAGCTCGCCCCGAAGGTCCTCGGGCTCGACGATGCCGTCGAGCACGAGGTCGCTGGCGAGCCGCTCGAGGTCGACGTCGTCGGAGTACTCGCGCCTCTTGTCGGCGACGAACGCCTCACGGTCGGCATCGTCGGAGATCGCCGCGATCTTGTTGGCGTACACCGCGTTCACGGCCGCCTCGGGCCCCATCACGGCGATCCGCGCGGTCGGCAGCGCCAGGCAGGCGTCGGGATCGAAGCCCGGGCCGGCCATCGCGTACAGGCCGGCGCCGTAGGCCTTGCGGACGATCACGGAGATCTGCGGCACCGTCGCCTCGCTGACCGCGCTGACCATCTTGGCGCCGTGCCGGATGATGCCTGCCCGCTCGACCTCGCTGCCGATCATGAAGCCCGGGACGTCGGCTAGGTACAGCAGCGGGATGCCGAACGCGTCGCACCACCAGATGAACCGGGCGGCCTTGTCGGCGCTGTCGATGAACAGCACCCCGCCCTTGACCATCGAGTTGTTCGCGACGACACCGACGGTGCGACCGTCGATCCGGCCGAAGCCCGTGACGAGCTCGGCGGCGTACAGCGGCTTGACCTCGAAGAAGGAGTCGTCGTCCACCAGTCCCTCGATCACGGCGTGGACGTCGAACGGCTGGCTCTCCACCTCGGGCACGACGCCGGCGACGAGGGGCGCGGACGGCGGCTCGCCCAGGTACGACGGCGGCTGGTCGCGCCAGGTGGAGGGCAGGTAGGAGAACAGCAGCCGCGCCTGCTCGATCGCGTCGGCGTCGTCGGCCGCGAGCAGGTCGCCGCACCCGGAGACGGTGCAGTGCATCCGCGCGCCGCCCATCTCCTCCAGGCTCACCTTCTCGCCGACGACCATCTCGGCCATCCGCGGGCTGCCCAGGTACATCGAGGCGTTGCCCTCGACCATGATCACGCAGTCGGTGAAGGACGGGATGTACGCGCCCCCGGCGGCGCTCGGCCCGAAGAGGCAGCAGATCTGCGGCACCCGCCCCGACAGGGCCACCTGGTTGCGGAAGATGCGCCCGGCCCCGCGCCGGCCCGGGAAGAGGTCGACCTGGTCGGTGATCCGGGCACCCGCGGAGTCGACGAACCAGAAGACCGGCAGCTCCTCGGCCAGCGCGGCCTCGGTCGCCCGCACGATCTTCTCGACCGTGCGCGCCCCCCACGACCCGGCCTTCACGGTCGGGTCGTTGGCGACGACGATCGCCGGGCGACCGTCCACCGTCCCCCGTCCGGTCACGACGCCGTCCGCGGGTAGCCCCTCGGCCAGGGCGTTGGCGTAGCGGCCGTCCTCGACGAAGCTGCCCTCGTCGAACAGCAGCGCGACCCGCTCGCGGACGTAGAGCTTGTTCTGGCTCGCGAGCTTGGCGGCCGCCTTCTCCGGCGGCGCCTCGGACGCCGCGTGCGCCTGCGCCAGACGCTTGCGGACGTCGTCCACACGGGGGTCGCTCGCGTACTCCATGGCCTCAGTCAATCAGTCGACCGGAAGGCCCAGGGCGCGCGAGATGACCATCCGCTGGACCTCCGACGTCCCCTCGCCGATCTCGAGGATCTTCGCGTCGCGGTAGAAGCGGGCCACCGGGTACTCCTCCATGAAGCCGTTGCCGCCGAAGACCTGCGTGGCGATCCGGGTCGCGGTGACCGCGGCCTCGCTCGAGTGCAGCTTCGCGACGGCGGCGGCTCGCTTGACGTCGGCGAGCTTGCGGCGCCCGGCCGTGAACTCGTCCTTCAGCCAGGCGGCCTTGTACGTGAGCAGGCGCGCGGCCTCGACGCTGACGGCGAGGTCGGCGATCGCGAACGAGACGCCCTGGTTCGCACCGATCGGCCGGCCGAAGGCGACACGGCTCGTGGCGTAGGAGGTCGACGCCTCGAGGCAGGCCTGCGCCAGGCCGAGTGCGAGCGCGGAGATGGCGATGCGGCCGTCGTCCAGGGTGGCGAGGAACTGGCCGAAGCCCTTGCCGCGCTCGCCGAGCAGGTGGTCGGCGGGCACGCGCACGCCCTCGAGCGTGAGGCCGTGGGTGTCGGAGGCGTGCCAGCCCAGCTTGCGGTAGGCGGGTTCGACGGTGAACCCGGGCGTTCCCGAAGGCACCAGGATCGCGCTGAGCTCGGGGCGCCCGTCGTCGCGCTCACCGGTGCGCGCCGTGACGGTGACGACCGAGGTGATGTCGGTGCCGGAGTTGGTGATGAACGCCTTCGACCCGTCGACGACCCACTCGTCGCCGTCCAGGCGCGCCTTGGTCCGGGTCGCGCCGGCGTCGCTGCCGGCGTCCGGCTCGGTAAGGCCGAACGCGGCGAGCGCACGGCCGGCGACCAGGTCCGGCAGCCAGCGCTCCTTCTGTGCGGTCGAGCCGAACGTGAGGATCGGGTTGATGCCGAGGCCGACCCCCGCCGACAGGGTGATGCCGATGGACTGGTCGACGCGGCCGAGCTCCTCGATCGCGACGCACAGCGAGGTGAAGGCCCCCTCCTCGGTGCCCGCCCCGCCGTACTCCTCGGGCGCAACCAGGCCGAACAGGCCGAGCTCGCCCATCGTCGGCACGAGGTGCACCGGGAAGTGGTGGTCGGCGTCCCACTGCTCGGCGTGCGGGGCGACCTCCGCCTCGGCGAACTCGCGGACGACGCGGCGGAAGTCCTCGTGGTCCTTGCTCAGCTCGAAGGTCATCGGTGCTCCTCGGGACGGCTCTTGACGTTGACGTCAACGTAAAGCACTCTGGGCGCCATGGCAACACCGCCGTGGAGCATCGCCGAGGTCGCCGAGGACTTCGGCGTCACCCACCGGACCGTGCGCTACTACGAGGACCAGGGCCTGGTCTCCCCCGAGCGGCGGGGCACCCAGCGGCTGTTCCACCCGCGCGACCGGGTGCGGCTGTCGCTGGTGCTGCGCGGCAAGCGGCTGGGCTTCGCCCTGGAGGAGATCCGGCGCATCGTCGACATGTACGACGAGCAGCCGGGCGAGGCCGGACAGCTGCGCTACCTGATCGACCAGATCGACCAGCGTCGCGCCGACCTCGAGCAGCGTCGCGCGGACATCGACCAGACCCTGGCCGAGCTGGACGACGTCGAGACCCGCTGCCGCCGCGACCTCGCGGTGCTCACCGAGGCGGGTGACCAGCCTCCCGCTACGCTCGCCAACGGCCGCCGACGTCGAGGTCGCCGGCCACCTCCGGAGGAGACGCAGGGCGCATGACGACCGAGAGGGACGACGTGGGACGGCACGGCAACCGGGCGATCACGAAGGTGCTCATCGCCAACCGCGGCGAGATCGCCGTCCGCATCGCGCGGGCCTGCAAGGACGCCGGCATCGCCTCCGTCGCGGTCTACGCCGACTCGGACCGCGACGCGCTGCACGTCAACGTCGCCGACGAGGCGTTCGCGCTCGACGGCGCGACTCCGGCCGAGTCCTACCTGGCCGTCGAGAAGCTGCTCGAGGTCGCCGCCCGGGCCGGTGCGGACGCCGTCCACCCGGGCTACGGGTTCCTCGCGGAGAACGCCGGCTTCGCCCGTGCCGTCGACGAGGCCGGGCTGGTGTGGATCGGCCCCTCCCCCGAGGCGATCGACGCCCTCGGAGACAAGGTCAAGGCCCGACACATCGCCGAGCACGCAGGGGCGCCGCTGGTGGCCGGCACCCACGACCCGGTCGACGGCCCCGACGAGGTGCTCGCGTTCGCCGACGAGCACGGCCTGCCGATCGCGATCAAGGCCGCCTACGGCGGCGGCGGCCGCGGACTGAAGGTCGCCCGCGAGCGCGAGGAGGTCGCCGAGCTCTTCGACTCGGCGGTGCGCGAGGCGGTGGCGGCGTTCGGGCGCGGCGAGTGCTTCGTCGAGAAGTACCTCGACCAGCCGCGGCACGTGGAGACGCAGTGCCTCGCCGACACGCACGGCAACGTCGTCGTCGTCTCGACCCGCGACTGCTCGCTGCAGCGCCGGCACCAGAAGCTCGTCGAGGAGGCCCCGGCGCCGTTCCTCTCCGACGAGCAGAACGCCGAGCTGTACCGCGCGTCGAAGGCGATCCTGGCCGAGGCCGGTTACACCGGCGCGGGTACCTGCGAGTTCCTCGTCGGCCAGGACGGCACCATCTCGTTCCTCGAGGTGAACACGCGGCTGCAGGTCGAGCACCCGGTCACCGAGGAGGTCACCGGCATCGACCTGGTGCGCGAGCAGCTCCGCATCGCCACGGGCGAGGAGCTCGGCTACGACGACCCGCCGGTGCGGGGACACTCGATCGAGTTCCGCATCAACGGCGAGGACGCCGGCCGCAACTTCCTGCCCGCGCCCGGCACGGTGACCAGGTTCGCCCCGCCGAGCGGGCCCGGCGTCCGGCTCGACTCCGGCGTCGTCTCCGGTGACGTGATCGGCGGCGCCTTCGACTCGATGCTGGCCAAGCTCGTCGTCACCGGCGCCGACCGCGACCAGGCGCTGGCCCGGTCGAGGCGAGCCCTCGACGAGTTCGTCGTCGAGGGGATGCCGACGGTGCTGCCGTTCCACCGTGCCGTGGTCGCCGACCCCGCGTTCGCCCCCACCGACGGCGCGGCCTTCACGGTGCACACGCGCTGGATCGAGACCGAGTTCGACAACCAGATCCCGCCCTGGGACGGCGAGGCGGCCGACCTCGGGGAACCCGAGGCGCGCGAGCGCGTCGTCGTCGAGGTCGGCGGACGCCGTCTCGAGGTCGTGCTGCCGGCCGGACTCGCGGTCGGTTCCGGCGGCGGTGGCGCCCGCCAGAAGGCGCCCAAGCGCTCGGGGGCCAAGAAGGGCGGCGCGGCCGCCGGCGGCGACTCCCTGACCTCGCCGATGCAGGGCACCATCGTCAAGATCGCCGTCGAGGAGGGGGCCGAGGTCGCCGAGGGCGACCTGGTCGTCGTCCTGGAGGCGATGAAGATGGAGCAGCCGCTGCTCGCCCACAAGGCGGGCACCGTCACCGGGCTCGACGCCACCGTCGGCCAGACCGTGACCGCTGGCGCCGTCGTCTGCACCATCAAGTCCCCCTGACCCGCGCCCCTTCCCGACTTCTGCTGCGTGTTCCACCTCTCACACGCGAGTGAGGCGTGGAACACGCAGCAGAAGTCGTGGGCGGAGGGCTACGACGTGCGGTGCAGACGCCGGGCGGCCTCGGCGATCGATCCCGACAGCGACGGGTAGACGGTGAAGGCGTGCGCGACGTCGTCCACCGTGAGCCGGTGCTCGACGGCCAGGGTGACGGGGAAGATCAGCTCGCTGGCCCGCGGCGCCACCACGACCCCGCCGATCACGGTGCCGGACCCGGTGCGCGCGAACAGCTTCACGAACCCCTCGTGGATGCCCTGCATCTTGGCGCGCGGGTTGCCCGCCAGCGGCAGCTTCACCACGACGCCCTGCGCCTCGCCGGACTCGATCTGCGCCTGCGTCCAGCCCACGGTGGCGATCTCCGGCTCGGTGAAGATCGTCGCCGAGACGGTCCGCTGGTCCAGCGGCGAGACGGCGTCGCCCAGGGCGTGCCACATCGCGATCCTCCCCTGCATCGCGGCGACCGAGGCCAGGGGCAGGACGCCGGTGCAGTCGCCGGCCGCGTAGACGCCGCGGGCCGTCGTCCGCGAGACCCGGTCGGTCTCGATGTGCCCGGACGCCGTCAGCGCGACGCCGGACTCCTCCAGGCCCAGCCCGGTCGTGTTCGGCACGGAACCGACCGCCATCAGCACGTGGGAGCCCTCGACCGTGCGCCCGTCCTCCAGCGTCACGACCACGCCGTCGCCGTCCCGCCGCACCGAGGCCGCCCGCGAGCGCGGCAGGACCGTCATCCCCCGGCGCCGGAAGACCTCCTCGATCACCTGCGCGGCGTCGGCGTCCTCGCCCGGCAGCACGCGGTCCCGGCTGGAGACGAGGACGACGTCGGCCCCGAGCGCGTCGTAGGCGCTCGCGAACTCGGCACCCGTCACGCCGGAGCCGACCACGACCAGGCGCCTTGGCAGCTCGGTCAGCTCGTACAGCTGGGTCCAGGTGAGGATGCGCTCGCCGTCCGGCCGGGCGTCGGGCAGGGTCCGGGGGTGGGCGCCGGTCGCGACCAGGACGACGTCCGCGTGAAGAACCTGATCGCCGGCAGCGTCTCCGGTGCCCTCGGGCCGGACGACGACCCGCTGCGGTCCGTCGAGCCGCCCCTGGCCACGCACGAGCGTGACGCCCTCGCGCTCGAGCCGGCGGGCGACGTCGTCCGACTGCGCGGAGGCAAGGGCGGTGACGCGCTTGTTCACCGTGGCCAGGTTGACGGAGACCGCGCCGTCAGGTGCCGCGCCGCCCGAGCCGCCGGGGAACCGCACCCCGAGCTCGACCGAGTCGTCGACCAGCTGCATCACCTCGGCCGTCGCGATCAACGTCTTGGAGGGGACGACGTCGGTCAGCACCGCCGAGCCGCCGAGGCCCGAGCGCTCGGCCACGGTGACGTCGGCGCCGAGCTGGGCGGCGACGAGCGCCGCCTCGTAGCCGCCGGGGCCGCCGCCGAGGACGACGACGCGAGGCCGTGCGGTGGTCGCGGGTTCGCTCTGCTGGGTCATTGCTGATCATTGTGGCGCACTAGGCTCGTGCCCCGTGGCGCTGTACGCGGGGTATGCCAGCAACCTGCACCCGGAGCACATGCAGCGGCTGGCGCCGCACTCGCCGTCGCGGGGAACCGGCTGGTTGCAGGGGTGGCGGCTGACGTTCGGCGGTGAGGAGCGCGGCTGGGACGGCGCCCTCGCCACGGTCGTCGAGGACCCGTCGTCCGCGGTCTACGTGGCGCTGTACGACGTCACCGAGGACGACGAGTCGGCCCTCGACGACACCGAGGGCGTCGGGATCGACGTCTACCGCAAGATCCGGGTCAGGGTCGCGACCCTGGACGGCGACGCCCTCGCCTGGGTGTACGTGCTCGACGACTTCGAGGGCGGTCTGCCGAGCGCGCACTACCTCGGGATGCTGGCCGACGCCGCCGAGGCCGCCGGTGCACCGGACGACTACGTCGCCGAGCTCCGCGCCCGGCCGTGCCGCTCGGTCGGCTGACGTCCCCTAGCATCCGCGGTCATGGATCTGGACGACCGAAGGACCGACCCGTCCGACGTCGCCCGCGCGGCGGCCGCGGCGATCGCCGAACGCACCGGGGTTCCGCGCCACGATGTCGCCCTCGTGCTCGGCTCGGGCTGGGCGGGCGCCGGTGACCTGCTCGGCGAGACCATCGCCGAGATCGCGGCCCCCGAGCTCCCGGGCTTCCCACCGCCGGCGGTGGAGGGGCACGTGGGCACGATCCGCTCGGTCGCCGTGGGTGACTCCGGACGACGGGCCCTGCTGTTCGGCTCGCGCACTCACCTGTACGAGGGGCGCGGGGTACGCCGGGTCGTGCACGGCGTGCGGACGGCGGCCGCCGCCGGCTGCCGGACCGTCGTCCTGACCAACGGCTGCGGCGGCCTGGACCCGTCGTGGGGCCCGGGGACGCCGGTGCTGATCAGCGACCACGTCAACCTGACCGGCACCTCACCGGTCGAGGGGGCCAACTTCGTCGACCTCACCGACCTGTACTCGGCGCGGCTCCGCGCGCTCGCCCGGGAGGTGGACGCCGGCCTGCCCGAGGGCGTGTACGTGCAGTTCCCCGGACCGCACTACGAGACCCCGGCCGAGGTACGGATGGCCGGGATCCTGGGTGGGCACCTGGTCGGGATGTCGACCACTCTGGAGGCGATCGCCGCGCGGCAGGCGGGCATGGAGGTGCTCGGCATCTCGCTGGTCACCAACGCCGCGGCCGGCATCGGCGACGCACCCCTTTCCCACGCCGAGGTGATCGAGGCGGGGCGGGAGGCCGGGCCGCGGATCGGCGCGCTGCTCGCCGAGGTCACGCGCCGGATCGTCGCGTCCTGACCAGGGTTCGCGGCCGTTGTGGCCGCTCGAAGGGCGACATTTCGGGTGGGATCACAGCCGCTACGGCCGCGAACCCTGGCAGGTAGCCTCCGCGACGTGCCTGACCACTTCGATCTGCTGGCCAGCGGGCGGGCCTGGGTCGCCGAGGACCCCGACCCGGAGACGGTCGCCGAGCTGCAGGCTGTGCTCGCGGCCGCCGAGTCGGGGGACGCCGCCGCCTCCGCCGACCTTGCCGACCGCTTCGCCGGGACCCTGCAGTTCGGCACCGCGGGTCTCCGTGGCGCGCTGGGCGCCGGGCCGAACCGGATGAACCGGGTCGTGGTGATCCGCGCCGCCGCCGGCCTTGCCGCGTACGTGCTGGACGGGCCCGGCGGTCGAGCGGGCCGCCGTCCGCGGGTCGTGGTCGGTTACGACGCCCGCCGCAACTCCGCTGTCTTCGCCACCGACACGGCCGCCGTGATGACCGGTGCCGGCATCGAGGCCCTGGTGCTGCCCGCTCCGCTGCCGACGCCCGTGCTCGCGTACGCGGTGCGGAGCCTCGACGCGGACGCCGGAGTGATGGTCACCGCGAGCCACAACCCGCCGCAGGACAACGGCTACAAGGTCTACCTGGGGGGTGCGGAGGGTGGCGGCCAGATCGTGCCACCGACGGACGCCGACATCGCCGCCCGGATCGCCGCCGTGGGGTCGGTGGCCGAGGTGCCCAGGCCGGACGACGGCTGGCGGGTGCTGGGCGACGACGTCCACGACCGCTACCTCGACGAGGCCGCGGCCGTGGCGAAGCCGGGCGGGCCGCGGGACGTGTCGATCGTGCTGACCCCGCTGCACGGCGTGGGCGGCGCCAGCGTCGTGGAGGCGTTGCGGCGCGCGGGCTTCAGCGATACCTACGTCGTGCCGGAGCAGGCCGAGCCGGACCCCGGGTTCCCGACGGTCGCCTTCCCGAACCCCGAGGAGCCGGGCGCGATCGACCTGGCTGTGGCCGCGGCACGGCGCCGAGGTGCTGATCTTGTGGTCGCCAACGACCCGGACGCCGACCGGTGCGCCGTGGCGGTGCCCGACCCGGCGGGGCCCGCGGAGGCCGGCGGCTGGCGGATGCTGCGCGGCGACGAGGTCGGCACCCTGCTCGGGGAGCACCTCGCGTCGCGGGGGCTCCCGCGGGGCTCGGTGCTCGCCTGCTCGATCGTCTCGTGCCGGCTGCTCGGGCGGATCGCCGAGGCGCACGGCCTGAGGTTCGAGCACACCCTCACCGGGTTCAAGTGGATCTCGCGCGTCCCGGCCCTCGCCTTCGGCTACGAGGAGGCGCTCGGCTACTGCGTCGACCCCGCCACCGTGCGCGACAAGGACGGGATCAGCGCCGCGGTCGTCGTCGCGGAGCTGGCCGCGCAGCTGAAGGCGGACGGACGCACCATGATCGACGCCCTGGACGACCTCGCCCGGAGGCACGGGCTCTACGCCACCGACCAGCTGTCGGTGCGGGTGGACGACCTGTCCCGGATCGGCGCCGCCATGGCGCGCGGACGCGAGCAGCCGCCGTCCCACCTCGCCGGCAGCCGCGTCGACGCGGTGACCGACCTCGCCGACGGCGCCGACGGCCTGCCGCCGACGGACGGGCTGCGGTGGACGACGGACGCCGGCGACCGGGTGATCGTGCGGCCGAGCGGCACGGAGCCGAAGCTCAAGGCGTACCTGGAGGTCGTCGTCCCCGTCGCCACGCACGACGTCGCGGCCGCCCGGTCGCAGGCCGCCGACCGCCTCGCCGCCCTGCGCACCGACGTCGCCGCCGCCCTCGGCGTCGCGTGACTTGTCAGGCTCAGCGCGCCGCAAACGCCGCCCTGAGCCTGACGCGCGTGTCGTGGCCGGCATCCACGGTGGCCGCTCATTGCTCTGGTAGAGGTTGACGCATGGCCACTGAGACCATGACCGACGACGAGATGCTCGACCAGGTCCGGGAACTCCGTGTCGCGGGGTACTCACCCAAGGAGATCGCGCGTTCCCTGGGCGTGCGGCCGGCCAGCGTGGCGCCGTTGGTGCGTGCCCTCGCCCAGCAGTCGGCGGCGGCCGAGGCCGAGCCTGCGGTGGTCGGCTGCTGGGTCAGCCCCGGCTGGAGCACCGGCCTGACCATCGACGGGCACCCGGAATGGCCGGTCGACGCCGGGGACGACTTTCACAGCGGTGCCGCCGGGGTGCTGGTGGCCCGGCGGGACCGACCACGCCGGGTGTCGGTGTGCGGCTACCTGGTGGACGTGTACTGCCTCGGCGTGAAGAACGCGCTGGGGCCACGGTTGATGAGGGAGGACGATCTGCGGTCCTTCCGGCGGATGTTCTTCGAGGGGTTCGCCGAGGCCGGGCCGCCCCTCGAGGCACCGCTGGACCTGGCCCGGCACCTGGTGTGCGGAGCGGTCGACTACGCCCGCGGGCTCGGGTTCGAACCGCATACCGACTACACGCCGGTCGCCGGCCACCTCGGCCGGTGGGAGCAGGGAGACAGCGCCATCACCTTCGGGCGGGACGGCGTGCCGTACTACGTGCAGGGACCGTACGACAACGGGGCGAGCGTCCTTCGCACGCTGACCCGATCGGTCGGCCCGGACAACTTCCACTTCATCGCGGACCTCGAGGCAGCGGCCGGAGCCTGAGCCATCAGCCGGCAGACATGACCAGGAGGTCGTAGCGTTCGAGCACCGGCCGCGGCGTTGCGCTGTCACTGGCTTCGGCGTCGGCGCCGAGCCGCGTCATGCCCTCCGCGAACTCATGATCCGTCAGCTGCGTGAACTTCGACTGGGGTCTGGTCGACATCCGGGCGTGGAACTCGCCCAGACTCGTGGTCACCGGCTGCGCGAACGAGGTGGAGTCACGGACCGCGAAACCGGCCGCGGTGAAGTGATCGACCACTTCCTGCTGGCTGGGGAATCGTCGCCTGTCAGCCACGCGGAGTGAGGGCCAGTAGTCATAGACCAAGGCGTCGAGGCCTTCGCGGAAGGTGGTACGGATCACCACGACGCCGTCGGGCCGCAGGACCCGCCTCAGCTCCAAGGCACAGGCACGGGGATCTGGCAGATGGTGAATCACCCGGGACAAGATCGCGAGGTCGAAGACACCCGAGCGGATCGGTAGGGCCTCGGCGGTGCCGGCGACGTAGCGGACGCGGGGGTGAGCAATGCGGCGCCGAGCCTCTGCCAGCATCGGCTTCGACGGGTCGATGCCGACCACGACCGATCGCTGCAGCCTTCGGGCGACGGAGTGGCTGAAGATGCCGGTGCCGGCACCGACGTCGAGGACCGCTGACGCCGAGCACGGCCCGTAGGAGCAGATCAGCTCGGTCCACGCACGCAGTGCGGCCTCGGGCATCTCGTTGCCCGGCTGATACGCCCGGGCGAGCCGTTCGTCCTCGTAGCCACCACCCACGACGAGATCCTCCCAGAGCACAACAGGTCCGAGGGCCGTGATATCACCGGTGGTAGTCTCAGGATATCTAACGTTACCTAGGAGGCGTCCGGTGACCCGCACCCTGATCGATGCCAACGACGAGCTCCTCGAGCGTGCTCAGGCTCTTCTCGGCACCGGCACCAAGAAGGACACCGTCAACGCGGCGCTGGCACAGGTGGTCGCTCTCGATGCTCGCCGACAGTTCCTGGATGACGCCCGGAGCGGGGCACTGGCCGACGCGGAGGACCAGGCCGTGCTGGATCAGGCGTGGCGGCGGTAGCTCGCTACCTGGCCGACACGAGCGCGCTGGCGCGCCTTGACCGGCCGGTCGTCGACGCCGTCTTGGCACCGCTCATCGCAGCCGGTCTGGTCGCGACCTGCGGCATGGTCGATCTCGAGGTGTTGTTCGCCGCACGGAACCCCGAGGACTACCTGCGCCGCCGGCAGCAGCTCCGTGATGGCTTCGAGTCACTGGCGATGCCCGACGAGGTGTGGCAGCGCGCGCTGGAGGTGCAGACCACGCTCGCCGGCAGGAGCGCGCACCGCGGCGTAGCGCTGCCGGATCTGCTGATCGCAGCCACCGCCGAGCGACACCAGGTCACCGTGCTGCACTACGACCACGAGTACGAGCTGATCGCCTCGGTGACCGGACAGGTGACGCAGTGGGTCATCCCCCGCGGCACCGCGGACGACGGCTCCTGACGCCGCCGACTTCTGCTGCGTGTCCCACCTCTCCAGGGCAGGGGAGACGTGGGACACGCAGCAGAAGTCGCTGGGAGGGCGGCGGTAGGCTCTGGTGGTGAGCACGAGTACGGAGACGACCACCCCGGTCAAGGACGTCATCGGGACGTCGAGCCTCGACGACGCGTCGTTGCGGCGCTTCCTGCACGGGCTGCCGGGCGTCGACCAGGTGGGGGCGGACCAGCGCGCCGCCGGGCTCGGCACCCGGTCGATCAAGACGACGTCGAAGCAGTGGGCGATCGACACCGCCATCTCGATGGTCGACCTGACGACCCTCGAGGGCAGCGACACCCACGGCAAGGTGCGGACGTTGTGCGCCAAGGCGATCCAGCCGGACCCCTCCGACCCGAGCACCCCCAAGGCTGCCGCCGTCTGCGTCTACAACGACCTCGTGCCGGTCGCCGTCGAGGCCGTCGGATCCAGCGGCGTCAAGGTCGCGGCGGTCGCGACGGCGTTCCCCAGCGGACGGGCACAGCTCGACGTCAAGCTCGCCGACACCGGCGACGCGGTCGAGGCCGGCGCCCACGAGATCGACATGGTGATCGACCGCGGCGCGTTCCTCTCCGGCCGGTACCTGCAGGTGTTCGAGGAGATCGCGGCGATCAAGCAGGCCTGCCACTCCAACAGCGGAGCCGGCAGTCCGGTTCATCTCAAGGTGATCCTGGAGACGGGCGAGCTGGTCACGTACGACAACGTCCGCCGGGCGTCGTGGCTGGCGATGCTCGCCGGCGCCGACTTCATCAAGACCTCCACCGGCAAGGTCAGCCCGGCCGCAACGCTTCCGGTGACCCTGGTGATGCTGGAGGCGGTGCGCGACTGGCGCGAGGCCACCGGGCATCAGGTCGGCGTCAAGCCCGCGGGTGGCATCCGCACCAGCAAGGACGCCATCAAGTACCTGGTGATGGTCAACGAGACCGCCGGCCCCGACTGGCTCAGCCCGGACTGGTTCCGTTTCGGCGCCTCGACGCTGCTCAACGACCTGCTGATGCAGCGCAAGAAGATGCAGACCGGCCGGTACTCCGGCCCCGACTACGTGCCCCTGGACTGATCGTCTGATGGCTGAGAACAAGCAAGCATTCGAGTACGCACCCGCACCGGAGTCGAGGGCGATCGTCGACCTCCGGTCGACGTACGGGCTGTTCATCGGCGGCGAGTTCGTCGAGGGGACCGGCAAGTCGTTCAAGACCATCAGCCCGGCCACCGAGGAGGTGCTGGCGGAGGTCTCGGAGGCCAGTGAGGCGGACGTCGACCGGGCGGTCGCCGCGGCCCGCCGGGCCCACACCCGCACGTGGTCCAAGATGTCCGGCGCGGAGCGGGGCAAGTACCTGTTCAGGATCGCGCGCATCATGGCCGAGCGCTCCCGCGAGCTCGCGGTGCTGGAAAGCCTCGACAACGGCAAGCCGATCAAGGAGAGCCGGGACGTCGACGTCCCGACCGCGGCCGCCCACTTCTTCTACTACGCCGGCTGGGCCGACAAGCTCGACCACGCCGGGCTGGGCCCCTCACCAGAGGCCCTCGGCGTTGCGGGACAGGTGATCCCCTGGAACTTCCCGCTGCTGATGCTGGCGTGGAAGATCGCGCCCGCCCTGGCCTGCGGCAACACCGTCGTCCTCAAGCCGGCCGAGACCACCCCACTGACCGCCCTGCTGTTCGCGGAGATCTGCCAGCAGGCCGACCTCCCGCCCGGCGTCGTCAACATCATCACCGGCGCGGGAGGCACCGGGCAGGCGCTGGTCGAGCACCCGGACGTCGACAAGGTCGCGTTCACCGGGTCGACCGGAGTGGGCAAGGCGATCGCCCGTGCCGTCGCCGGCAGCCGCAAGAAGGTCACGCTCGAGCTGGGTGGCAAGGCCGCCAACATCGTCTTCGACGACGCCCCCGTCGACCAGGCTGTCGAGGGCATCGTCAACGGCATCTTCTTCAACCAGGGCCACGTCTGCTGCGCCGGGTCGCGCCTGCTCGTGCAGGAGAACGTCTCCGACGAGGTGATCGAGCGGCTCAAGCGTCGGCTGTCGACCCTGCGCGTCGGCGACCCGCTCGACAAGAACACGGACGTCGGCGCGATCAACTCGGCTGCGCAGCTGGCGCGCATCACCGAGCTGTCGAAGGCGGGAGAAGACGAGGGTGCGACTCGCTGGTCCCCGCCGTGCGAGCTGCCGTCGTCCGGCTTCTGGTTCGCCCCAACGGTTTTCACCGGTGTCTCGAACACGCACCGGATCGCGCGTGAGGAGATCTTCGGACCGGTGCTGAGCGTGCTGACCTTCCGGACGCCGGACGAGGCGATCGCCAAGGCGAACAACACCCCCTACGGACTCAGCGCCGGCGTCTGGAGCGAGAAGGGCTCACGCATCCTGTGGGCGGCCGACCGGCTTCGTGCCGGGGTCGTCTGGGCCAACACCTTCAACCGCTTCGACCCGACCTCGCCCTTCGGTGGCTACAAGGAGTCCGGCTACGGACGCGAGGGCGGCCGCCACGGCCTCGAGGCCTACCTGAAGACCGGAGACGCGCGATGAGCCCTGTCGCCCAACAGTCGAAGGACCAGCGGATCGAGGTCCGCAAGACCTACAAGCTCTACATCGGGGGCACGTTCCCCCGCAGCGAGTCCGGCCGTTCCTACGTCGTCTCCGACGCTCGCGGCCGCTTCCTCGCGAACGCGGCCCTGGGCTCCCGCAAGGACGCCCGCGACGCCGTGGTCGCGGCTCGGACGGCGCAGCACGGCTGGGCCGGCGCCACCGCCTACAACCGTGGTCAGGTGCTCTACCGGGTCGCCGAGCTGATGGAGGGACGGCGGTCGCAGTTCGTCGACGAGGTGGCCCAGGGCGAGGGCATCACCCGACCCCGCGCGGAGAAGGTCGTGGACGCCGCGATCGACCGCTGGGTCTGGTACGCCGGCTGGACGGACAAGGTCGCCCAGGTCGCGGGCAACGCCAACCCCGTCGCAGGCCCGTACTTCAACCTGTCGGCGCCCGAGCCGACCGGTGTGGTCGCCGTCCTCGCGCCGCAGTCGTCGTCCCTGCTCGGGCTCGTCAGCGCGATCGCTCCGCCCCTGGTCACCGGCAACACCGTCGTGGTGCTCGCCAGCGAGCAGCGGCCGCTGCCAGCCGTCACCCTGTCGGAGGTGCTGGCGACGTCCGACGTCCCTGGCGGCGTCGTCAACGTGCTGACCGGTCGCGGCGCGGAGGTGGCGCCGTGGCTGGCGTCGCACTCCGACGTGAACGCAATCGACCTGACCGGCGCGGTCGACGTGGACGGCGTCTCCTGGCCCGACCTGGAAATCGCGGCCGCCGACAACCTCAAGCGCGTGCTGCGCCCGGCCGACAGGCAGCCGGACTGGACGCCCGTGCCCGGCGGGCCGGGGCGGATCCTCTTCTTCACCGAGACCAAGACCGTCTGGCACCCCAAGGGCGTGTGAGCCCGTGGCTCTCCGGAACCGGGTCACGCCGACCGGGGAGATCGTGGCCGTCGAGTCGCGGGGCACGATGATGGGCAACCGCGGCGGCTGCCTGCATGACGACGAGCGCCGGATCGTCCGCACCCACCGGTCGAAGGCCTGGCTGATCTGCCTGCTGGAGTTCAAGGGGCGGAGGCGCCGGGTGATGCAGCCGGGTCTCTACACCGAGCTCTTCTTCCTCGACGAGGCGACCGCGCTCGCGGCCGGGCACCGCCCGTGCTTCGAGTGCCGCCGCGGCGACGCGGTCGCCTTCGCTCGCGCGCTGACCGGCGTCGACCGACCCCGCGCCGGCAACGTCGACGCGGCACTGCACCCCTACCGCCTGCCGCTCGGCCCGGGTCGCCCGACCTGGACGGCGGCAGCCGGCGACCTGCCCGACGGCACGTTCGTCCGGCGGGACGGCGGTGCGTGGCTGGTCGCGGAGGGCCGGCTGCGGCCGTGGTCCTTCGACGGGTACGGACCGGTGGAGACGCTGCCGGACGGGTCCCTCGACGTCCTGACACCAAAGCCGACCGTGCACGCCCTGCGCGCCGGCTACCGGGTCACATCCCGTGAGCTGTGAGCGTCGGGTGGACTCCACAGGGTCGCGACGGGAAGGGCCCAGATCCGCCCACCGAGGTCGAAGGGTTGCGGACCTGTGTGGAACAGGACGCCGCGCACGAAGGAGTCCCCGAGCTGGTCGCGCAACCAGGCGAGATGCCGAGCGTCCTTGCTGGTGGGCGTCGAGGTCGCCTTGATCTCGACACCGATGACACGTCCCCCTCCGAGGTCGATCACGAGGTCCACCTCCTGGCGCCCGGCTTCAGTGCGCAGGTGGTGCAGCCTGGCCTGGGGACGGAGCAGCCCGACCTCCGGGCGCAGCTGGGCCGTGACGAACGTATCCAGCAGGCGGCCGAGCAGATCGCCGTCGCGCATGATGTCTGCGGGAGCGAGCCGAGCGGCGGTCGAGGCGAGGGCGGGGTCTGCCAGGTAGCACTTTGGCCGTTTGCCCAGTCGGCTCAGTCGGTTGGACGACCAGGCAGGGACGAGGTCGAGCAGGAACAGGTTGGCCAGCAACCGCTCATAGGCATCGGCGGTCCGCCGGTCGATCGAGGCCACTTGTGACAGCGTCACCTCGGCTGGGAGCCCTGCCGTGGACAGCCCAAGTACCTCCAGGTAGCGGCGCAGCCGAACCGGGTCGCGAGCCGGTCCGACGCCGAAGACGTCCCTGGTCACGACATGCTCGAGGTAGGAGTCCAGCCACGCCTGGCGAGCCAGTGCTGGAAGGCGGAGCGCAGGCTCGGGAAAGCCGCTACGCATCGCCAGATCGACATAACCGTCCAGGTCCGGCGGCGGCGCGCCGACCCGGACCGCGTCCAGGTTGCCGCATCGGACGACGTCCAGCAGCGTCGACCTCCCGGCGGCGCGGTTGATCTCCCGCTGCGTCAGGCCGTGCAGCACGACGCGGACGACGCGGCCCGTGCCCGGCCACATCCCCGCGGTCAGGTCGGTATCCGCGCTCCCCGTCAGCACGAAGCGTCCCGGCCGAGGGTCGTCGTCCACTGCCCGTTTCACCGCCCCCAAGACCTGCGGGACCTCCTGCCACTCGTCGATCAGTACCGGTTCGGGCACGCGTCGGAGAGCGGCATCCGGATCGGCCGCCACCACCGCCGCCATGGCCGGGTGGTCCAGCCGCAGTACCCCCGCCGAGAGGCGATGGGTGTTATACGCATCGGCTGATGTACAGAATCTCCACACTTGCGCTCGATAATGCTCAAAACTAATTTGCGCAGTATTAACTTTGTGTCTAGCCTGGCCACCATGCACGACAAGACCATCCGCGACGTCGGTCGGCTCAAGGCCTTCGCGCACCCGCTGAGACTGCGGCTGTATTACGCCTTGTCGGCGGAGGAGGCAGCCACGGCCTCGCGTCTCGCGCAGATGGT
>DASROP010000165.1:0-31194 GCA_035646835.1 Actinomycetales bacterium | reverse complement strand
GTGGGCCGGCGCACCGGTGCGCGAGATGGCCGACGAGGCGTTCTGGGTGCAGCGCCGGCTCCTCGACGTCCTGGCCGCAGAGCGGACGGAGGCCGCTCCCCCCGGTCGTCGTCCCGAGCTCGACCAGCTGCTGCGCCAGGCGCTGCTGACCCTGTCGAGCGACTGGGCGTTCATGGTGACGCGCGACAGCGCGGCCGACTACGCGTCCCGGCGCGATCGCGGCCACCGGGCGGCCTTCCACACCCTCGCCGCGCTGGTGGCCGCGGGACGGCGCGACGCCGCGCTCGCCGAGGCGGCCGCCCAGCGTGCCGACGACGGGCCCTTCGGCTGGCTCGATGCCCGCGCCGTGCTCACCCAATGACCCGAGACCTTGCTCCCTGCGCCGCCCTTTACCCCCGTGAGCGCCCTGAAGGAACGCTGCCCGCGTTGCTCAGGGCAGCAAACGTCGGCGCTGGGAGTACGGCGCTGGGCAACGTCCCGTCCACAGCGGGCTCGTCGTCACCACCGTCCACAGGATGCTCGACCGTGCTTCGCCGCGGCGCGGCGCAGCAGGATGCTCCGGCAGGTGAGACACCACGACCCGCCGCTACCGATGGTCTTCTCTTGCGCGCAGGCGCGAGACGCCGGGCTGACACCCCGCCAGGTCCAGCACCGGGTCACGTCCGGCTGCTGGCACCGACTCCGGGTCGGCGCATACTGCCTGATGTCGGTGTGGCGAGCCAGCGATCGTGCCCGGAAGCACCTGCTCCTGACGGCTGCTGCGGTGCTCACCACGGGTCCGGACCACTGGGCCAGCCACGCCAGCGGCGCGGTCGTGCACGGTCTGCCGATCCCGTTCGCCGACATCCCGGTCATGCTCACCCATCCGCCTGGCCGAGCCACCAAATACCTTCGCGAGCTCGAGATCATGGCGGCTTCGCTGCACCACGAGGACCGCTGTCGTAGGGAGGGGATTCCGGTGACCTCCGAGCGGCGGTGCGTGGCGGACTGCCTTCGACATCTCGGCACGGTCGATGGGGTGGCCATCGCCGACGCAGCCCTCCGCCGCACGCCTCACCTTCGCGCCGCTGTCGCGGCGGCGCTCGGGTCGATGGGTGGCTGGCCGTATGCGGGGAGGGCCAACCAGTCGTGGTCCCTCGTCGACGGACGGCGCGAGTCACCTGCCGAGTCCTGGTCATACGTGGTGATGCACAGGCAGGGCCTGCCCGTGGCCGAGCCGCAGGCACTCGTCTACGACGAGAACGGCAAGTTCGTGGCCCGGGTCGACGCCTGGTGGGACGAGTGGGCGGTGGTTGGCGAGGTCGATGGGCGCGTCAAGTACGACGTGGCGCCCGGGGAGGACCCGGCGGCCGCCGGCCGCCGTCTGATGAAGGAGAAGGAACGGGAGGACGCGCTCCGACGGCTGGACGCGCGGGTGATCCGGTGGGGAACCCGGGACCTGCGCGACGAGCGCGGGTGGGCGGCCGGCGTCCGCGACGAGCTGGCGCGTGGGAACCGCAGCCGGTTCCGCGGAACCGTCCGAACCAGCCCCTGGATCTGACGCTTGCTCTCTGCACCCACCTTTACCCCCAGCCGCTACACATCCGAGGGCCGATCATGGTGGTGATGCAAGCAATGATCAGCCGTGGGAGCAAGGGTCAGGTGCGGCGGCGGACGGCGGCGGCCTGCCGGCGGTCCATGTCGGCGTGGGCGGCGCGCCGCTCGGCGTCGAGCGCGTAGACGGCGTCGAGGTCGCGGACCACGCGCCCCGGCGTCCCGGCCACCACCGCGTGGTCCGGGTACGCGCCGCGGGCGACGGTGTGGGCGGCCAGCACGCAGCCGCGGCCGGTCGTCGTCCCCCGCAGGACCGTCGCGCGCACCCCCAGCCAGCTGCCCGGTCCGATCCGCACCGGGGCCTTGACGATGCCCTGGTCCTTGATCGGCAGGTGCGGGTCGGCGGTCACGTGGTCGAAGTCGGTGACGTAGACCCAGTCCGCGATCAGGGTCGCGCCGCCGATCTCGACGTCGAGGTAGCAGTTGAGCGTGTTGTCCCGGCCGAGCACGCACCGGTCGCCGACCGTCAGCGTGCCCTCGTGTGCCCGCAACCGGGTGGCGTCGCCGACGTGCACCCAGCGACCCAGCACGATGCGCCCGTAGCCGGGGCGGCACTCCACCTCGACGCGGCGACCGAGGAACACCATCCCGGTCGTGACGACCTGCGGGCGGCGCAGGCGCAGCACCAGCAGCCGCCAGTAACGCACCAGGTGCCACGGCGTGAGGGCCCGGTGGCGCACGACCCAGCGCAGTGAGTCCGCGGTCAGGTAGCGCACCTGCCGCGGGTCACGGCCGGCCCGCAGCCGCACCACCCACGCCTTCAGCACCCGAAGACCCTACTGACCGAGCTCACCGGACTCCGGCATCACTCAGGGCTTGAGGCCGGTGACGCCGACGTTGTAGAAGAGCTGCGCCGGCACCACCCTGGACAGCACCCGGTCGACGGCGGAGAGCCGCTGCCACGACCGGTAGGCGAACATCGCCCAGCCCCACCCCAGGCGCTCGGGCGCGACCGCGGCCTCGAACGTGCGCACCGGCCAGCCGAGGAACGCCGCGGTGAGCTCCTCGGTGGTGGTCGAGACGTCGACGGCGCCGGCCCGCAGCGCCGTCCGCGCCAGTGACGCCGGGTCGAACGTGTGCAGGTCCACCACGGCCTCGAGCGCAGCGGCACGCGACGAGGCGGTGACCTCGGACGCCGGCCGCGCCCACGACGACAGCCACGGCAACCGGGTGGCCCGCGTCGTCACCTCCCAGGTGAGGCGGCCGAGACGGCGCGCGTACCAGTCGCCGATCCGGGTCGGCTCGCCGGCGATCACGAACCGTCCTCCCGGGCGCAGCACACGAAGCACCTCACGGAACGCCAGCTCGACGTCCGGGATGTGGTGGATCACCGCGTGCCCGACGACGACATCGAACGAGTCGTCGTCGAACGGGAGGCGCTCGGCGTCCGCCACCCGCCCCTCGATGCTGAGTCCCAGGTCGGAGGCGTTGCGCCGGGCGGCCTCGACCATCCCCGGTGACAGGTCGGTCACGGAGATCTCGGACAGGACGCCGGCCTGCCACAGGTTCAGCGAGAAGAAGCCGGTCCCCGCGCCGACCTCGAGCGCTCGCCCGTACGGCCAGCCGGCATCGCCGGCGACCGCCGTGAAGCGGTCGCGCGCGTACGAGATGCACCGCTCGTCGAACGAGATGGACCACTTGTCGTCGTAGGTGCCGGCCTCCCAGTCGTGGTACAGCACCTGCGCAAGCTTGTTGTCGCTCCGGGCACGCTCGACGTCGGCCTCGCTCATCTGCCCTCGAACTTCGCCTTGCCCGGCCCCTCCGCGACGAACGACGCCATCCCGATGCCGCGGTCGGCGGTGGCGAACAGCCCGGCGAACTGCGCGCGCTCGATCTCCAGCCCGGTGTCGAGGTCGACCTCCAGACCCCGGTCGACGGCCTCCTTGGCGGCCCGCAGGGCGTACGCGGGACCTCCGACGTAGCGCCGCACGCGTGCCACGGCCGCCGTGTACACGTCGTCCGGGGCCACCACCTCGTCGACGAGGCCGATCGACAGCGCCTCGGCGGCGTCGACGAAACGGCCGGAGAACACGATGTCCTTGGCACGCGCCGGACCCACCAGCCGGGGCAGGCGCTGCGTCCCGCCGGCACCGGGGATGACCCCGAGCAGGATCTCGGGCTGGCCGAGCTTGGCGTTGTCGCCGGCCACCCTGAAGTCGCAGCACAGCGCCAGCTCGCAGCCGCCGCCCAGGGCGTAGCCCGTGACCGCGGCCACCGTGGGCTTGGGGATCTTCGCGACGGACGTGAACGCCGACTGCAGCCCGGCCGACCGGTCGACCATATCGGTGTACGACATGGCCTGCATCTCCTTGATGTCGGCCCCCGCCGCGAAGACCTTCTCGCCGCCGTAGACGACGACCGCCGCCACGTCACGCCGCTGCGTCGCCTCGGCAGACGCCGCACGGAGCTCCTCCTGCAGCTGGGCGTTCAGCGCGTTCATCGGTGGTCGGTCCAGCCTGATCGTGCCGATTCCGTCGGAGACCTCGAGACGGACGAACTCACCCATGGCGTGCGCTCCCGGAGTTGGTGGCAGGTCCGCAGGAGCCTAATCGGACGGCGAGGGGCCGTCGTCGTCCCCCGCGACCCGGCCGCCGGCCTGCTTGTGCCACATCTGCACCGCACCCATCAGCGCGGGGAAGCCACTGAGCAGCACCTGGCGCAGGTCGGTGTCCCGCGAGATGATCACGTCGATCGCGACCAGGAGCACCGCGTCGTGCAGCGTCACCTTGACGAGGTTGAGCCGGGCCGTGATCGCCGACGCGGCGCGCAGGCGCGCCAGCTCGTCGTCCGGCACGGTGGGCCCGATCCGCCACTGACCGAAGAGCCGCATCAGCGGCATGTCGCCGTCCACGCACCGGACGAACATCTTCTGGCCCTCGACCGCGACGGCGACGTCACCGTCGCCGTCCAGGTCCGGGGCCATCTGGGCGTCGATCAGGACGTCGAGCACGCGACCGCGCAACGGGTGCTCCTCCGGTGGGGGCGGGAAGGAGGGCAGCGCGGAAGGATCGCTCATGAGATCCACCGTAATCCCCCCGCGGTACGCGAAACTGCCCGCATGAACCCGCTCGGCGTCCACCTCGTCGACGGCGGAGCGCACGCCGCCGTGTACGCCGCGCACGCCGAGGCGGTCCAGGTCTGCCTGCTGGACGACGCGGGCGCGACGACGCGGACCGTCGACCTCGCCGCGCCGACGCACGGCGTCTGGACCGGACGGCTGGACGGCGTCACCGCGGGCCAGCGCTACGGCCTGCGGGTGCACGGCCCCTGGGACGCCGCCCGCGGCCACCGCCACAACCCCGCGAAGCTGCTGATCGACCCCTACGCGCGGGCGCTCACCGGCGGGCTCACCCTGCACCCGGCAGTCTTCGGCCACGTCACGGACGACGACGGCGCGCCGGTCGACGGGAGGGCCGACCACGGCGGCACGGCGCGGCTCGACGAGCAGGACTCGGCACCGCACGTGCCGCACGCCGTCCTGGTGGAGCCTCCGACGGCCGACCCTGCCGGCCGCCCGCGGGTCCCGTGGGCCGACACCGTGATCTACGAGGCGCACGTGCGCGGCCTGACCATGACGCACCCCGACGTACCGGAAGCCATCCGCGGCACCTACGCGGCCCTGGGTCACCCAGCCGTCACGACGCACCTGCGCGACCTGGGAGTCACCACGCTCGAACTGCTGCCGGTGCACGCGATCGGCGACGAGGTGGCCCTGCTCCGCAGCGGCCGGCGCAACTACTGGGGCTACAACACGCTGTCGTTCTTCGCACCCGAGCCCAGGTACGCCATGGCATCAGCCCAACAGGCGGGCCCGGCCGCCGTCCTGGAGGAGCTCGCCGACGCCGTGGCGGCTCTGCATGCGGCCGGGATCGAGGTCGTCCTCGACGTGGTCTACAACCACACGGCCGAGGGTGGCACCGACGGCCCCACGCTGAGCTGGCGCGGGCTCGACGCGGCCTCCTACTACCGGCTCGACGGACGTGGCCGCGACGTCGACCTCACCGGCTGCGGCAACACGCTCGACTTCGCCCACCCCCGGGTGGTGCAGATGGCGCTGGACTCCCTGCGCTACTGGGTGCAGGCCTTCGGCGTCGACGGCTTCAGGTTCGACCTCGCGCCCGCGCTGGCACGCGGCCGCGACGGCTTCGACGCCGACCACCCGTTCCTGGTCGCGGCCCGCACCGACCCCGTCCTCGCCGACGTCAAGCTCATCGCCGAGCCGTGGGACCTCGGCCCGCACGGGTGGCGCACGGGACAGTTCCCGCCGCCGTTCGCCGAGTGGAACGACGCCTTCCGTGACGGGGTGCGCACGTTCTGGCTGGCGGACGCCGGCGGCGCGGCGCGCGAGGGCGACGGGCACGGCGTGCGTGACCTGGCGACACGCCTGGCGGGGTCGGTCGACCTATTCGCGCACGGCGCCTCCCCGGACTCCTCGCTGCGCGGCCCGCTCGCGTCGATCAACTTCGTCACCGCGCACGACGGGTTCACCCTCGCCGACGCCGTCGCCCACGAGCGGAGGCGCAACTGGAGCAACGGCGAGGAGAACACCGACGGGCACGGCGACAACCGCACGTGGAACCACGGTGTGGAGGGGCCGACGGACGACGAGCAGGTACTGGCCGCGCGCCGCCGGTCGATGCGGAACCTGCTCGCGACGCTCGCCCTGTCGACCGGTGTCCCGATGCTCACGGCCGGGGACGAGGTCGGCCGAACCCAGGGCGGCAACAACAACGCGTACAGCACTGACGACGAGACCACCTGGCTCGACTGGGATCCGCAGCCCTGGCAGCAGGACCTGCTCGCGACGACCCGTGAGCTGTTGCGGCTGCGCCGCGCCTACCCCGCCCTGCGCCAGTCACGGTTCTTCGACGGCCGCCCGGTCCACCCGGACGACACCACGGACCTGGCCTGGTTCACCGACGACGCCACACCGATGGACCACGAACGTTGGCACCACCCGGGTGTCCGCACCGTGCAGATGTACCTCCACGGCGAGGGCGTCGGCCACGACTCGGTTCTCGTCGTCGTGCACGGCGGCCACGAACCGGTCGCCGTGCATCTGCCGACTCAGCCGTGGGCGACGTCGTACCGGCTGCTGCTGGACACGTCGCACGAGACGCCGTCACCGCGCGGTGCCGAGCTGGAGCCCGGCGCCGACGTGCGCCTGCGACCCTTGAGCCTGCAGGTGTACGTCGCCCGTCGCCCCGCGTCGTGATCGTGTGGCTCAAGCGTTGGCGACCAGCCCGGTCTCGGCGACGCCCACCAGCCCCGGGTGCGACGGCAGCGCCCGCACCGTGTACCCGAACGCCCCGGTGCGCCGCAGTGCGACGTCCCCGGCGAACTGGTGCCGGCCGTCCTCGTAGCTCTCGACGTGCTCCAGGGACTCCGACGACGTCGATGTCAGCTCGTCCGCCTCGCTGACGCGCCCGTGCAGGACCTGCACGTCGACGTCGGACGGCGACAGGGTGCCCAGCGAGACGTAGGCCCGCACCCGCAGCACCTCGCCGACCTGGGGCGAGTCGCCGAGACCGCTGGACTCGACGTGGTCGATGCGGACGTCGTCCCAGCCCTTGGCCACCCGCTGCTTCCAGGCCGCGAGGTCTCGCGCGCCCTCGAACCCGGGGCCGTTCATCTCCCGACCGCTGGCCGCGGCAGGGAGGTACAGCTGCTCGACGTAGTCCGTGACCATCCGGCTCGCGAGCACCTTCGGTCCCAGCGTGCCCAGCGTGTGACGGACCATCTCCAGCCACCGCGTCGGCAACCCCTCGGCGTCGCGGTCGTAGAACCGCGGCGCCACCGACCCCTCGATCAGCTCGTACAGGGCCTCGGCCTCCAGGTCGTCGCGATGGTCGGCGTCATCGACGCCGTCCGCCGTCGGGATCGCCCAGCCGTTCTCGCCGTCGAACCACTCGTCCCACCAGCCGTCGAGGATCGACAGGTTGAGGCAGCCGTTGAGCGCCGCCTTCATCCCCGACGTCCCGCACGCCTCCAGCGGCCGCAGCGGGTTGTTCAGCCAGACGTCGCAGCCCGGGTACAACGCCAGGGCCATCGCGATGTCATAGTTCGGCAGGAACACGATCCGGTGCCGCACCGCCGGGTCGTCGGCGAACTTCACCAGCTGCTGGATCAGCTTCTTGCCGCTGTCGTCGGCGGGGTGCGACTTACCGGCGATCACCAGCTGCACCGGCCGTTCCGGGTGCAGGAGAAGGGACTTCAGCCGTTCCGGGTCGCGCATCATCAGCGTGAGGCGCTTGTAGGTGGGCACGCGCCGGGCGAAACCGATCGTCAGCACGTCGGGGTCGAGGACGCCGTCGACCCATCGCAGCTCGGCGGCCGTCGCGCCGCGCTTGAGCCACGACGACCGCACCCGCCGGCGTGCGTCGTCCACGAGCTGCGCCCGCAGCTCCCCGCGGACCCGCCAGACCTCGGACGACGGCACCTCGGCGACGCGGTCGAAGTCGGGGCGGCCCATGGTCGCCGCGGCCAGCTCGGTCACCCTCCGGTCGACCCAGGTGGGGGCGTGCACGCCGTTGGTGATCGAGGCGATCGGCACCTCGGTGGCGTCGAACCCCGGCCACAGGCCCTCGAACATGCCGCGACTGACGTCGCCGTGGAGCTTCGAGACGCCGTTCGCACGCTGGGCCAGCCGCAGGCCCATCACCGCCATGTTGAACACGCCCGTTTCGCCGCCCGCGTAGTCCTCGGCCCCGAGAGAGAGCACCCGCTCCAGCTCGAGGCCGGGAAGCGCGCCGGGCAGGTACGCCTCGATCTGGTCGTCGCCGAAGCGGTCGATGCCGGCGGGTACCGGCGTGTGGGTGGTGAAGACCGTCGCGGCGCGCACCGCCTGCAGCGCCTCGTCGAACGTCAGGCCGTCGCCGACCATCTCGCGGATCCGCTCGAGACCGAGGAAGCCCGCGTGTCCCTCGTTGGAGTGGAACACCTCGGGGGCGGGCGCACCCGTCTGCTCCGACCACAGCCTCAGGGCGCGGACGCCGCCGATACCCAGCAGCATCTCCTGCTGCAGCCGGTGCTCCCCACCCCCGCCGTACAGCCGGTCGGTGATGACTCGCGCGGCCTCGTCGTTCTCGGGCACGTCGGAGTCGAGCAGGAGCAGCGGCACCCTGCCGACGTCCGCCTTCCAGACGTGGGCGTTGAGCGTGCGGCCGCCCGGCAACGGGATCGAGACCAGCCACGGCGAACCCGAGCCGTCCCGCAGGAGCGTGAGCGGCAGCCCGTCCGGGTCGGAGACCGGGTAGGTCTCGTTCTGCCAGCCGTCCCGGGTCAGCGACTGCTTGAAGTAGCCGCTCCGATAGAGCAGGCCGACCCCGACGATCGGCACGCCCAGGTCGGACGCGGCCTTGAGGTGGTCGCCCGCGAGGATGCCGAGCCCCCCGGAGTACTGCGGCAGCACCGATGTGATGCCGAACTCCGGGGAGAAGTAGGCGATGGACGCCGGCGCCCCGTCGGGCAGGCCCTGGTACCAGCGCGGCTCGGTGAGGTAGGTCCGCAGGTTGTCGCGCGCGGCTTCGACGCGCCGGACGAAGTCGCCGTCTGCCGCCAGCGCCTCCAGTCGCTCCGGCGCCTGCACCCCGAGCAGTGCGACCGGGTCCTGGCGGGTGGCCTGCCAGTCCGTCGGGTCGATCCCCTCGAACAGGTCCCGCGTCTGCGGGTGCCACGACCAGCGGAGGTTGAGCGCGAGCTCGCCGAGGGCCGCGATCGGGTCGGGCAGGACGGTGCGGACGGTGAACCGGCGGATTGCTCTCACGGGCGAGGAGGCTACCGAGAGCCCGGCTCGGGTTACCCCTCCGGCACGGGTCTCGGTAGGTTCGGGCGGTGACCTCCGGACGCACGCGCCTGGCCTCCGACCATCGACCCAGCCTCGACCTGAGCACCACCCTCGGCCGCATCCCGGTCCTGGAGGTCGGCCCCGTCGTGGACGGCGGCCGCTGGCCTGCGCGCGCTGTCGTGGGCGAGGCGGTGCCGGTCACCGCGACGGTGTTCCGGGAGGGCCACGACGCGGTCGCGGCGACCGTCGTCCTGCTCCGCCCCGACGGCACAGAGCACAGTTGCCGTCGAATGACGCTCCTCGACGCGGGCACCGATGCGCACGCGGCGGACGTCGTCCCGGACGCCGAGGGCGAATGGACCTACCGCGTCGAGGGCTGGAGCGACCCCTACGGCACGTGGCACCACGACGCGGTGATCAAGGTCGCGGCGGACGTCGACACCGAGCTGATGCTGACGGAGGGCGCGCTGCTGCTGGACCGCGCTGCCGGCAGCCCTGGCCGTGACCCCTCCGACGCGGCGCACCTGCGGGACGCCGCCACCGGGCTGCGCGACACCGGCCGACCGGCACAGGCACGGCTCGCCGCGGGCACCAGCCCCTCGGTCAAGGCAGCCCTCGACCGCGATCCCGTGCGCGAGATGGTCACCGTCTCGCCCACCTTCACGCTGAGGGTGCAACGGCCGCTCGCGCTGTTCGGCTCGTGGTACGAGTTCTTCCCGCGCTCGGAGGGGGCGACCTACGACGAGGCGACCGACACGTGGACGACGGGAACGCTGCGGACCGCGGCCGGCCGCCTGGACGCGATCGCCGAGATGGGCTTCGACGTCGCCTACCTGACGCCGGTCCACCCGATCGGGACGACGAACCGCAAGGGCCGCAACAACACGCTGGACCCGGCGCCTGGTGATCCTGGATCCCCCTACGCGATCGGTGGCCCGGACGGCGGCCACGACGCGATCCACCCCTCGCTAGGGACGTTCGGGGACTTCGACGCCTTCGTGGCCCGGGCGCGCGGCCTCGGGCTGGAGGTGGCGCTCGACCTGGCGCTCCAGTGCTCACCCGACCACCCCTGGGTGACCGAGCACCCGGAGTGGTTCACGACGCGCGCCGACGGTTCGATCGCCTACGCGGAGAACCCGCCGAAGAAGTACCAGGACATCTACCCCCTCAACTTCGACAACGACCCGGCCGGCATCTACGCCGCGGTGCTGCGGGTCGTCCTGACGTGGGTGGACCACGGGGTGACGCTCTTCCGCGTCGACAACCCGCACACCAAGCCGGTCGAGTTCTGGGAGTGGCTGATCGCGGAGGTCAGCCGCGACCACCCCGACGTGATCTTCCTGGCCGAGGCGTTCACGAAGCCGGCGATGATGCACACCCTGGCCAAGGTCGGGTTCCACCAGTCGTACACGTACTTCACGTGGCGCAACACGAAGGCGGAGCTCACCGAGTACCTGACCGAGCTGAGCACGGGCGGATCAGCCGGCAGCGCGGACTTCATGCGGCCCAGCTTCTGGCCGACCACGCACGACATCCTCACGCCGACGATGCAGTTCGGGGGGCCGGCGGCGTTCCGGCTCCGGGCGGTCCTGGCCGCCACCCTGGTTCCGACCTGGGGCATCTACAGCGGTTACGAGCTCGTCGAGAACGTCGCGCGACCAGGCGCGGAGGAGCAGATCGACAACGAGAAGTACGAGTTCAAACCGCGTGACTTCGCGGGGGCGCTCGAGCGCGGCACCAGCCTCGAACCCCTGCTGACGCGGCTGAACCACGTCCGGCGCAACCACCCGTCGCTGCAACGGCTGCGCAACATCACCTTCCATCCGACCGACGACGAGAGCGTGATCGCCTACTCCAAACGACTGGCCGCCGGTCAGTCGCCCACCGGGCGCGAGGACCTGGTGATCGTGGTGGTCAACCTGGACCCGCACTCGACCCGGGAGACGATGGTGCACCTCGACATGCCCGCACTCGGGATGGGCTGGCAGGACTCGTTCGGTGCGCACGACCTGCTCACCGACACCACCTGGCACTGGGGTGAGCACGTCTTCGTGCGGCTCGACCCCGACTCCCCCGCCCACGTCGTCCACGTCCGGAGGGTCTGAGCCCATGCCAGGTCCCCTGCAGGGTCTCGACCTGCACGCGCCCGGCCTCGCGCACGACCCCGACTGGTACCGCAAGGCGGTCTTCTACGAGGTGCTCGTCCGAGGCTTCGCCGACTCCAACGGCAGCGGTTCCGGCGACTTCACGGGGCTGATCGGCAAGCTCGACTACCTGCAGTGGCTGGGCGTCGACTGCCTGTGGCTCCCGCCCTTCTACGCCTCTCCGCTGCGCGACGGCGGCTACGACATCAGCGACTACTGCGCGGTGCTGCCGGAGTTCGGGACGCTGCCGGAGTTCACCGAGCTGGTCGGCCAGGCCCACGCCCGGGGGATGCGCGTGGTCACGGACCTGGTGATGAACCACACGTCCGATGCCCATCCGTGGTTCCAGGCGAGCCGAGGCGACCCGGACGGCCCGTACGGCGACTTCTACGTGTGGAGCGACGACGACGAGAAGTACTCCGACGCGCGCATCATCTTCGTCGACACCGAGACGTCGAACTGGAGCTTCGACCCCGTGCGGCGCCAGTTCTACTGGCACCGCTTCTTCTCCCACCAGCCGGACCTCAACTTCGAGAACCCCGAGGTGCAGGCGGCGATGTTCGACGTCGTCCGGTTCTGGCTCGACCTCGGCATCGACGGGTTCCGGCTGGACGCCGTCCCGTACCTGTTCGAGGAGGAGGGCACGAACTGCGAGAACCTGCCGCGCACCCACGCGTTCCTGCGCGAGCTGCGGACGATGGTGGACGACGAGTACCCCGGCCGCGTGCTGCTCGCGGAGGCGAACCAGTGGCCCAACGACGTCGTCCCGTACTTCGGCACCGACGACGAGCCCGAGTGCCATATGTGCTTCCACTTCCCGGTGATGCCACGCATCTACTACGCGGTGCGCGAGGGCAAGGCCAACGCGGTCCTCGACATCCTGGCCGACACGCCGGCGATCCCGCGAGGCGGCCAGTGGGGCACGTTCCTGCGCAACCACGACGAGCTCACGCTCGAGATGGTCAGCACCGAGGAGCGGGCCGCGATGTACGGCTGGTACGCGCCGGACCCGAGGATGCGGGCCAACGTCGGCATCCGCCGGCGCCTCGCGCCGCTGCTCGACAACTCCAGGCCGGAGATCGAGCTGATGAACGCGCTGCTGTTGTCGTTGCCGGGAAGCCCCTGCCTGTACTACGGCGACGAGATCGGCATGGGCGACAACATCTGGCTCGACGACCGCGACTCGGTCCGGACGCCGATGCAGTGGACGCCCGACCGCAACGCCGGCTTCTCGACGGCCGACCCGGGCAAGCTCTACCGGCCCGTCGTCCAGTCGCTCGTCTACCACTACAACGGTGTCAACGTGGAGGCCCAGCTCTCGACGTCGTCGTCCCTGCTGCAGTGGTGCCGGGGGATGCTCGCGATCCGCAAGCGCCACCCGGTGTTCGGGCTCGGCTCCTACGTGCCGCTGGAGGCCGACAACGAGTCGGTGCTCGCGTACCTGAGGATCTGCGAAGGTGCCGACGGCTCCAGCGACATCGACGACGAGACCGTCCTGTGCGTCAACAACCTCGCGTCCACCCCCCAGGCAGCGCGGCTGCACCTGCCGGAGCACAAGGGCTCGGGGCTGGCCGACCTGTTCGGGGGCGGCGGCTTTCCCCAGGTCGACGACGACGGTCAGCTGATGGTGACGCTGGGCTCGCGTGACTTCCTGTGGCTCCGGGTCGAGGCTCCGTGACGGCTCTGGAGCCTGGGCTCGATCACCTGCTGGCGACCTGGATGCCGCGCCAACGCTGGTATCCCGCGAAGGGCCGCGGCGTCTCGCAGCACCTGCTGGGCAGCATGCACCTCGACGCTCCGGAGGGTGTCCGCGTCGAGGTGCTCGTCGTCGGCCTCGACTCCGGCGACCGGCTCGACGTCGTGCAGGTCCCGCTCACGCACCGCGGCGAGCTTCTCGTCGGGGCGGAGGCCGCCGTCGTCGGCGAGCTCGACGGACGCCACGTCTACGACGGCCCGCACGACCCCGCGTACGTGGGCGCGCTCCTGGCGAGCCTCCGGACTCCCGAGGGCACACGGCCACCAGGGCCGCCGTCGTCCTCACGGGTGCTGACCGGGGAACAGAGCAACACCAGCGTCGTCGTGGACGCCGAGGGACCGAACCCGTTGGTGGTCAAGGTGTTCCGGACCCTGCACCCCGGGGAGAACCCGGAGGTGACGGTGACCGCCGGGCTCACCGCGATCGCGTGCACGAGGGTCCCGCGAACGGCCGGCTGGGCCGACGGCAACTGGACGACGGGTGAGGGGGCGGTCGCGACCGGCCACCTGGCCGTGGCAGCCGAGTTCCTGGCCGGGAGCACCGACGGCTGGGGCGACGCGGTGGCGGCGGCGACCGCGGGGACCGACTTCACGCGCCAGGCGCGCGAGCTTGGTGCGGCGACCGCCGAGGTGCACGTGGCTCTGGCCGAGGCGTTCGGGCACGCGCCGGCGGACGACTCCACTCGCGACGAGCTCGTGTCGGGTCTTCGGGCGCGCGTGCACTGGGCGCTCGACTCTGCCCCGGCGCTGGCCGACCACCGCGAAGCCCTCGAGCGCCATGCCCGCTCGCTCGTCCGGCTGCGCGAGAGGCCCCTGCCCGACCTGCAGCGGGTCCACGGCGACTTCCACCTCGGCCAGGTGCTGCACTCCCCCGTCCGTGGCTGGGTGCTGCTCGACTTCGAGGGCGAGCCGCTACGACCCTTGAGCGAACGCACACGGCCGGACGTCGCCGTCCGCGATGTGGTCGGCATGCTCCGATCGTTCGACTACGCGGCCACCCAGGGCACGGCGGGGAGGGGCTGGGCCCAGGCCGCCGACGAGGCGTTCCTCGCCGGCTACTCGCACACCACCGGCCACGACCCCCGCGAGCACGACCGGCTGTGGCGTGCGCTCTGGCTCGACAAGGCGCTCTATGAGGTCGTCTACGAGACCCACAACCGTCCCGCCTGGCTCGCCGTCCCCCTCGGCGCCGTCACGCGCACCCTCGCAAACTTCGGGGCCTAGGCCCCGATCTGGGCTTCCATGGGGGATCCGGTCTCTGACAGGCACCGGATCCTCCATGCTCTTGCCTCCCGGACCGGCCGGACGGCGTGCACGTGGTGGCCGTAACCCACGTGCTCCACCTGGCAGGAGTCGGTGCCGGCGACGTGGCGGACGTCCTCCGACCAGCGCCAGCCGGGCTCGAACACCGCGCGGCCGACCGTCACGCCGGCCTGGCCGCGAGGGTCATCCCCACCTCAGCCCTCACCGGCGACCGCGCCCGACTGGACAGGGGTGATCGAGTCCGCCAGGAGTCCGTGAGCCTCATGGTGCACCGCCACTGCCGCCTCGGCGCTGGGGGCCTCCACCAGGCAGAACACCCTGCCGCTGCCCTCGTCGAACCAGTACTGCTGGTAGTTCACGCCGTGAGCTGCCTGCACCTCGACGTCACGGGCGTGTGCCTGCGCGACGGCCTCGGCCGTCAAACCCTCCACGTGGTCGTGCACATCCATGAACAGCGCCATCGCTCTCGCCTCCTCGGAGCGCGGTGACGATCACCGCGACACCCCGACGGTGCCGCGGCGCACGCGGCCGCGTCATGAGGCGATCACCCCAGGGGCTCGCGGCGACCGTCGCCGATCACGTCGTCAGCCGGGAGCCCTGACGCGCTGTTCGCCCGGCGGCGCGAGTCGTTCGAGCACGGTGCGCAGCACGGTCAGGGTGGTCGCCAGGTCTGAGCCCGGGACGTCGCCGAGGAGCTGGCGGGCGGAGGTCTCGCGGTCGGCGAACATCTGGGCGGCCAGCTTCCTGCCCTTGCCGGTGAGGATCACCAGCGTGGCCCGTCGGTCCGTCGGGTGCGGCCGTCGATCGACCAGCTTGTCCCCCTGGAGCTGATCGACCAGCGCGGTGACGTGGCGTGGGGTGCACCGCAACGCCTGGCTCAGCTCCCGCTGGACCATCGGTCCCCGACCGTGCAGCCGGAAGAGCACTTCGGCCCGCGAGGTCGTGAGGCCACGTTCGGCCAGCCCAAGCTCGATCGCCTGACCCAGCCGGGTGGCCAGCTCGAAGAACGCGTCGAACGTCGGGAGCACCTCGTCCTGTCTTCTCACCATAGCCTCATTGTGAAGTGACTTCATCATGTTGTATGTTCCGGACATCGTAGCGCCGCCGTCAACGACCTCGATCCCCTGACCTGGTGGAGAACGGAGCCCTGGCATGACCGAACACGTCAACCGGATCGTCGTGTCCTCCCTGACCAAGCGGTTCGGCGCCGTCCGCGCCGTCGACGACCTGAGCTTCACCGTCGAACCCGGCTCGATCACCGGCTTCCTCGGCCCCAACGGCGCTGGGAAGACGACCACCCTGAGGATGCTGCTGGGCCTGGTCAGCCCGGACGCCGGCACGGCGACCATCGGTGGGCGCCCGTACCGCGACCTGCCCCGACCCAACGACGTCGTCGGTGCCGCGCTCGAGGCTTCCGGCTTTCACCCCGCTCGCAGCGGTCGCGGCCATCTGCGGGCCTACTGCCGGGTCAACGGCTACCCACCGAGCCGGGCCGGTGAGGCACTAGCGATGGTCGGACTCGCCGACGTCGGAAACCGTGCGGTGGGCGGCTACTCGCTGGGCATGCGGCAGCGCCTCGCCCTGGCCGGCGCCCTGCTCGGTGACCCCAGCGTCTTGGTGCTGGACGAGCCGGCCAACGGCCTCGACCCCGAGGGGATCGTGTGGATGCGCGAGCTGCTGCGCGACCTGGCCCGGCAAGGGCGCACCGTCCTGGTCTCCAGCCACGTCCTGGCGGAGGTGCAGCAGCTCGTGGACCACGTCGTCATCATCAACCGGGGCAGCCTGGTCCGGCAGGGACCACTGGCCGAGCTGTTCGCCGTCCAGGCCCGCGTCTCGGTCCGCACGCCCCACGCCGACAGGCTCGCCGCAGCCCTCGGATGCGCCGCGGTCGAACGGGCAGCGCCTGGCGCCATCCAGGTCGAACGCACGGACGCCGTGACCCTGCAGGTGACCGGATTGGACACCGACGGCATCGGCCGGATCGCCTTCGCCGAACGCATCGAGCTACACGAGCTCGCCGCCGGGCACAGCGACCTCGAGTCCGTCTTCTTCGCCCTGACCGCAACAGCAGACACCCGAGCCCTGGACGAGGTGAGCTGACATGCCCCAGCTGATCGCGGCGGAGTTCTCCAAGCTCTTCTCCACCCGGCTGTGGCTGTGGCTGCTGCTGGCCTCGACCGCGCTGGTGGCGCTGTACGTCAGCCTGAACATCGCCTTCGCCGACAACGCCGTCACCCCACCGCTGGACACCGCACCCGGCCAACAGACCCTGTTCGCCATCGCCGCCGGCGCCAGACCTCTGGTCGCCGTCCTCGGCGCCATCGCCATCACCACCGAGTTCCGGCACCGGACCGCCACCGCCACCTTCCTAGCCACACCGCACCGGGGACGGGTCGTCATCGCCAAGCTCGCCGCCTACGCGATCGTCGGCGCCGCCTACGCGGTCGCCTGCATCGCCACCGTCAGCGCGATTGTGCTGCCCTGGCTCGCGACCAAGGGCATCGACGTCTCCCTGACCGGAAACGGCATCCCGCGCACACTCCTCGGTGTCGCCGCCGCGTACATCGCCTATGCCGTCATCGGCGTCGCCCTCGGCGCGCTGGTTCGCGATCAGGTCGCCACCGTCGTTGGGCTGCTGATCTACCTGTTCGTCGTCGAACCCGTCATCACCAACATCCCCGCCCTCGATGCATGGACGCTCTACCTACCCGGGCCCGCCGGCAACGCCCTCACCCAGATCTCGCTGACCACGCAAGACTTCCTCAGCCCGTGGCAAGGCGGGTTGGTCCTCGTCGCCTACGCGACCGCGCTGGCTGTCGGCGGCACGCTCCTGGCCGTCAGCCGGGACGTGACGTAAGAACTACGCGGCTGCACTCGCGAGCATGGCGGCCACGGCGCTGGTCTGCTCGGGGGTGGTCCAGCGACCGAGTGACAGCCGGATCGCCGCGAGTGCTTGGTCGCGGCTGAGGCCGAGTGCGCGAAGGCCCTCGGAGGGTTCGTCCCGGCCGGTGTGGCAGGCCGACCCAGTGGAGGCGGCCAGGCCGGGTACGCGGGCCAACAGCTGCTGGGCCCGGGCGCCGTCGATGCGCAGGTTGAGCGTGTGCGGCAGGCGCTGGGTGGGATGACCGTGGACGTGGACCCGGCCAGGTAGCCGGTGCCTCAGCTCGGCGGACAGCAGGTCGCGCAACTCCGCCAGTCGGCGTGGCTCTCCGGCATCGATGGCGTCGCCGGCCAGCGCCGCCGCGGCGCCGAGCGCGACGGCGAGGGCGACGTTCTCCGTACCGGCCCGCAGGCCGCGTTCCTGCCCGCCCCCTCCCACCAGAGGACTGAGCCGGACGCCGTCTCGTACGTACAGGGCGGCGATGCCCTTGGGGGCGTACATCTTGTGCCCGACGAGGGTGAGCAGATCGACGCCGAGCCGGCCCACGTCGACCGGGACCTTTCCGACGCTCTGGGCAGCGTCGGTGTGCAGCAGGACGCCATGGGCCCGCGTCACGGCGGCGATGTCGGCGACCGGTTGCACCGTGCCGGTCTCGTTGTTGGCGTGCATCACCGAGACGAGCACGGTCCGTGACGTGATGGCCGCCGCGACGTCGTCCGGGTCGACGATGCCGTGGCTGTCGACGGGCAGGTACGTGATCTCCGCCCCGTGCTCGGACTCAAGGGCGCGGCACGCTGCCAGGACCGCGGGGTGCTCGGTGACCTGGGTGATCACGTGCGGGTGGGTGGCGCCGTCGTGGAGGGCGGCGAGGACGGCGCCGCGCACCGCGAGCGCATCGGCCTCCGACCCGCTGCCGGTGAAGACCATCTCCCGTGAGCGAGCGCCGACCAGGTCGGCGACCAGGCCGCGAGCACCGTCCAGGGCCGCGCGGGGCCCGTCGGCGAAGACGTGCCCGCTGGACGGGTTGCCGAAGCCGGTCGTCAGGACCGGGAGCATCGCCTCGACCACCCGCGGGTCGACCGGCGTGGTGGCGTTGTAGTCCAGGTACACAGGCCGGCCCACCAGGCCGGGGTGCTCACTGACCACCGTGGCCACGTCAGGAGCTCGTTCCGACCGGCAAGCCGGCGCCGGCCCACTCCGGGTAGCCGTCCTCGAGGCGGGCGGCGCGGTAGCCGCGTCGCCGGAGCGTGCGGACGGCGTCGTCGGCGAAGACGCAGTACGGGCCGCGGCAGTACGCCACGACCTGCTCGGACTTGGGCAGCTCACGCAGCCGTCGCGTCAGCTCAGACACCGGGAGCGACACCGCACCGGCGATGTGCCCGGCCGTGAACTCCGGCTCCGGGCGGACATCCAGGACGACGACGTCACCGTCCCGCAGCCTGTTCGTGAGCTCCTCCCGGGTCATCGTCGCCAGGCCGGACCGGTCGCCGAGGTAGTTCGCGGCGAGCTGGTCGAGTTCCGCCACGTGCTGGACGGCGACATCGCGGATCGACGCCCACAGCCGCCCCACCTCCGCACCCGCCAGGGAGTAGTGGATCCGGGTCCCCTCCCTGCGGGTGCGGACGAGCCCCGCGCGCAGCAGGTGCTGCAGGTGCTGGGAGGTGTTCGCCAGGCTCTGCCCCAGCTCGGTCGCCAGCTCGTCCACCGACCGCTCGCCCTGGGCGAGAACGTCCACGATCTCGGCCCTGCGGCCGTTGCCCATCGCCTTCGCGACCCCGGACAAGGCGTCGAAGAGCGAGTCCTTGGCCGCCCGGTCGCCCATCCCGCACCCCATCCTCAAGGAATCGCTTGACAAGCCTATCGCAGCCAGCGCATTCTTCAAGCGTTTCATGGAGGGTCGCGAACGCGCTGCGGACGAGCGTGGAGGAGCAGACATGACCGGACCGACCGTCCTGCCCGTGGTGGACGAGGGGCTCGGCAACAGCGCGTACCTCGTCGACATCGGAGACGGACGGGCCCTGGTCGTGGACGCCAGCCTGGACCTGCGCGCCGTCCGGGCCGCCGCGGCCGAACGCGGCCTGACGGTCGCGTTCGCGGCCGACACCCATCTGCACGCCGACTTCGTGACGGGTGCCCTCGCGCTCGCCGCCACCGACGGCGCGACCGTCCTGGCCTCTGCGGCCGGCGCTCGGCGGTACCCCCACACCGGGCTGGCGGACGGCGACGAGGTCGATCTCGGCGGCCTGCGGCTGCAGGCCTTGAGTACCCCGGGCCACACCGGCGAGCACCTCGCCTTCACCCTCCTCGACGGTGACGAGCCACTGGGCGTGTTCACCGGAGGGTCCCTGATCGTGGGTGCGGCCGCCCGCACCGACCTCGTGGCCCCGGACCGCACCGAGGAGCTCGCCCGCGCGCAGTACCGATCCCTGCAACGGCTCCTGACTCTCGGCGACCAGGTCGCCGTGTGGCCCACCCACGGCGCCGGATCGTTCTGCTCGGCGCCACCCGGAGCCGACAGAACCAGCACCATCGGACGAGAGAAGGCCACCAACGCCCTGCTGGACGCGGAGGACGAGGACGCGTTCGTCGCCTCCCTGCTCGGCAGCCTCGGGTCCTTCCCCCCGTACTTCCTGCGGCTGGCCGAGGTGAACCGGCGAGGCCCCGACCTCCCCTCGTCAGCCGGGCTGCCGTCGCTGACCGTTGCACAGGTAGGGGCGCTGCGAGCCGACGGGGCCGACATGATCGACGTCCGACCCGTCGACCAGTTCGCGGCCGGACACGTGCCCGGCGCGCTCAGCATCCCCCTACGACCCGTGTTCGCGACCTGGCTGGGCTGGCTCGCGTCCCACGAGCGCGCGCTGGTCGTCGTCCGGGCGGCCGACCAGGACCCGGACGAGATCAGGTGGCAGGCCCTCAAGGTCGGTGTCTCCAACCTGGCCGGCGAGCTTGCCGGCGGGATGGACGCCTGGACGGCGGGAGGTCAGCCGACGACCGTCACCGCGCTGACCACGCCAGAGGACGTCCGGGCTCCGGACGAGCCGCCGGGCAGCGCGTCCGCGGTGATCGACGTCCGCCAGGCGTCCGAGTTCTCGAGCGGCCACGTGCCGGGGGCCGCCCACGTCGAGCTCGGCGAGCTGGCCGGGCGCATCGACGAGGTCCCGGACGGGCCGGTCGTCGTGATGTGCGGGCACGGTGAGCGGGCGATGACCGCGGCGAGCGTGCTGGAGCGTGCCGGCCGTCGCGGGATCACCGTGATGACCGGAGGAGCCGACGACTGGGCCCGCCGGCACGGCCGCACCCTGAGCGGGGCGTGAGCCGGCCCGGCACGACCGGGGTGCGAACGGTACGCCTCGGGCTGCGCCACAACGCAGCCCAGTTCTCGATCCTGGTCGCCGTCAACGCCCTGGTCGGCGGGATGCTCGGGCAGGAACGAACGGTGCTGCCGCTGATCGCCGAGCGAGAGTTCCAGCGCGGGGCGTACACGGCCGCGCTGACCTACATCCTCGCGTTCGGGCTCGCGAAAGCCGCCACGAACTACCTCGCCGGGACGTGGGCGGACCGCTACGGCCGCAAGCCGGTCCTCGTCGTCGGCTGGCTGGTCGCCGTGCCGGTCCCGCTGCTGCTGATTTGGGCCCCGGACTGGGGGTGGGTCGTCGCGGCGAACGTGCTGCTCGGCATCAGCCAGGGACTGACCTGGTCGACCACCGTGATCATGAAGATCGACCTCGCCGGACCCGCCAACCGGGGGCTGGCGATGGGTCTGAACGAGGCCTCCGGCTACATCGCCGTGGCCGCGACCGCCCTGGCCACGGGGTACATCGCGGCGCGGTACGGCCTGCGACCCGAGCCCTTCTACCTCGGCATCGCCTTCGCGGGCCTCGGTCTCGGCCTGTCCACGCTCGCCGTCCGCGAGACCGGCGCGCATGCCGCCCTCGAGTCCGCGGCGCGCACCACCCGCCCCGACGACCGGGGCGGACACCTGCACTCGGAGCTGTCCGACCGGGCCGTCTTCGTCCAGACCAGCGTCCGCGAGCCGGCGATGTCGTCGGCCAGCCAGGCCGGGCTGGTGAACAACCTCAACGACGGTCTCGCGTGGGGGCTGTTCCCCGTCCTGTTCGCGGCCGCGGGACTGTCGGTCTGGCGGATCGGCGTGCTCGCCGCGCTGTACCCGGCGGTCTGGGGCCTCGGGCAGCTGGTGACCGGCAGGCTCTCGGACCGCATCGGCCGGAAGCCGCTCATCGTCGGCGGGATGAGCACCCAGGCGGTCGCCCTCGGGATCGTCGCCGCGGGCGAGACGTTCACCACCTGGGCGTTCGCGGCCATGCTGCTCGGCGCAGGGACCGCGATGGTGTATCCAACCCTCCTGGCGGCCGTCGCGGACGTGGCTCACCCGGCCTGGCGGGCCCGGGCCGTCGGTGTCTACCGGCTCTGGCGTGACGGCGGGTTCGCGGTGGGTGCGCTGCTGGCGGGGGTGATCGCCGACGCGTTCGGCCTGCGGGCCGCCGTGTGGTCGGTGGCTGCGCTGACCGCGGTGTCGGGCGTCGTCGTCGCCACCCGCATGTACGAGACGTGGACGCCACGCCGCGCCCGCCGGTAGCCCGTCACCACAGCGGGTCGAGCGAGCGCAGCACCCCGTTCTGCATGGCGAAGAGCGTGGCGGCGGCCCGGGTGGAGACGCCGCTCTTGGCGTAGATGCGCTCGATGTGGTTGCCGGCCGTCGTGGTCGCGATTCCGAGGTGCCGTGCGACCTGCCGGTTCGACGCGCCCCGCGCCAGCAGCGCCAGCACCTCGACCTCGCGAGCCGTCGACCGGCGGACGAGAGCACCTCGCACAGGCGGCGACCCCGCGGGAGTGCCCACGTAGGTATGGCGACTTCAGGCCGGCGAACAGCTCCTCGGCGCCGTCGCTGAAGGCCTCGACGACGGCGGGGTCGAACTTGGGTGCCACCGCGGTCTCGCGCCACCGCCAGCGCCGTCGGCACGCCCCCGCGCCGGTGCTGACCCGACGTCGTCCGGTCTGCCGACGCGGTCATCTGCTCGACCGTAGCGGCCCGCCTTTGCCGTCGTCACGGACTCTCGACAGACTGATCGGATGGTCGACGCCCCGCAGTCCACCACGTCCACCCCCACCCCCCGTCCAGTCGCGGCCGGCGATCTCGAGGCCGTCGCCCACGGCACGCACGCCCTGCCGCACGACGTCCTGGGGGCCCACGTGCACGCAGGTCGGGTGACCGTACGCACCCGCCGCCCCCTCGCCGACCGGGTCGAGGCGTTCACCGCCGACGGCACCCGCACCGCGCTGCGGCACGAGGCGCACGGCATCTGGGTGGGGGTGCTGCCGTACGCGGACGTCCCGGACTACCGGCTGGCCGTGGCCTACCCCGACCATCCCGAGACCGTCGTCGACGAGCCCTACCGCTACCTGCCGACCGTCGGGGACGTCGACCGGCACCTGATCTCCGAGGGCCGGCACGAGCAGTTGTGGGACGTCCTCGGCGCGCACGTGCGCCGCTACCCGGGCCGGATGGGCGACGTCACCGGCACGTCGTTCGCCGTCTGGGCCCCGCGGGCGCGCGCCATCCGCGTGATCGCCGACTTCAACCACTGGGACGGCCAGGGCCACGCGATGCGTTCGCTCGGGGCGAGCGGGGTCTGGGAGCTGTTCGTCCCCGGCACCGGCGCCGGCACCCGCTACAAGTTCGAGATCCTCGCGGCGGACGGTCAGTGGCGGCAGAAGGCCGACCCGATGGCGTACGGCACCGAGGTGCCGCCGTCCACCGCGTCGATGGTCGTCGAGTCGGCGCACGACTGGGCGGACGACGGGTGGCTGGCCGCGCGGGCGGACGGCGACCCGCACACCGGGCCGATGAGCGCCTACGAGGTGCACCTGGGCTCGTGGCGGCAGGGGCTGAGCTACCGCGAGCTCGCCGACCAGCTCGTCGAGTACGTGACGACGACCGGGTTCACGCACGTCGAGCTGCTGCCGGTGGCCGAGCACCCGTTCGGCGGGTCGTGGGGCTACCAGGTCACGAGCTACTACGCGCCGACGGCGCGCTTCGGGCACCCCGACGACTTCCGCTACCTCGTCGACCGCCTGCACCAGGCCGGGATCGGCGTGATCCTCGACTGGGTACCGGCCCACTTCCCGAAGGACTCCTGGGCGCTGGCCAGCTTCGACGGCGCGCCACTGTACGAGCATCCCGACCCGCGGAAGGGCGAGCAGAAGGACTGGGGCACCTACGTCTTCGACTACGGACGGCCCGAGGTGCGCAACTTCCTCGTCGCGAACGCGCTGTACTGGCTGGAGGAGTTCCACATCGACGGTCTGCGCGTGGACGCCGTCGCGTCGATGCTCTACCTCGACTACTCCCGCGAGGACGGCGAGTGGGCGCCGAACCGTTACGGCGGGCGCGAGCACCTGGAGGCGATCGCGTTCCTGCAGGAGACGAACGCCACTGTCTACAAGCGGGTGCCCGGCGCCGTGATGATCGCCGAGGAGTCGACCGCCTGGCCGGGCGTCACCCGGCCGACCCACCTCGGCGGCCTCGGCTTCGGGATGAAGTGGAACATGGGGTGGATGCACGACTCCCTCGGCTACGTGGCCGAGGACCCGGTGCACCGCCAGTACCACCACCACCGGATGACGTTCTCCCTGATGTACGCGTTCAGCGAGAACTTCGTGCTGCCGATCAGCCACGACGAGGTGGTGCACGGCAAGGGCTCGCTGCTGCGCAAGATGCCCGGCGACCGGTGGCAGCAGCTGGCGAACCTGCGCGCCTTTCTCGCGTACATGTGGGCCCACCCGGGCAAGCAGCTGCTGTTCATGGGCTCGGAGTTCGGGCAGGAGGCCGAGTGGGCCGAGTCGCGCAGCCTCGACTGGTGGCTGCTCGACCAGCCGGTGCACGCCGGCGTCCACGCGCTGGTCGGCGACCTCAACCGCCGCTACCGCGAGACGCCCGCCCTCTGGCAGCTGGACGCCGACCCGGCCGGCTTCGAGTGGATCGACGCGAACGACACCCTGCACAACGTGTTCTCGTTCGTCCGCCGCAGCGCGGCCGGGGACCCGCTCGTGTGCGTCGTCAACTTCTCGGGCACCCCCCACGAGGGATACCGGGTCGGGCTGCCCTCGGCGGGGACGTGGCGCGAGGTCGTCAACACCGACGCCGAGGCCTACGGGGGCTCGGGCGTCGGCAACCTGGGCGAGGTCCGGGCCGAACCGACCCCCTGGCACGGGATGGACGCCTCCGCGACCCTGCGCGTTCCACCGCTGGGCGCCGTCTGGCTGACCCCCTAGGCAGAACCACGGACGCGGGACGCCTCACGCCCCTAGGATCTGCCCGTGAACGAGCGCCCGGAGGCCGCCCCCGAGCCCTTGCAGGCGCTCGCCGACCTGGCCCACGCGATGTCGTCGACCGCACGGTTCGAGGACGTGCTCGCGCTGGCGGCCGAGGAGGCGCGCCGGGCCCTGGACGCCGACGGGCTGTCCCTGTCCCGGTGGGAGCGTGACCGGGGGGTGCTGCGCACGCTCGTCAACGCCGGCCTGGCTGCGGACCCGCACGGCACCCTCCCCACCGACGAGAGCTACCCGATCTCCGAGTACGCGGAGATCCTGGACTTCGAGGGTCGCGGCGGCGTCGTCTACCAGCGCGGCCGGCCCTGCCCGGAGGCCGCGGCGCGGATGCTCGACCGGCTCGGGCAGGACTCGCTGCTCTCCGTACAGGTCACCGAGTCCGGCCGGCAGTGGGGCGAGCTGGTCGCCACCCGCACCACCGGCCCGGCGTTCGGCCCCGAGGACCTGCCGCGAGCGCGTCAGGTGGCCGGCATCGTCGGGGACGTCGTCACGCACGCCGAGCAGCTGCAACGCCTGTCGCGGTTGGCTTTCCAGGACCCCCTCACCGGTGTGGCCAACCGCCGGGTCCTCGACGACACGCTGGCGGCCTGGCTGGGTCCCGACGGCCCGGGAGCCACCGTCGTCCTCTGCGACGTCAACGGCCTCAAGCAGGTCAACGACAGCGAGGGCCACGAGGCCGGCGACCGGGCCATCGTCGCCGTGGCCGACGCGCTGGCGCACGCGGCCGCCGGCCTGGAGGACTTCGTGCTCGCCCGGATCGGCGGCGACGAGTTCGCGGTCCTGCTCCCGGGGCCGGCCAGGACCGTCGCCGTCGAGGTCGTGGAGGCGACCGCCGGGCACCTCGAGGCCGCCGGACGGCGGACGACGGTCAGCTGCGGCGTCGCCACCGGCCCGGTCGGCACCGAGCCGCGGGGGCTGCTCAACGCCGCGGACGACGCCCAGTACGCGGCCAAACGACGCGGGGCCCAGGTGGTGATCGGGTCGGTGCTCGACTCCGCGATCAGCGAGCGGCTGCCGCGGCCGCGCTGGGTGGCGCCGGCTCGGCGCTTCAGGCGGGACGACGGCTCGGCCGTCACGCTGCCGGACGCGCTGGCCGCTCTCGCGGAAGGGGCGAGCGACGGCTGGGCGGAGCTCGACGGCACGCCCGCCGCGGCGCTGCGCTGGCTGGGCGAGCGGCTGCTGGCTCCGTGCCACCTGGACCGGTGGAACGTCAGCAGGGTGAACGCGGCCGGCCGGCTGGAGACGGTCGCGATGGGCCTGCGTCGGGCCCGAGGGACCGACCGCTCGGCGCGTGACCTGATGGTCGACACCCACGTCCTGCTCGAGGACTACCCGTTGACCGCGCACGCCGTGGCGACGTGCGCGGTCTTCGTCGTCGACTCGGACGACGAGGCCGCCGACGAGGCGGAGCGGGCCCTGCTGGCCAGGATGGGTGTCCAGTACGTCGTCGGCCTGGGCGTGACCGACGGGGAGGAGTCCCTGCTGCTGGAGCTGCACGGCGACCGGTCCGGCACACCGGCGGTCATGCTTGCCGACCTGATGGTGGTCGCGGCGACCGCGGTGCTGCGTCGTCCGGTCGGCCTGCTCACCGGGGTGCAGGCACCCGTCGGCTGAGCGGCCCCGCCTCCATCGCGCTCAGAAGAGCGCGTTCGCGAGGGCCCTGCGGGCGCTGGCGACGCGGTCGTCGCCGGTGCCCACGACCTCGAAGAGCTCGACCAGCCGCAGGCGCACACGCTCCCGCTCGTCCCCGGCGGTGATCCGGACCGTCTCGATCAGCCGGGCGAACGCATCGTCCACATGGCCGCCCACCACGTCGAGGTCGGCCGCCAGCAGGGCCGCCTCGACGTCGCGGGAGTCGGCGGCGGCATCCGCCCGGGCCTGGGCGGTGTCCACACCGCTCGTCCGGCGCATCAGCTCGACCTGGGCCAGGCCGGCAGTCGCGTCGGCGTCCGCGGGGTTGGCGGCCAGGGCGCGGCGGTAGGCATCTGCGGCGCCCTCCAGGTCGTCGCGCTCGATGGCGTCGTAGGCCTCCTGGTGGAGCGGCGGCAGCGGTGGCTCCTCCGGCGGGGCGTCGTCGTCCGGCGCCGGCTCGGCGACCTCGACGCGGCCGGTGACACCGTTCTCGGCGGCGACACGGAGCAGCTCGTCCAGCACCTGGCGCATCTGGTCCGCCGGGTAGGCGCCCTGGAACAGCGGGACCGGCTGTCCCTTGATCACGGCGACCACGGCGGGAATGGCCTGGACCTGGAAGGCCTGCCCGATCTGCGGGTTGGCGTCGACGTCCACGCGCGCGAGCAGGAACCGGCCCGCGTACTCCTCGGCGAGCCGCTCGAGATCCGCCGACAGCTGGCGGGACGCCTCCGCCCGCGGCGACCAGAGGTCCACCACGACGGGCACGGTCGTCGACTGCTGGACGACGTCCCCGAACGTGGCCTCGGTGACGTCGACCACGACCGAACCGGGGGCCCCGGCCGGCGTCCCGGGTGCTCCGCCGGCCGGCGGCTGTCCCGGCTTGGCCAGGCCGGAGAGGTCGACGGCGCCGCGCAGGTTGATCTGCGCTGCCGGGGGCGGGGTGGGGGGCTGCGTCATCGGGAGGAGTCCTTCATCGAGTCGGTCAGGGTCACGGGGCTGATGCGGCGACGGCGCCGCGGGCGGCGCCGAGCACCTGGATCTGGTCCTCGCTGCCCTCGGGCGGCACCGAGAAGGCCACCACCTCGGTGGACGTGACCGTGGCCGAGCCCGTCGCCTCCGGCTTGCCGGCGAGGACGGCGAGGTCCGGCGGCAGGGGCAGCTTGGCGCCGGGAGCGGTGATGGTGAAGGTGCGAACGCTGTCGAGGACGGCCATCACGATCGCGCCGCCGTCCGCGGTCCGGACCGCCCAGGCCGCGTCCTGGCGTGGGACGTGGGTGACGCCGTAGCCGTAGAAGGCGCCGACGGCCGCGGACTCCGCCGCCTGCTCCCCCGCGACCTGCGTGTAGAAGGCGTCCTCGGCGAAGGCGCCGGCGAACTCGCTGGCGGTGCCCGTGGTGAGGACGTCGGCGTACTGCGCCGCCACGGCGTCGGGCGTGGCGGCCAGGCCGCTCGCCTCGTCGGGGGGCAGCGCCTCGCTGCCCTCGGTCGCCGGGGCCGTGGTCGGCAGCGTGACGCCCGGCAGCAGGGTCGCGAAGGTCGTCAGCTGGTAGGGGTCGCGGGACCCGTTCTGGGTCATCAGCAGCAGCTGGGGTACCGCCGCGGGGTCCGCGCGGGTGACCGTGACGTAGTAGCGCGGCCAGCCCTCGGTGGTCGGCACGATGTCGACCACGCGCTCCCCGCCCAGCGGCGTCGGCGCAGCCTGGTCGGGCAGCTGGCGCCGGATCGTGTAGCGGGCCTGCCGGAGCTCGAGGGCGCTGCCGGTGACGCGGGTGGCGAGCGGCGCCGGGTCGAGGCCCTCGTCGCCGGCCGCCAGCGCCGCCTCCAGCTCGCCCTGGATCCGGTCGGCCTGGACGTCCGCCACCACCGGGACCCGGTCGGGGACCTCCTGCGGGTTCGGCTGCGGCAGCTCGGAGGAGCATCCCGCCAGCACGACGACGCAGGCCAGTGCCGCAGCGCGACGGCCCGTCACGACCGACCCGCCCGCGAGCCGCGCCACAGGACGACGGTCAGCGCGGCGGCGCCGACGACCAGCAACGCCCCCAGCACGATCAGCGGGGGCGACCACGGGGTGCTCACCTCATGCGGCCACGTCAGGGTCAGTTCCTGGGGGGCCGGGGCGGCGCCGTCCGAGGCCGCCAGCAGCACGTAGCTGCCCCCGGTGGCCGCGTACTCGAGGGTGGCCGTCCCCTCGCCGTCCTCGACCTGCACCCACAGGTCCGAGCCGGCGGGGTTCGGCACCTCGGCCTCGCCCTCGACCGTCTCTCCGGTCAGGGTGTGCTCCGTCGTGAACTGGGTCAGCGTCGTGTGGGCGGCCTCACCGACCCATGCCTCGACGTCGCCCTCGCGGCCGATCGCCAGCAGCACCGGCGCGTCGTCGGGCGTCGTCGCCTCGACCGTGACCGGCCCGGGACGCGTCTCCAGGACGCCGGGCGCGGTCACGAGCACGGGGGCCCCCTCGTCCGTCGTGAACGTGGCCCGGACCTCGTCGTCGGGGAGCCAGACGGTGCGCAGCCCGATGCCGCCGGCGAGCGCCGCGATGCCGAGGAGCGCAAGCAGGGCCACGAGCAGGCGTCGCACCAGCACCGTTCCTCCTGACGTCCGCCGGCCCATGGTCATCGCGCCGGCTCAGGATAGGCGGAGGGCCGTCACGCTCTCCAATCGCGTCGCCGCGTCGCGCAGCAGGGAACCGCGGACCGGCCGGCTGCGTCTCACGCGCAGTCACCGACCTCAGGAGCAGCCGTGAGCACGACCGAGAACCAGCCGTCCCCCCGCCGTCGGCGCGGGCGCCGCATCGCCGCCGTCGTCGGCGTCGTGGCCCTCGCGGTGGCCGTCCCGGCGATCACGACCTCCCAGCAGGCCTCTGCCGCGAACCTGACGCCCTTCGGCAGCTGCGCGGACGTCGACGCCTGGTTCACCGACTCCGCCCGCGACATGGTCGGGCCCTGGGGGCTGCAGTACGGCGGCCGCGGTGGTGGATTCTGGACGACGGTCGCCGACGCCTTCGGGGGTCGTGACTCCGCGGACGAGTCGATGGCAGGCGCCGGGACCGCCGTGGCGGCCGAGTCCGCCGCACCGCTGTCGTCGGGTGACGCGGTCGGCAACGGACCGACCGGGACCAACCTCCAGGAGGCCGGCGTCGACGAGCCGGACCTGGTCAAGACCGACGGCTCGCTGCTCCTGGCCACCAGCGGGGGGACGCTGTACGTCGTCGACGTCAGCGGGGACTCCCCGCGCAGGCTCGCCAGCCTCGAGACCGGCCAGCAGATGGCCAGTGAGCTCCTGCTGCTCGGCGACCGCGTGCTCGTGATCGGGCAGAGCCAGTTCGCGATGCCGATGGACCAGGGCGTGATGCGTGGTGCGGCCGAGCCGCTCTTCACCGACGAGCCGGTCACGTCGGAGCCTCTGCCGGCTCCCGACGTCCAGAAGGCACCGGCACCGGAACCGGCGCCGATGCCGCTGCCCGAACCGCTGCCGATGCCGATGCCGGTGGAGCCGCCGCAACGACCCTTCCACGCCGTCCCCACCACGGTGCTGACGGTCGTGGACCTGGCCGACCCGAGCGACCCGCAGGTCGTCCGCACCGAGGAGATCGAGGCCGGCTACCTCTCCGCCCGCGAGCACGACGGCGCGGTCCGCGTGGTCCTCTCCAGCCAGCCCACGATCGGATTCGAGCAGCCGCAGCCCCGGCCCGACGGCTCCGTCGACGAGGACGCCGCCACCGCCCGGAACACCGAGATCCTCGAGGCTGTGCCCGCCGAGGGGTGGCTGCCCAGCCGCGTCGAGCGCGACCGCGACGGCGAGGTCACGCAGCGCACGCCTGTGGTGGAGTGCCAGGACGTCTCCCACCCGACCGACCCGGCGGGGCTCGGCGTCCTCACGGTGCTCACGCTCGACGCGACGGCCGCCGACGTCCCCACCGTCGACACCGACGCCGTGACGGCGGACGGCAGCCTCGTCTACGCCAGCACCGACCGTCTCTACGTCGCGACGACCGCGGGCGGGTGGATGGGCCCGTCGGACGCCGGCACCACCCAGCTGCACGGCTTCGACACGAGCAGCGGTACCAGCACCGACTACCTCGCCTCGGGCTCCGTCGACGGCTACCTGATGGGGCGCTGGGCGATGAGCGCGCAGGACGGGAACCTCCGGGTCGCCACAACCCGGAGCAGCGGCACGGGCACCGACGCCGCCGTCACCGTGCTGGCCGAGAGCGGGGCCGAGCTCGAGCAGGTCGGGCAGGTGGGCGGTCTCGGCAAGGGCGAGCAGATCCGCGCCGTCCGCTGGTTCGGCAACCTCGCGGTCGTCGTCACGTTCCGGCAGACCGACCCGCTCTACACCGTCGACCTCTCCGACCCGTCCGCGCCCGCGGTGATGGGTGAGCTGAAGATCCCCGGCTACTCCGCCTACCTGCACCCGATCGGCGACGACATGCTGCTGGGTGTGGGCCAGGACGCGGACCCGGAGACCGGAGCGACCCGCGGTGCGCAGGTCTCGACGTTCGACCTGTCCGACCTGAGCGCCCCGACCCAGGTCGACGTGCTCATCTACCCGAACGGGTTCACCGAGGTCGAGCACGACTCCCGGCAGTTCTCCTACGACCCCGACCTGCGCCAGGCGGTGCTGCCGGTCTCGGGGGACGCCGGCAGCTCGCTGGCCGCGATCCGGGTGGCGGACGACGGCAGCCTCGCCGAGGTCGGGTCGTGGCAGGCAGGACGCGACCTCTGGATCCAGCGCACGGTGCCGATCGGCGGCGACCGGTACGCGGCGCTGGCCGAGACGGGCAACGGGCC
>DASROP010000164.1:0-4181 GCA_035646835.1 Actinomycetales bacterium | reverse complement strand
GCCCTCGACCCCGCCGCCCCGCCGCCGAAGGAGACCCAGCCGCCGCGCGCGGCACGAAAGCCGCCCGCTGAGGCGACCGAATGACGGCGCTGGACGTCGTGCTGGCCGCCCTCGCCGTGCTGGCCGCCGGGTCGGGGCTGCTCGCCGTCACCAGCCGCCAGGTCGTGCACGCCGCGCTCTGGCTGGTGGTCACGCTCGGGTCCCTCGCCGGCGTGTACCTGGTGCTGGGTGCAGAAGTCGTGGCGCTCGTGCAGGTGCTGGTCTACGTCGGCGCGGTCGTCGTCCTCGTGCTGTTCGCCCTGATGCTGACGCGCGCACCGATCGGCCGCAGCGACGACCTCGACTCCCCGCTGGCGACGCGCATCGGGGCCGCGGTGGCCGGGGTGGCCACCACCGCGCTCGTCGGCGGCAGCCTGCTGGCGTTCGCGGGGGAGCGGCAGGTTCAGCTGCGCCCCGAGCGCGGGCAGGCCGAGTCCGTCGGCGAGGTGCTCTTCGGCTCGTGGGTGCTGCCGTTCGAGCTGTTGTCGCTGCTGCTGCTGGCGGCCCTCGTCGGCGCTCTCGTGATCTCGCGCGGGGACGGCGGCGACTCGTGATCGACGCCGCCGGGCCGTACCTGCTGGCCTCCGTGCTCGCCGGGCTCGGTGTGTACGGGCTGCTCGCCCGTCGCAACGCCGTGCTGGTGCTGATCGGTGCCGAGCTGCTGCTCAACGCGGTCACCCTGCTGCTCGTGACGGCCGACGCGGCGACCGCGGACGAGCTGCTCGGCGGTCAGGTCCTGACGCTGTTCGTGATCACGATCGCGGCGGCGGAGATCGGGCTCGCGCTCGCCGTCGTGCTGCTGCTGTTCCGGCGCACGTCGGGCTCAGACGTGCGCGAGGCCCGTTCGCTCGGCGAGGCCGCGCGGCCCGACGGGACCACGACGTGACCGCCGTCGTCCTCGCGGTGGTGCTCGCCCCCGCCCTTGCTGCACTCGTCGGGTTGCCGATCGGACGCGGGTCGCGTGCCGCCGCCGTCGCGTGCGGTGTGGCAGGGGCCGCGGTCGCGCTCGTCGCGGCGCTGGTCGAGGCGGGCGCGACGTGGGGCGGCGGGTCGGCGACGACCGGCGTCACCCTGCTCGGCGAGGCGCTCACCGGCGGCCCGGTGATCTCCCTCGACCTGCGGGCCGACGCCCTCGCCGGTGTCGTCGCCGTGGCGGTGTGCTTCGTCGCCCTGTGCGTGCAGGTCTACTCCGCGGCCTACCTGCGGCACGAGGCGCACGACGCCGTCGCCACCGGCGTGCCGGGCGCCGACACTGTTGCCGATGCCGCGCCGGAGCCCGAGCGCTACCCGGCGTACGCCGCCAGCGTCTCCCTGTTCACGGCCGCGATGCTGCTCGTCGTCCACGCCGACGACGTCGTGCTGCTGCTGATCGGCTGGGAGGTGATGGGCCTGTGCTCGTACCTCCTCGTCGGGCACCACAGCGAGCGCCCGGCCGCCCGGGCCGCGGCGGTCAAGGCGTTCCTCGTCACCCGGGTCGGGGACGTCGGCTTCCTGCTCGGTGTCGTCGTCCTGCTCGCGGAGGCCGGGACGTCGTCCGTCGGCCAGATCCTGACCGCTGCGGCGAACGGCGAGATCCCGACGTCCGTGGCGACGCTCGCCGCGCTGCTGCTGCTGGCCGGGATCGTCGGCAAGTCCGCCCAGTTCCCGCTGCACTCGTGGCTCCCGGACGCGATGGAGGGCCCGACGCCGGTCTCCGCCCTGATCCACGCGGCGACGATGGTGGCCGCCGGCGTCTTCGTCCTCGCCCGGTTGCACCCCCTGTTCCTGGCGGCGCCAGCGGCGCTGGTGGTCGCGGCGCTGATCGCGGCGGTCACCACGCTGGGGGCGGCCCTGGCCGCGCTGGCCCAGGACGACCTCAAGCGGTTGCTGGCCTGGTCGACCATCAGCCAGGTGGGCCTGATGCTCTGCGCCCTCGCGGTGGCCGGGGAGGGCGGCCGGGACGCCGGCCTGCTGCACCTGCTCTCGCACGCCGCGTTCAAGGCCCTGCTGTTCCTGGCCGCCGGGGCCATCACGTACCTCGCCGGGGAGACGCTGCTGGCCCGACTGGGTGGCCTGGGCCGCCGCTCCCCGATGCTGGTCGTCGGCCTGGGCATCGGGCTGGCGGCACTGGCGGGTATCCCGCCGGTCAGCGGGTTCTTCTCCAAGGAGGCGGTGGTCACCAGCATCGAGGAGGCCGCGCTGCACGGCGGGGGAGCCGTCGGCATGCCGGTGGCCTGGGTCGTGCTGGTGGCGGTCCTGCTGACGACGTTCGTCACGGCCGCCTACGCCGCGCGCGCCTTCGCGATGCTCGTCCTGGCGCCGGGTCCGGACGACAGGCGTGAGAGCGAGCCGGGAAAGCTGCCCCGGCGGATGTCGGTGCCGCTGGTGGCGCTCGCCGTCCCCACGGTCGGGCTGGGTCTGCTGCTCGCCGCGCCACCGGCCGCCGTCGCCGGGGCCGGCGTCTCGGTGTCGGCGGCCCTGCTCGGCACGATGCTGGCGCTGGCCGGCGCCGCGATCGGGCTCCTGCCCGCCCTGGCCGGACGGCCGGCCCCGAGGTTCGACGTCGCCGAGGCACTGCTGACGCCGGCGCAGGCCGCCTTCCTGCGCGACGGGTACCGGTGGGACGACGTGGTCGGCGCGGTCGTCGTCCGGCCGGTCCGTCGCCTGGCAGCGGTCGTGGCGGCCGGCGACCGCGACGTCGTCGACGCCTACGTGCGCGGAGCCGCGACCGGCTCGACGTGGGCGGGGACGGCGTTGCGGCGCCTGCAGACCGGGGTCGTCACCTCCTACCTCGGCTGGGTGCTGGCCGGTGCCGTGGTGCTCGGGCTGGTGAGCCTGACATGACGTGGCTGCTGCCGGCGCTCGTCGCCGTCCCCCTGCTGACGGCCGTCGGCCTGCTGGCGCTGCGGCCTGCCCGCATGCCGGCCCTGGTCGCGGCCGGCCTGGCGTCGGCGGTCACTCTCGTGCTCGCGGTCGTGGCGGTGGTCGAGGCGCGCCCCTGGGCCCGCGGCGACGTGGGGCTCGACCTCGACGTGCCGTGGGTGCCGGCCCTCGGCGTCCGGATGCACCTCGGGCTGGACGGCGTCTCGGCGCCGCTGGTGCTGCTGACCTGCCTGCTGACGCTGCTCGTGGTCGGCTACACGGTGACCGTGGAGCCTCGACCGGGCCGCACGGCCGGGCTGCTCGCCTGCATCCTCGCGGTCTGCGGCGGCGCGGTCGCGACCTTCATGGCCCTGGACCTCGTGGTGTTCTTCGTGGCCTTCGAGGTCGTCCTGGTGCCGATGTGGTTCCTGGTGGCGGTCTGGGGGGACGACGGCGACCCGGCCGCCCGGCGCGATGCCGCCAACCGCTTCGTCCTCTACACCGCCGGCGGGTCGGCGGTGATGCTGCTCGGCATCCTGCTGGTCGCGCTGCGCGCCGGGACGACGGACCTCGTCGCCCTGGCCGCCCTCGGCGGCGCGGGGATGGACGGCGGCACCCAGCTCGCCGCCGCCCTGCTGCTGCTGGTGGGGCTCGCGGTCAAGGTTCCGGCCTGGCCGCTGCACACCTGGCTGCCGCCGGCCCACACGATCGCCCCGACGGTGGGGTCGGTGCTGCTGGCGGGCGTGCTGCTGAAGATGGGTAGCTACGGGATGGTGCGGCTCGTCGTCCCGGTGGTGCCCGCCGGGCTCGAGCAGCTCGCGCCGTGGCTGGCGGCCGCCGGGGTGATCGGCATCGGCTGGGGGGGCCTGGCCTGCCTGGTCGAGCGCGACCTGAAGCGGCTGGTGGCGTTCTCGTCGGTGGCGCACATGGGCTTCGTCCTCGTCGGGATCGCCTCGATGACGCCGGAAGGGCTGCAGGGGGCGCTGTTCGCCAACGTCGCGCACGGGGTGATCACCAGCCTGCTGTTCCTGGTCGTCGGGGGCCTGAAGGACCGCGCCCACACCTCCGACCTGTCGCGGCTGGGAGCGGGGCTGCGCGACCTCTCCCCCCGGCTCGGCTGGTTGCTGGCGCTGGGCTGCATCGCCGGGCTCGGCCTGCCCGGGCTCGCCGGCTTCTGGGGCGAGCTGCTGGCGGTGCTGGGGGCGTGGCAGGGCTCGGCGGCGCTCGGTGTGGCCGGGTCCCGGTGGGTCGCGGTGCTGGCGGCGCTGGGGACCGCGCTGGCCGCCGCCTACCTGCTGCGC
>DASROP010000163.1:0-3476 GCA_035646835.1 Actinomycetales bacterium | reverse complement strand
CTCGGGACGGCGACGGAGGCATCGCCCACGCTGCTGGTGGCATCGACGGCGTAACGCGTGGCGTCGTCCGGCACCACGACCTCGACGCGACCGGTGGACGTCGACGCATCGACGGACGTCGGCGGCTCGGCGAACGCGAGGGCCACCTCGCCCACGCTGCTGCTGGCCCGGACGACGTCGGCCTCCATGCCGGTCAGGTCGATGCGTCCGGCGGACGTGGTCGCGGTGACGTCGCCGGTGCCTCCGTCGACCAGGATCTCCCCGGTGCTGCTGGAGAGCACGAGTTCGACGTCGTCCGGCACCGTCACGGTGTAGTTCGTGTAGCACTCGGTCTGCAGGAACGAGGGCCGGCACGAGCCGGTCAGTCGCAGGCGGTCGCCCACGCGATCGGACGCGGCCTCCGGTGGCCGCCACGACCCCGCGACCTCGCGCACGATCTCGACCTCGTCGCCGCCCCGGATCACGTCGACGGTGCCGGCGTCGATGTCCACCTCCAGCACCGCGAGGCCAGGGTCGGCGACGGTCGTCGTCCGCTCGTAGGTGCGCGCGAGAGAGGTGGCCAGGCCCGTCGAGGCGACCAGGACGGCGATGGCCACGGCCGTGCCACCCAGCCACCGCAGGGTCAGCACCGCCCCGCGCGGGGTGCTCACCGGTCCTCCCCGGCGTGCTCGAGGTAGCGCAGGACGGCGAGCACCCGGCGGTGGTCGTGCTCGGTCGGGGGCAGGTCGAGCTTGGCGAAGATGCTCGACACGTGCTTCTCGACGGCGCCCTCGGTCACCACCATCGCCGCGGCGATCGCCGTGTTCGTGCGGCCCTCGGCCATCAGGCCCAGCACCTCGCTCTCGCGTGGCGTGAGCCGCTCGAGCGGGTCGTGCCGCCGCGCCCGCGACAGCAGCTGCGAGACCACCTCGGGGTCGAGCGCGGTGCCGCCGGCAGCCACGCGCTGCAGGGTCTCGATGAACTCGCCGACGTCGGCGACCCTGTCTTTGAGCAGGTACCCGACGCCGCGGGTACGTCCGGCGACGAGCTCGGTCGCGTAGTTCTCCTCGACGTACTGGCTCAGCACGAGGACGGCCACGTCGGGATGCTGCTCTCGGACGACGAGCGCGGCCCGCACGCCCTCGTCGGTGAACGTCGGCGGCATCCGGACGTCGACCACGACGAGGTCGGGCGCGTGCTCGGCCACCGACCGGAGAAAAGCCTCGGCGTCCCCGACGGCGTCGACGACCTCGAAGCCCGCGTCGGCGAGCAGGCGCTGCAGCCCCTCGCGCAGCAGCACCGAGTCCTCGGCGAGGACGACGCGGGGACGTGGAGTGGTCATCGGGCGCTCTCCTGTGGCTGGTACGGGTTGTCAGGCTGGGCGCGGCGTTCTGGCGGCTCACGGCCTGACAGGTTGGCGGGAATCCACGGGAGGCGCACCGTGACCGAGGTCGGGCCTCCGCGTGGGGAGTGCACGTCGAGCCGCCCGTCGACCGCGGCGACGCGGTTCGCCAGCCCCACCAGCCCGGTACCCGTTCCGACCTGTGCGCCGCCGCATCCATTGTCCTGCACCACGACGATCAACGACCCGTCGTGGTACCCGACGTCGACCTTCGCCCGTGAGGCGCGCGAGTGCTTCGCGACGTTGGTGAGCGCCTCGGACACGCAGAAGTACGCGATGGCCTCGACCGTGGGCGACGGGCGGGAGGGCAGCCGGACGCTGACGTCGACCGGCACCGGCGAACGTGCCGCCAGCGCCGACAGTGCGGCGTCGAGGCCACGGTCGGTGAGCACCGGCGGGTGGATGCCGCGTGCCACCTGGCGCATCTCGGTGATGGCCTCCTTCGTGGCGGCATGGGCCTTGTCGAGCAGGGCTCGCGCGCCCTCGACGTCGCTGTCGAGCCGCGTGCGCGCCATCCCGAGGTCCATCGCGATCGCGACGAGGCGCTGCTGCGGACCGTCATGCAGGTCGCGCTCGATCCGGCGGCGTTCGAGCTCGACCGAGTCGACGGTCCGCTCGCGGGTCTCGGTCAAGGTCACCACGCGAGCGCTCAGCGCGTCGACCTCCTCGCCGCGGTCGGCCCCGAGCAGCAGGCGAACCAACCCGATGTCCACGCGCACGAGCAGTGCGGAGACCAGCGGCACGACGAGCAGCAGCCCGGCGATCCCGACGATCGGCACCCACCACGCGTCGTCCGTCGCCAGCGAGTAGCCGAGGAGCTGCAGCCGGTCGTCGGGCAGGGCCCCGGCGTACGCGGGCAGCAGCGTCGCCACCAGCGAAGCGGTGGTGGCGAACAGGACGGCGGAGCCCGCGACCAGGCCCCACAGGCCGATCAGCAGCAGGTACACCAAGGCCTTCCAGGGCCGGCCGTTGAAGATCCAGCGGCGCCAGAACGACGTGGTGTGAGGCGGTGGTGGGGGTGCGGCGAGGTCGACCCCGGTGAACGCCGCGAGGCGGGCCCGCTCCAGAAAGCCCACCAGGTACGCCGCCAGCGCGGTGGCCACCAGCAGGAGCAGCCCGACGCCCGCCACCACGGTGAGGAACACGCCGAGCACGGCCGCTGCGATCACCAGCAGGTAGGGAACGGCGAGGAGCAGGTCGCTGATCAGCTGGCAGGCGGCGCCCCACCCGGCTGCCCAGGTCCGGGCGGCGCGTCTGACGGCGGACGGCGGCGCCGCGGTGGTGGGCGCAGGGGAGTGCTCGGTCACGGGACAACGGTAGGCGTGTGCGGCCCCGGGCCCGATGCGGCGACCCGGCAGGTCCGGCCGGGGGCTGCCCCTACGTTCGCCGGGGGGTCAGGCCTGGCAGGCCTCGGCGAGCCTGGCCACCGAGCGCTCCGGCGGGGTGCCGTCCGTGCCGGCGATGTCGTCCACCGCCGTCAGCAGCTCGGACTCGACCCCGGCAGCCCGGGCCGTGTCGACGAGCCCCCGCAGCACCTGCAGGTCGGAGTCGCTCAGCCGGTTGTCGTCGACCAGGGCGCACACCTCGTCCTGCACGGACTCGGCGGCGGCGGCGCTGGCCGACTCCCCCGCGGCGGACGCGACGTCCAGGGCGGGACGGCGTCGGTTCATGTCCCGATCGTCGTACGGCGAGGATGGGTGACCCGCCTGCGTAGGGTGGCGCCGTGACCGAGCTCGTGGTGCTGCTGGACGACGACCGCACGCCGATCGGCACGGCCGTCAAGGCCGGCGTCCACACCACCGACACCCCGCTGCACCTGGCGTTCTCGTGCTACGTCACCGATGCGCGCGGAATGGTGCTGATCACCCGCCGAGCCCTGACGAAGGCGACCTGGGCCGGCGTCTGGAGTAACTCGGTCTGCGGCCACCCGGGCCCCGACGAGCCGGTCGCCGACGCCGTCGTCCGCCGGACCCGGCAGGAGCTCGGGCTGGAGCTGACCGACGTCCGCGAGGCACTGCCGGACTTCGCCTATCGGGCGACCGACGCGTCCGGGCTGGTCGAGAACGAGGTCTGCCCGGTCTTCGAGGCGAGGGCG
>DASROP010000162.1:0-2304 GCA_035646835.1 Actinomycetales bacterium | reverse complement strand
CGCGGTGACCGCGGTGGGGGCTCTGGCGCGCGCGTGCCACCCGCTGCCGAGCCTGGCCGTGACGGCCTTCGCGGTCGCCCTCGGGATCACCGCCGGTGCGGGCGCCCGCTCCGCCCTCCTGGGCGCGGCCGTGCTCACCGGCCAACTGAGCATCGGCTGGCTCAACGACCTCGTGGACGCCGACATCGACGCCGAGGCAGGCCGGGCGGCGAAGCCGGTGGCGGCCGGCGCGGTGGGCCGGGCGGTTGTCCGGACCGCCGTCGCCGCGGCCGCGGTGGCCTGCGTCGTGCTGTCGCTGGCGCTCGGCGTCGTGCCCGGCCTGCTGCACCTGCTCGCCGTCGCCAGCGCCTGGTCGTACGACCTTGCTCTCAAGCGGACGTCGGCCAGCCCGGTGCCGTTCGCCCTCTCGTTCGGCCTGCTGCCCGCGATCGCGGCCACGACCGCCGGGACGACCGCCCCGTGGTCCCTGGTCGTCGCCGCCGGCCTGCTCGGGGCGGCCGCCCACTTCGCGAACACGGTCCCGGACGCCGTCGCCGACGCCGTGACCGGCGTCCGCGGTCTGCCGCAACAGATCGGGCCTCGGGCCTCCCAGGTGGTGGCGGCCGCGGGCGTGGTCGTCGCCTGCGCCGCGGTCCTCGTCGACTCCGGCCGCGACCTGCCCCTGGTCGGGACGGCGTTGCTCGCCGCGGCGTCCGCCGTCGCCGCATGGAGCCCGTTCGCGCCGGTGCACCTGTCGTTCCGGCTGGTGCTGGTCTCGGCCGCGCTCGCCGTCGCCGGGGTCGTCGCCGCCGGCTGAGGTTTGCCGGCGCGCCCGCCGTGCGGACTTGGTAGCCTGGGAGCATGCGGTCCGACCTGCTCCTTCGCCGGCCGCGCTGAGGAACCCGTCGACGCACGACAGAGGCGGATCAGCGCGGCGACCCCTCCCTGTGAGGGGTTCTTCCATGTCAGGGCTGTGCAGGAGAGAGGGACGAGCCGATGACGGACACGTACGACCCGGCCGAGATGGAGAAGCGCTGGCTGCCCGTGTGGGACCAGCTGCAGCCCTTCCGCAGCGGGCGCCCGGACGACGAGCGCCCGACCCGGTACGTGCTCGACATGTTCCCGTACCCCTCCGGCGACCTGCACATGGGCCACGCCGAGGCGTACGCGCTGGGTGACGTGATCGCCCGGTACTGGATGCAGCGCGGCTTCAACGTGATGCACCCGATCGGCTGGGACGCCTTCGGGCTGCCGGCGGAGAACGCGGCGATCCAGCGCGGCCTGGACCCGCGCGCGTGGACGTACGACAACATCGAGCAGCAGAAGGCGTCGATGCGGCGCTACGCCTGCTCGTTCGACACCGACCGCGTCCTGGCCACGTCCGACCCGGAGTACTACCGCTGGAACCAGTGGCTGTTCCTGCGCTTCTTCGAGCGTGGTCTGGCCTACCGCAAGCCGAGCCAGGTCAACTGGTGCCCGAAGGACCAGACGGTGCTGGCCAACGAGCAGGTGGTCGAGGGCCGCTGCGAGCGCTGCGGCACCCCGGTGACGAAGAAGAAGCTGACCCAGTGGTACTTCAAGGTCACCGACTACGCCGACGCGCTGCTGGACGACCTGGAGACGCTGCGCGGTTCGTGGCCAGACAAGGTGATCACGATGCAGCGCAACTGGATCGGCCGCAGTACGGGGGCCGACGTCCAGTTCGTGATCGAGGGCCGCGATGAGCCGGTCACCATCTACACCACGCGTCCGGACACCCTGTACGGCGCGACGTTCTTCGTCGTCGCGGCGGACTCGGACCTGGCCGCCGAGCTGGCGGCCGAGGCGAGCGACGAGGTTCGCGCCGAGTTCGAGAGCTACCTCGAGACGGTGCGGTCGTCCACGGAGATCGAGCGGCTGAGCACCGACCGTCCGAAGACCGGTGTGTTCCTGGACCGCTACGCGATCAACCCGGTCAACGGCGAGCGCCTGCCGATCTGGGTGGCCGACTACGTGCTGGCCGACTACGGCCACGGCGCGATCATGGCGGTGCCCGCGCACGACCAGCGCGACCTGGACTTCGCCCGCGCCTTCGACCTGCCGGTGCGGGTGGTCGTGAACATGACCGACGAGACGGGCGCAGCCCTGCCGGACCCCGTCGAGACGGGTGTCGCGACGGCCGGGGACGGCGAGCTGGTCAACTCCGGGCCCCTGGACGGCCTGCGCAAGGACGCGGCGATCGCGGCGATCAACGACGACCTGGCGGCCAAAGGCCTGGGCGGTGCGACGACCAACTTCCGGCTGCGTGACTGGCTGATCTCGCGCCAGCGGTTCTGGGGAACGCCG
>DASROP010000161.1:0-4201 GCA_035646835.1 Actinomycetales bacterium | reverse complement strand
GCCTTGAGCGAGCCCGGCGTGTAGTAGAGCCCGGCGTGGACGACGCCGCTGTTGTGGCCGGTCTGGTGCTGCGCGAGCGCGGACTCCTTCTCCAGCAACGTGACGTCGGCGTCGGGCCGTACCTGCAGCAGCCGGCGCGTGACGGCGGCGCCGACGATGCCCCCGCCGACGATCGCGAACCGTGGGCGGCTCATCGGGCCGCTCCCCCGTACTGGTCGCGGCGACGCAGGACGCCGGTGACCGGCAGCCCGCGGGAGCGGCGGACCATCCGTCGTCCGGTGCGGATCGTGGCCGCACCGGCCAGGCCGAGCACCGCGGTCCCCAGCCAGGCGGTGCGGTACGACATCGCCTCCGCCACGACGCCGAACGCCAGGGGACCCGCCGCCGCGCCGAGCGAGAGCCCCGTCTGCACGTACCCGGTCGCCGAGGCCGCGGCGAGCCGGTTGTCCCGGACGATCGCGTAGTGGAACAGGCCGGTCCACGTCCAGCCCGCGCCGTAGGCGAACAGCGCGCCCGCGACGAACAGCACGGTGCTGCCCGTCGCCAGCAGCAGGTAGCCCAGCGCGCCGCACGTGAGCAGGTTGGCGATCAGCACGTACGGGCTGCGGCCGGGATGCCGGTCGACCACCCAGCCGAGCCCGATCCGGCCCGTCAGCCCGAGCAGCGAGCAGAGCGCGAACAGCAGCCCCGACGACCCGGGCGCCAGGCCGGCCCGCACCCCGGCGTCGACCAGGAAGACACCCAGGGACGTCGACCCCGCCGCGGCGAGCCCGGCCCCCACCGTGAGCACCAGCAGCCCACCGCGCGGGAGCCCGCGGTCGGCCTCGTCGGCCGCCGCCGCCGTCCGCAAGCCCGGTCCGCGGTCAGCGAGCGCGCCCCAGGCCGCGATGCCGAGAGCCAGCACCGCCGCCGCCCCGAGCGCCCACCTCCAGCCGAACACCAGGGCGATGCCGGGCACGGACAGGCCTCCGAGCAACGTGGCCGCGGGGATCGACGACTGCTTGATGCCGAACGCGAGCCCCAGGCGGCCGGGCCCGATCGCCCGGGAGATGCTGAGGTTGGCCGCGGGCTGGGCCAGCGCGTTGGCGGCGCCCCCGACCACCAGCGCACCGAGCAGGACGGCGAACGACCGCGCCAGGCCCACGCCCGCGAGCGAGACGGCGGACAGCAGCGCCGCCGTCACGAGCCCGCGGCCGGCGCCGATCCGTTGCACCACCAGGCCGAGCGGCCTCGCGAGCAGCCCGGTGACGCCGAACAGCGTCGCGCCGGCCGCCCCGATGCCGGCCGGCCCGATGCCCAGGTCGTCGCGGACCTGGAACGCCAGCGCGCCGACCAGGAACGCCGGCAGCACACCCACGACGGTCACCGACACCGCCCGCGCCACCGTCACCCCGTGCGCACTCCCCGTTGATGACGTCATCGACGCGGCATCACTTCCGCTGCTCCACCGGGGGCGCCGGACGTGCCGGAGGTGTCGGTCGTGTCGTGGCCGCGGCGGCGGCGCAGGTAGAGGTGCACCGCCGTCCCGGCGACGATCGCCGCCAGGCCCACGCCGATCGCGACCGGCGTCATCACCAGCAGAACCAGCGCGCCGACGCCGAACAGCACCCGCTCGGGCCACCCGGCGGGGCCGAACAACCAGGCGCCGGTGACGACGGCCAGGGCGGCGACGGCGACGGCGGACGTCGACACGGCGAGCAGGATGGACCCCACGCCGCCGTCCAGGAGCAGGCCGATCCCCGGCTCGGACAGGACGAAGATGAACGGCACCAGGAACGCCGGCAGCGTGTACTTCCACGTCAGCCACATCGTCTTCACCGGTTTGCCGCCGGTGATGGCGGACGCGGCGAAGGGCGACAGGGCGGTCGGTGGCGAGACCTCGCTGAGCACCGAGTAGTAGAAGATGAACATCGCCGCCGCGAAGGCGGGGACGCCGACGTCCTGCAGTGCCGGGCCGATGATCACCCAGGAGATGATGAAGCTCGCGGTGACCGGCACGGCGAGCCCGAGCAACGTCACCGACACCGCGGACAGCAGGGCCGTGAAGAGCAGGTTGCCCCCGGCGACGTCGACGATGATGTTGGCGAGCTTCAGGCCGAGGCCGGTCAGCGTCATGATGCCGACGATGATCCCCGCCGCCGCCATCACCGGGATGATGGACAGGGCACCGGCGGCGCCCGTGCCGAGGGCGTCCCAGATCCGCCGGGGGGTCATCCAGCTCTGGCGGTCGAGGAAGCTCAGGACGAACGCGAGGATCGTGGCGTAGACGACGGCCCGGAAGGGCGTCAGGCCCAGGGCCATCAGCGCCACGATCGCGATCAGCGAGCTGAAGTGGTAGCCGGAGCGGAGCAGCAGCCGGCCGAGCGGCTTCACGTCGATGTCGACGGTGTGGGTCTTGTAGCGCCGGGCGTCCATCTCGATCGCGAGGATGATGCCGAGGTAGTACAGCAGGGTCGGGATCGTGGCCCAGATCAGCACCTGCAGGTAGGAGACACCGAGCAGCTCGGCGATGATGAACGCGGCGGCGCCCATCGTCGGCGGGGACAGGATCGCCCCGATGCCGGCGGCGGCGAGCACACCGCCGCCGTGCTCCGCGGGGTAGCCCGCCCGCCGCAGCAGCGGCCACGCCACGCCACCGACGGTGACCGTCGTCGCCACACCCGAGCCCGAGACGGTGCCGAGCAGGAAGCCCGCCAGCGTCACCGTGCGGCCCGGTCCCGCCGCGGACTGGCCGAACGCCGAGAACGAGAGGTCGATGAAGAACCGGGTCGCGCCCGACGCCAGCAGCACGGCGCCGTAGACCGTGAACAGGATGATGTAGGTGGCCGCCACGTCGGTCGGCACACCGAACAGCCCCTGGGTCCCCATCACGTTGTGCCCGACCAGGCGCCCCCAGTCGTACGAGGCGGTGTGGAACGGACCCGGGAAGTAGGAGCCGAAGTAGCCGTAGACCAGGAAGAAGACCACCACGGCGGGGACGACGAGCCCGACCGTCCGGCGTGCCGTCTCGAGGGTGACCAGGATCGCGAGGGTCCCCATCACCAGGTCGAGGTCGGTCGGCACGATCGCGCGGCGGAAGAAGGAGTCCCAGTCCTGCACGATGTAGACGAACGGCACGATCGTCAGCGCCGCCAGGGCCCAGTCGACCAGGTGCGGGTTGTCGGCTCCGCCGCCCTTCGCCTCGTCCGAGCGACCCCACCCGCGGTAGGCCAGGAACGTCATGGACAGCCCGATCATCAGGAACGCGGGCAGGTAGAGCTGCTTGGCCATCGGGTTGAACACCCAGTACAGACCGAACAGCGACAGGGCGACGCCCATCACCTTGACGACGGTGAGGGAGAACCCGCTGAGCTGGCGCGCGGGCTTCTCCGCCTCGTATTCGGCGAGGAGTGCCCCCTCGTCGATCGCGTCGGGGTCGTCGGAACGGGGCTTGGTCGGGTCGACCACGGGACTGCCGCGTCGCTCGCTCACGGGTTCTCCTTGATGTCCAGCACGACGGTGGGGTTCTCGTCGACGAGGCGCCACAGCGCCACGGGCGGGTATCCGGGCACGTGCAGGGTGCGCTCACCGAGGTCGGTGGCCGCGATCGACAGTCGCTCGAAGACCACCGGCCGGGTGGGGTCGGGGTCCACGGCCCAGGTGCGCCGGTCCGTCCCGGTGGTCCGGTGCGGTGCCCCCGGGACCCCGTAGTACTCCTCGAGGACGGCGAGCTGGTCGGCGGCGATCTCCACCAGGGCGAAGCGGCCGTCCGCTCCGACCTCGTACCGCTCCTCGGCGAGCGTGCCGTAGATCGAGTTGCGGTAGCTCACCGCGAAACGCCCGCCGCCGAGCGGCACCTTCTCCAGGACGTCACCGGAGCCGTCGACCACGACCACGACGGGCCCGGCGGTGGCCGCGGCGCCGCCCTCGGCGTCCGGGGTGAGGACCCCGGGGCCGAGGGCGAGCGCGCCGGCGAGACCGACGGCCACGCCTGCCGTGAGCAGGGTCGCCCGCCGGCCGAGGAGGCCTCGCCGCTGGAGCACCGGTCAGCCGTTCCTCAGGAGCCGGCCCCGTCGTAGTAGGCCTGCGAGCCCGGGCACGTGTCGATGAACGGCACGTCACCGGCGGTGGCGGCGTCCAGCTCCTTGGCCGCGGGGTGCACCTGCACGAGGTCGTCCTTGTGGTCGAAGATGGCCGCGGTCACGTCCTGCTGCAGCTGCTC
>DASROP010000160.1:0-5041 GCA_035646835.1 Actinomycetales bacterium | reverse complement strand
CCGTCGGAGACCATCGTCACGCTGCGGTCGGCCTTGCGGGCCGCGAACGCGGCGGCCAGCGCCGCCGTCCCGCCGCCGATCACCAGCAGGTCGGGCTCGGTCACCGCGTCACCTCAGCCAGTCGGCAGATGGCGAGGCGGTGATCATGCACTTCCGCGTGATCATGCACGTCGTCGCGCGACCCGGATCGACTCCCCGCCCACCCTGACCACCGACCCGACCGCGACCTGCCGACCGCGGCGGGCCTCGGGCTCGCCGTCCACGGTCACGTCGCCCGCCTCCAGCAGCGCCTTGGCGTGCCCGCCGTCGTCGGCCAGGGAGGCCAGCTTGAGCAGCTGGCCGAGCCGGATCGAGCCTCCCGAGATCTCGACGTCGCGCACTAGTGGTGGCGCAAGGCGTCGATCAGCTCGTCCTTGCTCATCGAGGAGCGACCCTCGATGTCGAGCTCGGCGGCGCGCGCGTGCAGGTCGTCGACGGTCCAGTCCTCGTAGGCGGGGGACTCGCCGCCGCGCTCGCCGACCGCGCTGCGGCCCTCCTTGGCGGCCGCGTTCGCGATGCGCGCGGACTTCTCCTTGCTGTTGCCCTCGTCGCGCAGCTTCTCGTAGAGCTCGTCGTCCTTGACGCTGGGGCCGGGGGTCTCGCGGCCTTGGCTGTCCTGGGGCATGGCGTCCCTCCCTCGTAGATCGGACGTCGCCGAGTCTGGCGCCAGGGCGGGCGTCCGGCCACTCGGGCCTACGGGCCGTCCGGCAGGTCGATCCCCAGATCGGCCAGCACCGCGCGGGCCGACGAAGCGTCCGGCAGCGGAGGCGGCCCGGACCGGTAGCCGGCCGGGGACGCCGAGAAGGTGATCGGGTGCCGCACCTGGCGGGACGGGCCGCCGTCCGCCGAGCCGGGCAGGTCCACCGTGGGCGCCAGCCCGACCTGCTCGGCGAACGCGATCGCCTCGTCGACGCGGTTGATCAGCCCGCAGGGCACGCCGCGGGCGCCGAGGCGCTCCACCCAGGTGCCGGCGTCCCCGCGGGCCAACGCCTCCTCCAGCGCCGGCACGAGGTCGTCGCGGTGGGCCACCCGCGCGGCGTTGGTGGCGAACCGCTCGTCGCGGGCCAGGCCGGGCAGGTCGAGCGTGGCGCACAGGGCGGCGAACTGGCGGTCGTTACCGACGGCGAGCACCAGGGGCCGGTCGCGGGCGTGGAGCACCTCGTACGGCGCGATGCTCGGGTGCCGGTTGCCCATCGCCTCCGGGACGACGCCTGCGTTGAGGTAGGCCGAGGTCTGGTTGGTCAGGGCGCTGAGCAGTGAGGAGAGCAGGTCGACGTCGACCCGCTGGCCCTCGCCGGTCGCGTCCCGGTGGCGCAGCGCGGCCTGGATGCCGATGCAGGCGTGCAGGCCGGTGATGACGTCGACCAGGGCGACACCGACCTTGGTGGGCTGGTCGGCGTCGGGGCCGGTCACGCTCATCAGCCCGCCGACGGCCTGCACGAGCAGGTCGTACCCCGGCAGGTGCGCACCCTCCGCGCGGCCGAAGCCCGTGATCGAGCAGTACACGGTGCGGGGGTTGATCTCCCGGACGTCGGAGTAGCCCAGCCCGAGCCGCTCGGTGGCGCCCGGTCGGAAGTTCTCGATCACGACGTCGGCGCGACGGCACAGCGCGAGGGCCATCTCGCGGTCGCCGGCGTCCGCGAGGTCCAGGGCGATCGAGTGCTTGTTGCGGTTGACCGCCTGGAAGTACGTGCTCTGGCCGTGGGCGTACGGGGGGCCCCACGCGCGGGTGTCGTCCCCGTGCCCCGGCCGCTCGACCTTGACGACCGTCGCCCCCAAATCCCCGAGCAGCATCGTCGCGTAGGGCCCGGCCAGGACGCGGCTGAAGTCGGCGACGAGGACGCCGGACAGCGGGCCGGCCGGCGACGTCCCGGCGTCGGGGGACACTCAGGCCTGGCCGGGGCCGCCGAGGGCGGCGTACACGTCCGACCAGGGCAGGTCCATGCCCGCGGCGTCGGTCGGGCCGCCGGTCTCCTGGGCGAGGAGCAGTCCACCGGTGGTCACCAGGTGCCGGTGCATCGCCGCCGCCGCGCCGTGCGCGTCACCGGCGGCGATCCGCTCGTACACCTCGGCGTGGTCGCGGTGGATGTCGGCGAGGCCGCGGGTGTGCCCGGCCGTGGACACGCCCCGCATCTTCTGGTGGCTCCACAGGTTGTCCACGATGGAGGCCAGCCGCTGGTTGCCGGCGATGTCGAGGATGACGCGGTGGAAGCGGGCGTCCATCTCCTGGTGGGCCCGCACCGTCGGCGCGGCGACGAACGCCTCGACGGTGCCGAGCGCCGCCTCGAGCCGCGCCACGTCGTCCGGCTGCATCTGCTGGGTGGCCCGGAAGGTCGCCGGCACCTCCAGGAGCAGCCGCAGGGAGAAGACCTCCTCGAGGTCGTGCGCCGACGTCTGCTGCACGCGCACGCCGCGGTTGCGCTCGAACGCGACCATGCCGGAGTCGGCGAGGGAGATCAGGGCCTCGCGCACGGGGGAGCGGGACACGCCCAGCCGGTTGGCGAGCTTCGCGACCGAGTGCAGGCTGCCGGGCGCGAGCTCACCCACGACGATGGACTCGAGCAGCACCCGGTGCACCTGGGAGGCGAGGCTCTCCCGGGACGTCGTGATGACCTCCATGTGAGATTTCTCCCCCTGAGTCCTTGTCATTGGATGTGGCATGTCACACACTACTGACCGTTCGCCCGCAGAGTACCCCCCGATCGCCGCCCCGGACCGGAAGGACACGATGCCCGCCCCGTCGTCCACGCTCCCTGCCGCGGGCACCACGGACTGGCTCGGACTTGCCGGGCGCCGCGTGCTCGTCGCGGGCGCCGGGGGGATCGGGGCGGCCTGCGCGGGCGCCTTCGCCGACGCGGGGGCGCAGGTGACCGCCGCCGACGTGTCCGACGAGCGGCTCGAGGCCCTGGACGGGCGGGTCGTCCCGCTGCGGGCCGACCTGGCCACCCGCGAGGGCTGCGAGGAGCTGGTCGGGGCGGCCGGGACGACGATGGGCGGGCTCGACGTGCTCGTGCACGCGATCGGCGTCAACCACCGGGTGCCGCTGCTGGACGTCGACGACGAGTCCTGGCGCCGGATCCTCGACGTGAACCTCTCCAGCGCCTTCTGGCTCGGCCGCGCCGCGGGGCGCCTGATGCTGGCGGCCGGCTCCGGTCGCCAGGTCTACTGCTCCTCGGTCTCCGGCCGGCTCGCCCACCCCGACCACGGGCCCTACGCGGCCAGCAAGGGCGGGCTCGACCAGCTGGTCCGGGTGATGGCGCGCGAGTGGGCCGGCGGCGGCGTGACCGTCAACGCGGTGGCCCCCGGGTACACCGAGACCGACCTGACCCGTGAGCACCTCGACCGCCCCGGGGTCCGTGACCACTACACGTCGCTGGTGCCCGCCGGGCGCCTCGGCGGCGTCGACGACCTGACCGGGCCGGTGCTGTTCCTGGCATCGGCGCGGGCGGCGTTCGTCACCGGCCACGTCCTCTACGTGGACGGCGGGCGGACCCTTGTCTGAGTCCTTCCCCGAGCGGCCTGAGCCGTTGCGCGAGGGCCGGTTGCCGCTGCTGGCGCCGGAGACGCTGGACGACGGGCAGCGCGCGGTCTACGACGCGATCACCGGGGGGCCGCGCGCGGGCGGTCCGTTCCGGGTCGTCGACGACCAGGGACGCCTCGCCGGCCCGTTCAACGCGATGCTGCACGCCCCGGCGATCGGGCAGGCGGTGCAGCAGCTGGGCGCGGCGCTGCGCTTCTCCGGCGTCCTGCCCGCGCGGACGCGCGAGCTCGTGATCTGCGCCGTCGCGGCCCACTGGGACTCCGACTACGAGTGGTACGCGCACAGCCGGGTGGCGGCGTCGGTCGGGGTCACGCCGTCCGAGCTGGCCGGCCTGCGCGACCGGCGGGCACCGGCCGGCCTGGCCCCCGGGGAGGCGGCCGCCCTGGGGCTCGCCCTCTCGCTGCTGGCCGATCGCGCGGTGGACGACGGCACCTACGCGGCCGCGCAGACGCACCACGGGCACGCGGGCGTCGTCGAGCTCGCCCTGCTCGTCGGGTACTACCAGGCGCTGGCCGGCCTGCTCGCGACCGCGGACGTGCCCGCACCGCTCGACCACCCGGAGACCGCATGACAGCCCGCACGAAAACCAGGTACGCCAACCAAGGGAGAACACCCATGTCCGTCAGCGACAGCCCCCCGAAGCCGCGACAGCGGACCCGCTACGCCCTGGCCGCGGTCTCGGCCGCCGGCCTGCTCCTGACCTCCGCCTGCGGAGGTGGTGGCGACGGCGGTGGCGACGGCGGTGGCGAAGGCGACGGCGGGGGAGGCGGCACGCTGTCCATCGCGACCGGCGGCACCGGTGGCGTGTACTACCCGCTGGGCGGTGGCATCGCCAGCGTGATCCGGGACAACGTCGAGGGCTACGACGCCACGGTGCAGGAGACCAACGCCTCGGTCGACAACATGCTCCTGATCCAGGGCGGTGACGCCGACCTCGCGCTGGCCGTCGGCGACGTCGTCGCCGACGCGGTGGCGGGAACGGGTGAGTTCGAGGGCAACGCCCTCGACATCTGCTCCATCGGCAACACCTACAGCAACTTCATGCAGCCGATCACCACCGACGACACCGGCATCGCCAGCGTCGAGGACATGGAGGGCAAGGTCATCTCGGTCGGCTCGCCCGGCTCGGCCACCGAGGTGCTCGCCGTCCGCCTGCTGGAGGCGGCCGGCCTGGACCCGGCGACGGACATCGACCGGCGCCAGCTCGGTGCGGCCGAGACCGTGGCGGCCCTGCGGGACTCCACGATCGACGCCGGCTTCTGGTCCGGCGGCCTGCCCACCGGCGCGCTGGTGGAGCTCGCCAGCACCGGCACGATGTCGCTGATCCCGATCGGCGAGTACGCCGAGGGGCTCGCGTCGGAGTTCGGCGACTACTACGTCGAGCAGGAGATCCCCGCGGGGACGTACGAGGGGCAGGACGAGCCCGTCTCGGTCGTCGCCTCGCCGAACATCCTCGTCGCC
>DASROP010000159.1:0-25172 GCA_035646835.1 Actinomycetales bacterium | reverse complement strand
CCATCAGCTCGGTGACCGCACCGGCGTCCCGGACGTCGACCACGTAGCCCTCGGCGCGCGCGCCGGACGCGCGCAGGGAGCCGACCGTCTCGGCGACCGCGTCCGCCTGGGTGTCGACCACGCCGACCAGGGCACCCTCTGCCGCGAGGGCCGCGCAGACCTCGCGCCCGATGCCGCCGGCTCCCCCGGTCACCACCGCGCACCTGCGAGTGAACCTGGCCACGGACCTCTCCTCACGTTCGATTGACGACCGTCGCGAACGCAACATACTCTGGCGTCCCTCACCACGACAACGGGGAGGCACCGTGCGGATCGCGGTCATCGGGGGCGGGCCCGGGGGTCTGTACTTCTCCGCGCTGGCCAAGCAGCTGGGCCCCGAGCACGACATCACCGTGTGGGAACGCAACGCTGCCGACGACACGTTCGGCTTCGGCGTCGTCTTCTCCGACGAGACCCTCGGCGGCATCGAGCACGCCGACCCCACCGTCTTCGCCGCGATGGAGCGAGAGTTCGCCCGCTGGGACGACATCGACGTCCACTTCAAGGGCACCGTCGAGACCAGCGGCGGCCACGGGTTCGCCGCGATGAGCCGCAAGCGCCTGCTCCAGATCCTGCAAGCCCGCTGCGCCGACCTCGGCGTCACGGTGCACTTCCGCACCGACGCCCCGGACGTCGGCGAGCTCGCGACGACCCACGACCTCGTGATCGCCGCCGACGGTCTCAACTCACCGGTCCGGGCCAGGTACGCCGACACGTTCGGGCCCAGTCTCGACGTCCGCCGCTGCAAGTACATGTGGCTCGGCACCGACAAGGTCTTCGAGGCCTTCAAGTTCTACGTCGTCGACACCCCCCACGGCGTGATGCAGATCCACGGCTACCCCTTCGACGCGACCGGCAGCACGTTCATCATCGAGATGAACTCCGACGTCTGGGCGGCGGCCGGCTTCGACACGTTCGCCAGTCAGACCTTTGCGATCGGCGAGTCCGACGAGAAGTCCATCGAGCTGGTCAAGGACCTGTTCGCCGACGTCCTCGATGATCACGAGGTGATGGCGAACAACTCGCGGTGGACCACGTTCACCACCGTGCGCAACGAGACCTGGCGGCACGGCAACGTCGTCATTCTCGGTGACGCCGCCCACACCGCGCACTTCTCGATCGGCTCCGGCACCAAGCTGGCGATGGAGGACGCCCTCGCGCTCGCCGCGTGCCTGCACGAGCACGACGGTGTCGCGGCGGCGCTGGAGGCCTACGAGGCCGAGCGCAAGCCGGTCGTCGAGTCCACCCAGCGGGCCGCGCAGGCCAGCCTGGAGTGGTTCGAGAACCTCGGCCAGTACACGCATCAGGACCCGGTGCAGTTCGGCTTCAACATCATGACCCGCAGCCGCCGGGTCACGCACGAGAACCTCCGCGTCCGCGACCCCGAGTTCGTCGAACGGGTCGACGGCTGGTTCGCCCGGCAGCAGGCGCCCGGCGACGTGGCCGACGACGTCTCCGGACGCACGAGACCACCGATGTTCCAGCCCTTCCGGCTTCGCGACCTCCACCTCACCAACCGCGTCGTCGTCTCCGCGATGGACATGTACTCGGCGGACGACGGCGTTCCCGGCGACTTCTACCTGGTTCACCTGGGCGGCAAGGCGCTCGGCGGCGCAGGACTGGTGATGACCGAGATGGCCTGCGTCTCGGCGAACGGGCGGATCACCCCCGGGTGCAGCGGGATCTACCGCGACGAGCACACCGCCGCCTGGCGCCGGATCACCGACTTCGTGCACGCCGAGTCGTCCGCGGCGATCGGCATGCAGATCGGTCACTCCGGCCGCAAGGGCTCGACCAAGCTGATGTGGGAAGGCATCGACCTGCCGCTGGAGGTCGGCAACTGGCCGGTGGTGGCGCCGTCACCCTTGCCGTACCGCGAGGGCGTCAACCAGGTGCCCCAGGAGCTGACCCGGGCAGACCTCGCCCAGATCAAGCACCAGTTCGTCGACGCGACGCAGCGAGCCGAGGCCGCGGGGTTCGACCTCGTCGAGCTGCACTGCGCCCACGGCTACCTGCTCTCGTCGTTCATCTCGCCGGTGACCAACCACCGCGACGACGAGTACGGCGGGACGGCGGCCAACCGGCTCCGCTTCCCGCTCGAGGTGCTCTCCGCGATGCGCGAGGTCTGGCCGGCCGCCAAGCCGATGAGCGTGCGGATCTCGGCGACCGACTGGGTGGACGGCGGCGTCACCCCGGCCGACTCGGTGGCGATCGCCCGGGCGTTCGCCCAGGCCGGCGCCGACGCGATCGACGTCTCCTCCGGCCAGGTCACCCCCGACGAGCGCCCCGCGTTCGGCCGCTCCTACCAGACACCTTTCGCCGACGCGATCCGCAACCAGGTCGGCGTCGCGACCATCGCGGTCGGTGCGATCTCGTCAGCGGACGACGTGAACTCGATCCTGCTCGCCGGGCGCGCAGACCTGTGCGCGGTCGGTCGGGCGCACCTCTACAACCCGCTGTGGACCCTGCACGCCGCCGCCGACTCCGAGTACGCCGGACCTGGTGCGACGTGGCCGTTGCCGTGGCAGGCCGGCAACCGCAAGCCCCAGGCCGGGCGCGCGGACGGGCCCAAGCCACGGCTCGAGCTGGTCCGCGAGGGCGCCACCGGTACCCGGCACGCCCGCTGGAAGCCCCGTGGCTGAGGGCCTCTCGGCGCTCTGGTCGGCGCGCGCCGTCGCCGTGATCGGGGCCAGCGACCGGCCGGGGTCCCTGGGCCGCCTGCCGGTCCAGTTCTTGCTGCGCTACGGCTTCGGCGGTCCCGTCTACCCGGTACGGCCGGACGGCGCCCCCGTCGCCGGCCTGGCGTCCTACGCCTCGGTTACGGACTGCCCCGGGCCGGTCGACCTCGCGATGCTGATGGTCTCGGCCGACCGGGTGGCGGCGGCCGTGGACGACTGCGCCGCTGCGGGTGTCGGGGTCGCGATCGTGTGCGCGAGCGGGTTCGCCGAGACCGGCCCGGAAGGCGCCGCGCTGCAGGCGGAGATCGCCGCCAAGGCGCGGGCCGCCGGCGTCCGGCTCGTCGGCCCGAACTGCATCGGCAGCATCGGCGTCGGCCACCGGCAGGTCACCTCGTTCTCGCCGTTGTTCGCCGGAGAGCACACCGAGCTCGTCGACGGGAGCCTCGGCTTCGTCAGCCAGAGCGGCGCCCTCGGGTACGGCGCGGTCAGCCTCGCGTTCGAGCGCGGGTTGGGACTGGGTTGGGCTGTGAACACCGGCAACGAGGCGGACGTCGGTGCGCTCGAGGTGATGGAGACCCTGGCCGAAGAGCCCGCGTGCCAAGGGATCCTGGCCTACCTGGAAACGCTCGACGACGCCGAGCGGCTGCGTCGCGTCGCGTCGTCCGGCGTCCCGATCGCCGTGCTGAAGGCCGGCCGCAGCGAGGCCGGGCAGCGGGCCGCCGAGTCGCACACCGGCGCGCTCGCGGCCGGCGATCGCGTGGTGGACGCTGCGCTGCGGCAGCTGGGCGTGGTCCGCGTGAGCGACGTCGACGAGCTGCTCGACGTCGGTGACGCGTTCGCCCAGCCACTGCGCCCGGCGGGCCCGCGCGTCGCCGTCGTCACCACCTCGGGCGGCTCGGGAATCCTCGCCGCGGACGCGTGCGAGACCCACGGTCTGACACTCGCCCAGTTCTCCGCCAAGACGCAGTCGCTGCTGGACGACGTCGTCCCCGCCTACGGTGCCACCGCCAACCCGGTCGACGTCACGGCCACGGTGATGAGCAATGCGGAGCTGTTCGGCCGCACCCTCGACGCGATCTCCGACGACGATGGTGTCGACATGGTGGTGGCGTGCTTCTGCGTGCTGACCGGCCAGGACGTCGACGACGTGGTCGCCAGCCTCGGCCGGACGGCGGAGCGCAGCCGCAAGCCGGTGCTCGCCGCACGCACCGGCGCCGCACACCTGGCGCCCGGTGCCGCCGAACGGCTGCGCGAGGCCGGCGTCCCCACCTACCCGACGCCCGCGCGCGCCGTCCGGGCCGCCGCCGCCCTGCACCAGGTGACCACCCACCGCCCCTCGCCACTTCTGCTGCGTGTTCCACGTCTGGATGCCCAACGAGAGGTGGGACACGCAGCAGAAGTCGGGGAGAGCGGGCTCAAGGCGCTGCTCGCGGACGCCGGGCTGCCGGTGCCGACCGGCGTGCTGGTCCGCGACACGGCCGCAGCCGTGAGGGCGGTGGACGACGTCGGCGGGGTCGCCGTGATGAAGGCCGTCGTACCCGGGCTCACCCACAAGACCGAGGCCGGTGGTGTCGCGCTCGGCATCGACCCCGCGAACGCCGCCGCCACCTACGAGCGGCTGGCTGCGCTCGGGGGCGAGGTGCTGGTCGAGGAGATGGTGCCCACCGGCGTCGATGTTCTCGTGGGCATCACCCCCAGCGCGCTCGGCCAGGTGCTCGCCGTCGGGCTCGGCGGCGTCCTCACCGAGGTGCTGGACGACGTCGCCCTGCGCCTGCTCCCGATCGAGGCCGCCGACGTCGAGGAGATGCTGGACGAGACCCGCCTGGCCACGTTGCTCGCCGGAGTCCGGGGGGCGAGCCCGGCCGACCGGGACGCGCTGCTGGCCGCCGTCGTCGCCGTGGCCGACCTGGTGGCCGGCTGGCCACCCGGATTCGAGCTGGACCTCAACCCGGTGCGGGTCCTGCCTGCGGGACAAGGGGTTCGCATCCTGGACGCCGCCTACATCGCCCCGGGAGCCTGAGCATGGACGTCGGCACCCTCGTCACCCGTGCCGCACGCCGCTTCGGCGACCGCGTCGCCGTCGACGGGCCGGGCGGCACGACGACGTTCGCCGAGCTGGGCGACCGCGTCGTCCGGCTCGCGAACGCACTGCTCGCCCTCGGCATCGAGCCGGGTGACCGGGTGCTGGACCTGCAGAGCAACAGCAGCACGTTCCTCGAGACGGACCTCGCGATCCGCAGCGCCGGTCTCGTGCGGGCCGCGCTCAACTACCGGCTGCACCACAGCGACTGGGAGCGGATCGCGACCGACTCCGGCGCCCGCGCCCTGATCTACGACGCACGGTTCACCGCCGACACCGAGTCGCTGCGAGACCAGCTCGAGCACGTCGTGGTCGTCGGCGAGGGGCCGGGCCTGGGCTACGAGCGGCTGGTCGCCGGCGGCTCCGCGCGGCGCCTCGGCGTCCCGGACGACGACGCGCTGTGCGGCCTCCACTACTCCAGCGGGACGACGGGCCACCCCAAGGGGGCGCAGCGCACGCACCGCAACTGGCTGGCCTCCACGGTGAACATGACGCACGACGTCCTCGGCGGCGTCCCGGGCCGTGACGACGTGTACGTGCACGCCGGCCCGATCACCCACACCAGCGGCCTGTTCGTGCTGCCGTTCCTGGTCGCCGGAGCGCGCCAGATCGTCCTGCCCACCTGGGATCCCGAGACCTTCGCCGACGCGGTGACCCGGCGCGGCGCGACGCACACCGCCGTCGTCCCGACGATGGTGGCGCGGCTGCTGACGATGCCGGGCGTCGACCGGGACACGTTCTCCGGCCTGCGGATGCTCGGCTATGCGGGTTCACCGATGCCGGTCGAGCAGCTGCGCCGGGCCTACGAGCGGATCACGCCCCACCTGGTGCAGTACTACGGGCTGGTGGAGGCCATTCCGCCGGTGACGGTGCTCGACGCGGCCGACCACGCCCGCGGTCTCGATGACGACCCGGAGCTGCTGACCTCGGCGGGCCGCACCGCCCTCGGTGTGCAGGTGCTCGTGGTGGACGACGAGGGTCGCCCGGTGCCCGCGGGAGAGGTGGGCGAGGTCGTCACGCGAGGCGACCACGTGATGGCCGCCTACTGGAACGCCGAGCACCGCGCGGACCTGGCGAAGTCGGTGCGGGACGGGTGGCTGCACACCGGCGACCTCGGCCGGATGAGCGACGACGGCCACCTGTGGCTGATCGACCGCAAGGGCGACATGATCATCTCCGGTGGCTACAACATCTACCCGCGCGAGGTCGAGGACGTGGTGGCGGAGGTCGCCGGGGTCGCCGAGGTCGCCGTGGTCGGGGTCGCCGACCCGGACTGGGGCCAACGGGTGGTCGCGCTGGTGACGGCCCGGGAGGGGGCGACGGTCGACGAGGCCACGGTGCTGGAGCACTGCCGGGAGCGGATGGCCTCGTACAAGAAGCCCAAGGAGGTGCGCGTGGTCGCCGAGCTGCCGCTGAACTCCACCGGCAAGATCGCGAAGAAGGTGCTGCGCCAGCAGCTCGAGAGCGAGGCACGCTGACCATGCAGCTCCGCCCCGACTATGCCCCCGACGACGCGGAGCACCCCGGCGCCTACCCCTACACGCGCGGCGTCTCGCCCGAGCCGAAGCCCTGGATCATGGGCCAGTACGCGGGCTTCGGCACTCCCCGCGAGTCGAACCGGCGGTTCCGCGCCCTGCTGGACGCCGGCGTCACCGGCTTCTCGGTCGCGATGGACCTGCCGACGCAGATGGGCATCGACTCCGACGACCCCCGGGCAGCGGGAGAGGTCGGCCGGGTCGGCGTCGCGATCGACTCCCTGGCCGACATCGAGATCCTGATGGACGGCATCCCGCTGCACGAGATCAGCCAGGTCCGGACGACGGCCAACTCGATCGGGTACGTGTGGGCGGCGCTGTTCATCGCCCTCGCACGCAAGCGGGGCGTGGACCCCGACGAGTTCGGCCTCTTCATCCAGAACGACGTCCTCAAGGAGTTCATCGCCCGGGGCACGCAGATCTTCCCGGCCGAGGCGTCGCTGCGGCTCGCCGCGGACACCATCGAGTACTGCGCCGAGCACACCCCGAGCTGGACCCCGTTGGCGATGAGCGGCTACCACATCCGCGAGTCTGGATCGTCTGCGGCGCAAGAGATCGCGTTCACCTTCGCGAACGCGCGGGCCTACCTGGACGAGTGCGTGCGGCGAGGGGTCGATGTCGACACGGTGGCACCGACGCTGTTCACGTTCCTGGCGATCACGATGGACTTCCTTCCGGAGGTGGCCAAGTTCCGGGCGGCACGCCGGGTCTGGGCCAAGCTGTTGCGCGACGTCTACGGCGCGACGGACCCGCGCAGCCAGCAGCTGAAGATCTTCGCGTTCACCGCCGGGTCGACCCTGACAGCCCAGCAGCCGATGAACAACGTCGTCCGCGCCGCACTGGAGGCGACGGCGGCCGCGCTGGCCGGCGTCCAGACGATGCACGTGTCGGCGTACGACGAGGCTCTCGGCGTCCCGACGGAGAAGGCCGCGACCCTGGCCCTGCGCACGCAGCAGGTGGTGGCGTTCGAGTCGGGGCTCACCGAGACGCTCGACCCCTTCGGCGGCTCGTACGCGGTCGAGTCGCTCACCGACGAGCTCGAGGCCGAGATCGACGTCCTGTCCCGCGAGATCGAGGGGCGCGGCGGGGCGCTGGCCTGCATCGAGACCGGCTGGTTCGCGAAGGAGCTGTCGGACGCCGCCTACCGGCACTCCCAGGACGTCGACTCCGGCGAGCGGGTGGTGGTGGGGGTCAACCGCTACCCCACCGCACCAGAACCGTTGGAGGTGTTCGCGATCGACCCCGCGACCGAGGCCGGCCAGGCGCAGGCGGTGGCCGACGTCCGCAGGAGCCGGGACGCCGGCGCCGTCCAGGACGCGCTCGCCGCGCTCCGCGAGGCCGCGCAGGCGGGCGACAACGTGATGCCGGCGACGATCGAGGCCGTCAGTGCCTACGCGACGATCGGTGAGATCGTCGACGTCCTGCGCCAGGTGCACGGCCGCTGGCAGCCGACCGCCACCTTCTGACCCGCCACGTTTGCTCACCGGCCGGGCCTGGTGAGCAAAGGGCTAGCGCGGCGCCATCCGGATCGACCCGTCGAGGCGGATCACCTCGCCGTTGAGCATCGGGTTCTCGACGATGTGCTGCACCAGGGCGGCGTACTCGGCCGGGTCGCCGAGCCGGCTCGGGTGGGGCACCTGGGCGCCGAGCGAGTCCTGCGCCTCGGCGGGCAGCGCCGCGAGCATCGGGGTCTTGAACAGCCCCGGCGCGATCGTCATCACGCGCACCTGCCGTCCGGCCAGCTCGCGCGCCGCCGGCAGCGTCAGGCCGACGACCCCGCCCTTGGACGCCGAGTAGGCGGCCTGACCGATCTGGCCCTCGAAGGCCGCGACCGAGGCGGTGTTGACGATCACGCCCCGCTCCTCGCCGACCGGCTCGACGGCACCGATCCGCTCGGCGGCCAGACGCAGCACGTTGAACGTGCCGACCAGGTTGATCTCGACGGTGCGGCGGAAGGAGTCGAGGTCGTGCGGCCCGGAGCGGCCCACGATCCGGGCCGCCGGTCCGACGCCGGCGCAGCTGACCGCGATCCTCAGCGGGGCACCGAGACCGGCGGCGACTTCGAGAGCCGCGCTGACGTCGTCCGGGCTGGTCACGTCACCCGGCGCGAACGACACCCCCAGACGGGAGGCGACGGCCTCGCCGTCCGAGCTCGGCAGATCGAGGACGACGACACGCGCGCCGGCGGCCGCGAGCCGTTCGGTGGTGGCCAGGCCGAGCCCCGAGGCTCCTCCGGTGACCAGGGCGGTGGTGTCGGTGATCTGCATGGCACTGACCTTGTCAGAGGCGCTCGATCACGGTGGCGTTGGCCATCCCGCCGCCCTCGCACATGGTCTGCAGCCCGTACCGGCCGCCGGTGGCCTCCAGGTGGTTGACCAGCGTGGCGAGCAGCTTGGTGCCCGACGCCCCGAGGGGATGACCGAGCGCGATAGCGCCGCCGCGGGGGTTCAGCCGCTCCGGGTCCGCACCGGTCTCGCGGGCCCACGCCAGCGGCACCGGGGCGAAGGCCTCGTTGACCTCGTACGCGTCGATGTCGTCGATGCCCAGCCCGGCCCGGGCCAGCACCTGCCGCGTCGCAGGGATCACCCCGGTGAGCATCAGCAGCGGGTCGTCGCCGCACACCGAGAAGGCACTGAACCTGGCCCGCGGTCGCAACCCCAGCTCGGTTGCCTTGTCGGCACTCATGATCAGCGCCGCCGAGGCGCCGTCGGTCAGCGGCGAGGAGTTGCCCGGGGTGATGCTCCAGCCGATCTCGGGGAACCGCTCGCCCAGCGCCTCGCTCTCGAAGGCCGGCTTCAGCGCGCCGAGCGACTCGGCCGTGGTGTCGGGACGCACCGTCTCGTCGACGGTGTGGGGGCCGACCGGCACGATCTCGTCGTCGAAGTCGCCGGACGCGGCCGCCCGCGCGGCCCGCTGGTGCGAGCGGGCCGAGTACTCGTCGAGCTCGTCACGGTCGAGCTTGAAGCGGGCCGCGACCAGCTCGGCAGAGACGCCCTGGTTCACCAGACCCTCGGGGTAGCGGGCCTTCAGCCGCTCGCCGAACGGGTCCTCGCCGACCACCGACGAGCCCATCCGCACCCGCGACATGGACTCGACGCCGCAGGCGATCGCGATGTCGTACGCCCCGGCGATCACGCCCTGAGCGGCGAAGTGGGCTGCCTGCTGGCTGGATCCGCACTGTCGGTCGATCGTCGTGGCCGGCACCGAGTCCGGCATCCCGGCGGCCAGGACGGCGTTGCGGGTCACGTTCCACGACTGCTGGCCGACCTGCGAGACGCAGCCGCCGATCACGTCGTCGACGAGCGCCGGGTCGAGTCCGGTCCGCTCGAGCAGGGCGCTCAAGGTGGTGGCCAGCAGGTCCACCGGGTGGACGTCGGACAACGCGCCGCCGGGCTTGCCGCGGCCCGTGGCGGTGCGGACGACGTCGACGATGACGGCTTCGGGCATGCGGGCCTCCTGTAGGTGAGCGCTTGCTCACCGTAGGGTCTGTGCCCATGGGCGGTCCACTGGCGGGCGTGCGGGTGGTCGAGCTGGCCGGCCTCGCACCCGTCCCGTTCGCGTGCATGCTGCTGGCCGACCTCGGCGCCGACGTGGTGCGGGTGCACCGCCCCGGCTCCCCGGCGCCGCTGACCGACGTGCTCGAGCGCGGACGCGAGGCGATCGGGCTGGACCTCAAGTCCGAGGCCGGCATCGAGGAGCTGCTGGCCCTCGTCGATCGTGCCGACGTCCTGGTGGAGGGCTTCCGTCCCGGCGTCGCCGAGCGCCTCGGGATCGGGCCGGACGAGTGCCTGGCCCGCAACCCGCGGCTGGTCTACGGGCGCCTGACCGGCTGGGGCCAGAGCGGGCCGAGGGCGCCGACGGTCGGTCACGACATCAACTACCTCGCGCTGTCGGGCGCGCTGTCGGCGATCGGCCGGGCCGGGCAGCCGCCGACGGTGCCGCTCAACCTCGTTGCCGACTTCGGCGGGGGCGGCATGCTGCTCGCGGTGGGGGTGCTGGCCGCGCTGCTCGAGCGGTCGACGTCCGGCCGTGGTCAGGTGGTCGACGCGGCGATGGTGGACGGCGTCGCGCTGCTGACCACCTTCCTGCACGGGCTGCGCGCGGCGGGCGCCTGGAGCGACGAGCGGGGGACCAACCTGCTCGATGGCGGTGCCCCGTTCTACGACGTGTACCCCACGGCGGACGGCGGTCACGTGGCGGTCGGCGCGCTGGAGCCCGAGTTCTACGCCGCGCTGCTCGAGGGGTTGGGGCTGGAGGCGTCGTCGGTGCCGGCCCGGGAGGACCCAGCGGCGTGGCCGGAGCTGCGGGCGGTGTTTGCCTCGGCTTTCGCCGCGCGGACCCGCGACGAGTGGGTCGAGACCTTCGCGGGCACCGACGCCTGCGTGACCCCGGTGCTCGGGCCCGGCGAGGCGCCGTCCGACCCGCACGCGGTGGCACGGGAGGCCTTCGTCGAGATCGACGGCGTCGTGAAGCCGGCCGCGGCGCCCCGGTTCTCCCGGACGCCGGGCGACACGCTGAGGCGCTGGGGACTGCCCGACGACCGGCCCCACCCGTGATCACGCACTTCGTGACCAGCTGGGCGGATCGGCCGGCCGGAGGCCCTCGTCATCGACGGCGAAGGTGCGCACCGGGCCAGGAGCGGTGTGCGGCCCCTCCAAGCGGACGGTGACGCGACCGGAGCCCGACCCCTGCACCCAGCCGGGGCCGTGCTCGGTGTGGTGCACGTCCTGTCCCGGACGCCAGAGGTGCCCGGCCGAGCTCTCCGCCGCGACCTCCGGCCCGTCGTCGTCGATCGGTTCCGGGGCAGGGTCCAGGTCGGCGAGCAGGTCCTGCTGGGCGTACTCGGTCAAGCCGCTGACGCCGATGCCGAGCAGCCGCAGGCCGTCGGCGACATCGAGCCCCGCGAGGAGCCCCGACGCCGCCCCAACGATCTCGCGGACGTCGTCCGTGGCACGGGGCAAGGTGACGGAGCGGGTGATGGTCGAGAAGTCGTGGCGCCGGGCCTTGACCGTGACGGTCCGACCCGAGACACCGTGCGCGACAAGGCGTTCAGCCGTCCTGGCGGTGAGCCGACTGAGGTGCGCGTCGAGGCGGCCACGGTCGTTGATGTCGGTCTCGAACGTGGTCTCCGACGAGACGGACTTCGTCTCACGTTCGGCCACCACTGCCCTGGGGTCGATCCCCCGCGCGTAGTCCTGCAGCCCGGTGCTGTGCGCCCGGCCGAGCAGGCTGACGAGGCTTGCCGGGTCGGCGTCCGCGAGATCCCCGATCGTGACGATCCCGTGCCGCCGCAGCCGTTCGGAGGTCACCCTGCCGACCCCGGGCAGCCTCCGGGCGGGCAGCGGCGCAAGGGTCGCCGCCTCCTCCCCGGGCGGGACGACGGTCAGCCCGTCGGGCTTGTTCAGGTCCGAGCCGATCTTCGCGACCAGCTTGCTTGTACCGATACCGACGGAGGCGGTCAGGGCAGTGACCTCGTGGATGCGCACCTTGAGGTCGCCCCCTAGCGCGGTCGCGGCGTCGACGTCGACCTCGGGGTGGTGCGGCGCGAGGTCGACGAAGGCCTCGTCGAGCGAGAGCGGCTCGACCAGTGGCGAGATCTCGCGGAGCAGCGCCATCACCTGCTCGGAGGCGCGCTGGTACGCCGAGAAGCGCGGGGCGAGGTAGGCCGCGTGCGGCTGCAGGCGGCGTGCCTCGGCGGTCGGCATCGCCGACCCGATGCCGTACACCCGAGCCTCGTACGAGGCCGTGGCGACGACGCCCCGATAGCCGACGCCGCCGACGATGACCGGCTTGCCACGCAGCGACGGCTTGTCGCGCTGCTCGACCGACGAGAAGAACCCATCCATGTCGAGGTGGAGGACGCTCGGCCGCACGCGCATGGACGTCAGTGTCGCGCGGCTCGCCGCGTCCGAGGTGCGTCGGCGTCCGGTGTCCCCCACGATCGTGACCATGCCCCGGCTGCGCACCGTCTCGCCGAGCTCGGCGGGGTGGACCCGACGGCGGGCCGGGAGGGGATTCACCTACACGGACGCCGACGGCACGCGCCTGCCGTCCGACGACGCGCTGCGGTGCAAGGCCCTGGTGATCCCGCCCGCCTGGGAGGAGCTCTGGATCTGCCCGTACCCCAACGGTCACATCCAGGCGGTGGGCACGGACGTCGCCGGACGGCGGCAGTACCTGTACCACCCGGCCTGGCGGCTGAAGCGGGACGCCGCCAAGCACGACCGGGTGCTGACCGTGGCCGCCCGGCTGCCGAAGGCGCGCGAGCAGGTGGCGGTGGACCTCGCGCTGGAGGGCATGCCGGCCGAGCGGGCCCTGGCGACGGCGTTCCGGCTGCTCGACCTCGGGTTCTTCCGGATCGGCGGGGAGAGCTACGCGGAGGAGAACGAGTCGTACGGGCTCGCGACGCTCCTCGCCGAGCACGTCACCATCTCCGACCACTCGGTCGAGTTCGAGTACGCCGCCAAGTCCGGCCGCGAGCGGCTGGTGACGATCGCGGACGACGACGTGCTCGACGCCGTCCGGACGCTGAAGCGGCGGCGGGGCGGCGGGCCAGGGCTGTTCGCCTACCGCGACGGTCGCCGGTGGCACGACGTGACGAGCGGAGACATCAACGCCTACGTCAAGGACGTCGTCGGCGGGGAGGTCTCGGCGAAGGACTTCCGCACCTGGCACGCGACCGTGCTCGCCGCGGTGGCCCTGGCCGTCTCGGCGCACGCCGGGTCGCCGACGGCGCGCAAACGGGCCGTCGTCCGCGCCATGAAGGAGGTCGCGGAGTACCTCGGCAACACCCCGGCCGTCGCCCGCGCGTCGTACGTCGACCCGCGCGTCGTCGACCTGTTCTCCGACGGCCACACGATCGAGCACGCCCTGCGCCGGCTCGGGGAAGGCGCCGAGATCGGCCACCCGGCCACTCACGGCGCCGTCGAGAGGGCGACCCTCGCGCTGCTGAGGAATGCACCCAGGTCGCGCACCGCCCGCTGACGCACTACCCCCAACCGAGCTCGTGCAGGCGCTCGTCGTCGATGCCGAAGTGGTGCGCGATCTCGTGCACGACGGTGATCGCCACCTCCTCCACCACGTCGTCGCGGGTGTCGCAGATGGCCAGGATCGGGTGGCGGTAGATGGTGATCCGGTCCGGCAGCGAGCCGGAGGCCCACCAGCCGTCGCGCTCGGTCAGGGGCGTGCCCTCGTACAGCCCGAGCAGCTCCGGGTCGTCCGCCGGGCCGTCGTCCTCCACCAGCACGACGACGTTGGACATCTGCCGCGCGAGCTCGTCGGGCACCAGGTCGAGACCGTCCGTGACCGCCGCCTCGAACTCCTCGCGCGACATCTCGACCACGGGAGCAGTCTCTCCTGTGCCGCGTCAGGCCGCGTCGAGCCTCGCCATCTGGTCGGCGCTGAGCCGGACGTCGACGGCGTGCGCCGAGTCCTGGATGGTCTCGGGTCGGCTCGAGCCGGGGATCGGGACGACGCACGGCGACTTGGCGAGCTGCCAGGCCAGCGCCACCCGCTGCGGGCTGACGCCGAGCTGCTCGCCGACCTCCGCGAAGGCCGCTGCCGTCGTCCCGAGGTCTGCGGCGTTGCTGATGCCGCCCAGCGGGCTCCAGGGCATGAAGGCGACCCCGAGCTCGTCGCACAGCCGCAGCTCGCGCTCGCTGGACCGGAAGGACGGCGAGAACTGGTTCTGCACGCTCGCGAGCCGGCCGCCCAGCACGTCTTGGGCCGTGCGGATCTGCTCCGGGTCCGCGTTGGAGACGCCGGCCATCGCGATCGTGCCGGCATCGAGGAGGTCGGCGAGCGCGCCCACCGACTCGGCGAACGGCACCTCCGGGTCGGGCCGGTGGAACTGGTAGAGCCCGATCGCGTCCACGCCGAGGCGCCGTGCCGAGTCCTGCGCCGCCCGCTTCAGGTGCTCGGGGGTGCCGTCCAGGGCCCACGACCCGTCATCGGGACGCACGTGCCCGCCCTTCGTCGCCACCAGGACGGACGACGAGTCGCCCCCCCAGGTGCGCAGCGCCTCGGCGACGACGTCCTCGTTGTGGCCGAGCCCGTCGGCGCGCGCGTGGTAGGCGTCGGCGGTGTCGACGAGGGTGACGCCGGCGTCCAGGGCCGCGTGGATCGTGCGGATGGACTGCTCGCGCTCGGGCCGGCCCTCGACCGACATCGGCATGGCGCCGAGGCCGATCGCGGAGACGTCGCGGCCGCCGATGGTGCGGGTCTTCACGCTGGTTCCTCCTGTGATCGGGGGGATGCACCCCTAGCCTGCGACCGATGCCACCTGCGCGCGCGTCGGGGAACCTGCTTTGGAGTTGGCCATGGCCTCCCCCTATGCTGTCCCCGTCCTCGACGGTCCGTCGTCCGTAGGTCGTGGGCGAGGGCGGTTCGACGCAGCCCCCATCGTCTAGCGGCCTAGGACACCGCCCTTTCAAGGCGGCAGCGCGGGTTCGAATCCCGTTGGGGGTACAGGAAGCCTCAGCACCATCGAGGCCCCGTAGCGCAGCTGGTTAGCGCGCCGCCCTGTCACGGCGGAGGTCGCGGGTTCGAGTCCCGTCGGGGTCGCGCCGCTCATGGTCAGCAGATCGTGAGCGCGGCCAGGTAGCTCAGTTGGTACGAGCGTCCGACTGAAAATCGGAAGGTCGGCGGTTCGACCCCGCCCCTGGCCACCAGCGAAAACAGCGCCTGACCTGCGGTTTTGCCGTTCGCAGCCGACCTCGTCCTGTCCGGCCGTCACCGGCGTGTCCCGGCTCTGAGCGGCTATTCGCGCCCATAACGCGCCCACGGCGGTCGCCGTCGCCCGGGGCCGGATCGGGGCGACGGTGACATGTCGAGCATCAGCGGAGCGCGTCGTCGATGCGGCGCAGGGCAGCTTCCTCGCCGCCGTCGAGGCATTTGGCGTAGATCCGCAGCAGCACGTCGACGCTGTGGCCGGCCCACTCGGCCACCTGGGTCGGTGCCACTCCCCCGCTGAGCCAGGTGGACACCGCGGCGTGCCGGAGGTCGTACGGGCGACGAGCAAGTGGTGACATGTGCTGGGCCGGCGTCAGCGCGGCCTGGCGGGCCCGGGCCCAAATGCGCGTGTAGGTCACGCTCGGCAGTGGGCCACCCCGCTCACCCCGGAACAGCCGCCCCTCGGCCGTCACCCCGTGCACGGCGAGGTGTCCACGCAAGATCGCCGTCAGCTCCGGGGCCGACGGGACTCGACGGACATCACCCACCGCTCGGTGCTTGAGCTGGCGCTCGTCACGCCTGCGCCCCGAGTCCGACCATTGCTTGTCGGTCTCGGGGGCCGACCTGTCGAGCGTGATCCATCCCCAGCCCTCGACGGGCAGCGAGAGGTTGGACTCCCGGAGGTTGGCCGCCTCCTCCGGGCGCAGCCCTGCGTAGTACAGGCAGGCGAAGAAGCCGTGCAGCAGGTGACCGCTGCGAGGTGTCTGCGACACAGCCCGCAGCAACGCCCGGGCTTGGGCTGGGTTGACGACGGCACGGCGGTCGACGACGTTCGTCGACTTCGGCGCCGACCACTTGATGGACAGGACGGGGTTGGACTCCAGCAACCCGAGCTCGATGGCGTAGTTGAGCGCCGTCGAGAAGTTGGCCCGCTTGACCCCCGCGGGATGGCCGGCCGCCCTGCCGCCGTCCAGCTTCGTAGCGATCAGCTCGAGCGCCGCTCGAACGACCTGCGGGCGGGCGACGTCGGCGATCGGACAGCAGTGCTGGGCGACCCAGTCCAGCCGCTCGGTGACCCAGTCGGGCTGATCCACGGAGCCCCGGCGCGAGTTGAAGCCCCAGTTGAGCAGTGCGGACCGAAGCGCCTTGGCGGCCGACGAGTCGATGTCCGCAGTCAGCATGGCGGGCGTGACCGTCACGAGAGCCTCGGCGATGCTCTTGCGGTGCTTCGGGGAGATAGCCGGCCACTTCATGTCGACGTACGTGCAGGCGAAGGCGTACCAGCTCACCATCGCGACCGGCTGGGCGAGCATGCTCACCGGCCGACCGGTGTCGACGTCGAATGCCTCGCCCCTGCGGATGGCGGTCATCAGCTCGGATCGAAAGCTGTCCGCCAGCGCCTTTGTGGCGAACCGGCTCTTGCGAGGGCGGCCGTGAACGGTCCACCGGACAGCGTACGTCGTTGCCGTCTTGCCGACGTAGCGTTCGATCTTCCAGAGGCGGACGTCGTAGGTCGTCGGCATCAGGCGACCTCCTCGCAGGCGGACAGCCACCGGTCGAGCTCCTCGCGGCGGACCCTGATCTCGCCGTTGGGCAGCTTGATGCACCGAGGAGCCTTTCCCTTGGCGCGCCAGTCGTAGAAGGTCGATCGGGAGACGCCCAGCTCCTCGCAGATCTGGGCGATGCTCAGTTGGCTATGTACGCCGGCCGTCGAGGACCGGCGGGTTGCCGTGGCCATGTCGTCCCGGTCCCTTGCTTACGCACCCAGTCGAGGGCCGCGATGGCGGTCCTGCCGACCGTCGACCGTGTGCTGGATGCCCTGCTTGTGCCACTGCTTGCTGTGGGCGACGGCGTCGAGGAGGCCAGCGGTGTTGACGGGGTCCAGCCCGGCGGTCAGATCGGCCAGCGCCCCCGTGTTGACCCCGCCGATCGAGCACGCCAACCGGAGGACGGCGAGCTCGCTCCTGGACGCCGCGGCCCCGTCGAGGAACGTGGCCGACCGCTGCCAGCTGATAGCGGCCATCGGGACCCGCGTCCCGTAGCTCATGCCGTGGTCGACGGCGACGACGCACGCCCGTAGGAAGTCGGGGCGCCGCAGCCAGACGTCGTGGTTGATGATCAGGTTGGCTGCTGCCTCGAGGGTGGGGACGCCCTCGGCCCAGTTGCGGAGCATCGGGGCGAGCTCGGACGGCGTCAGGGTGGTGGGGTCGATCTCGGCCATGGTTTCCTCCGGAGTCGTGACGTGGGTCAGGCGGTGATGTGGCGGGGTCGCTGCTGGCCGGCGGTCAGGCCGGAGCGGACGGTGGCGCGGATCTCGCGGTCGTCGAGGCCGGCCGCTCGGGCGGCGCGGGTGAGCGCGGCGGCGGTGAGCTCGCCGGGCAGGGCACCGGCGCCGACGAGCCGGCCGAGGGAGTAGGCAGCGGCGTTCAGGGTGTGGTTCCGGGTTCCCGGCTCTGCCGCCACGACCCGCTCCACCTCCGCGCGCAGCGCCGCGGTCGCGTAGGCGGACTGACGGCGGATGTCGAGGAGCGAAGAACCGCCGGCCGGGGCGGGCGTCTGCGGAGCGCGCATCGCCGTCGCGAGCCACGTGGGGAGGTCGGCGACCTCCCACGTCGTCCGCACGCGGTAGCGCTGACCGTCGACGACAGACCCGCCGCCGACGACGTACCCGCCGCCGGCGCGGGTGTCGATCAGCCAGCCGACCCGGCCCGCGGTGTTCCGCATCCGTTCGCCGTCCGGGGCCGAGAAATACAGGTGCGTGCCGCCGGAGCGGGTGACCACGCTGTAGGTCCAGGAGGGGAACCGCTCGCCGGCCCGGTCCGCCAATGCACCCAGGACGTCGGTCCCGTCCCGCATCAGCTCACCGGTCCAGCCGGCGCGCGGGCCCTGACCCGGCTTCGGGACGTCGAGGTCCACGACGACGAGCCCGGACGGTCCGCAGGCGATGCCCACGTTCCACGCGCCCCGCGCCCAGCAGGAACGGAGGCGCGCGTGGTCCGCGGTGGCGCGCTCCTGCCAGTCCCGGATGGCCGGGCGCTTGTCACCCGGTCGCAGCGGGAAGACGCGCCAGCCCCGGTCCGCGGCGCTCAGGGCCGCGCCGAGCAGTTCCTGCTGCTGGCCGTTCACGGCCGTGCCGCCACCGCGGAGAGGTGCCGGTCGCGGTGCTCCTGCGAGCTCTCACCGTGGGCCGGGCGCTGGTCGCGGTGCTCGTCGCTCGCCCGCTCACGCTCGGCCCGCAGCGTGGCGAGTAGCTCGCCGGCGCGCGCCGTCCCGACCCGGACCCCCTGACCGCGCAGGCCGGCCGCGAGGCTGGCCCGGTTCAGGCGGGCGCCGTGCCGGTCGAGGTCCGCCGCCACCTGGCGACCGGTCGCCAGCAGCGTGTCGTCCATGACCTCGCCGCTCCCGGAGGACGGGGTGGGGGTGTCAGCCCCTGACCTCTGGCCGGTTGATCCGGCCAGTCGGGGCTCGGGTGAGAGTGCCGTGGCCTCCGGCGCGACGACGACCGCCGGGGTCGCCCCGGCCTGGGGCGTCACCGTGGCCTTGGGAGTCTCTGGTTTCCGGAGGGTCGCCGGAGTAGCCCCCGCCCGTGTCATGGCCACCTTGACCAGCAGCAGGAACCCGACCGCGGGCAGCGCAGCCATCGTCCAGCCCCAGAACGTCAGCGGCGCATGGGCTACCTGGGCGGCGAGCTGCAGCGCGACGGCGGCCACGAGGACGCAGAGGGCAAGACGAGTCGACTCGCCGTTGCGGCGACGCCGACGGACGTCCAGGCCCATCGAGACCGCGAGGGTCTCCAGGACGGCGGCGTCGGCGACCGCGAGCCAGCCCGGTTGCCCGTTCAGCTCGGCCAGGTCGACGACGTGGGACCAGGAGGCGCAGGCGGCCACCGACCCGACGCCCAGCATGAGAACAAGCTGGACCGCGCCCTCGGCGCGGGCCGGCTGGGCGTTCACGCCGCCACCGGCCCGTCGTCGTCCCCGGACCGGTTCGCCGTCATCGCACCGCGGCTCTCGGCGATCCGCGCGATGAGCAGGGCTCGCGCGTGCTCGGTGAAGCCGCCCCAGATCCCGTACCGCTCCCGATGCCCGATCGCGTGGGCGAGGCAGTCCGGACGGACGGGGCACCGGCGGCAGACGCTCTTGGCGATGATGGTCGGCTGGTCCCCTTCGGGGAAGAAGACCTCGGTGTCACGGCCCGCGCAGAGTGCCTCCTCGCGCCAGTCCGGGCGCTGGACGTCGGCCCAGCCCGTCAGCGGCGGGCGCCGCCGTCCGGGCCGAGCAGGTGCCTTCTTCGCTGCCATCGCGGCTCTCCCCTTTTCGACCGTCGGTGTGGTTATCCACAAGACCGCGATCGCACGGGACGTCGGCACCGCGTTTCTGGGACGCTCGAGGACGTCCCGAAACGCCCCGCAACCGCGTCCGTGTCAGGGGGAGAGAGGCGATGGCCAACGAGAGGCTCCGCAGCGCGATCGTGGCGACCGGTCGCGACTACCAGTCCGTGGCCGAGCGCATCGGCGTCGACCCGAAGACGGTCGAACGCTGGGTGCTACGGGACCGCACCCCGCACCGCACCCACCGGCAGGCGACAGCCGCCCTGCTCGGGAAGGACGAGACCTACCTCTGGCCCTGCCTGCTCACGGACCCGACAGCACAAGCACCCAGCCGTGCGGAGGTCCTGCAGGTCTACCCCACCCGCGGGGCGGTGCCCCTGGACCTGTGGGTCTCCGTGATCGCCGATGCCACCCGGGAGGTGACGCTGCTGTCCTACGCGGGCCTGTTCCTGCTGGACAACAACCCCGACATCACCGAGCTGATCGCCGGCCGAGCCAAGGCAGGGGTCCGCGTCCGCATCCTGCTCGGCGACCCCGACGCCGACGCGATCCGCCAGCGCGGCCAGGAGGAGGGCATCGGTGCCGACATGCGCGGGAGGGTGCGGATCGCGCAGAAGTACCTGCGCCCTGCCCTGGGGACGCCGGGACTGGAGGTGCGCCTGCACTCCACGACGCTGTACAACTCGATCTACCGCGGCGACGACACCATGCTGGTGAACATGCACCTGTACGGGTCCGGGGCACCGGCCAACCCGGTCATGCACCTGCAACGGGTCACCGGCGGCAGACTGTTCGCCAGCTACCTGCGCAGCATCGACGCCGTGTGGGAGCAGGGCGTCCCCACCACCGAGTTCTGAGCACCGACGACGGGAGACCCACCGTGGCCCGGATCGACTACTTCAACGACCCGAACGCGCCGGTCGCCAACAGCATCGTCCCCTCCGTCACGGCGGTCGTCGTCGACAACACCGGCGACCTCCTGCTCGTGCACAAGACCGACAACGACCTCTGGGCCCTGCCCGGTGGCGGGGTCGACCCGGGCGAGTCGGTCAGCGAGGCCGTCCTGCGGGAGGTCCTCGAGGAGACCGGTATGGACGTCGAGGTGGTGCGCCTGTCCGGGGTCTACACCAACCCGCGCCACGTCATGGCCTACGACGACGGGGAGGTGCGCCAACAGTTCTCCCTCTGCTTCGTCGCCCGCCTACTCGGCGGCACCTTGACGACCAGCAGCGAGACGAGCGAAGTGGCCTTCGTGCCACCCGAGCGGCTGGACGACCTGACCATCCACCCCTCGATGCGACTGCGCATCGACCACGGCCTCGACCCCACCCGCAACAGCGTCTACATCGGCTGAGTCCTGCTGGGCGTACCCGCGGCGGCCAGCCTGCGCTCCGTCCGCTCGACTGCCGCCAGCAGTTCGGGCGCCGAGCGTCGGACCGCACGGTGGACCGGATCCGCCTCGTCGTAGCGATCAAGAATCTCGGCGATCCGTTGCTGCGGGTCGACGCGGTCGCCGTCCGGCCCCACCGAGACGTCGGCGGCAGTAAGGGTGTCCAGGAGATGCGGCGCCGGCAGCTCGAACGGCGACAGCTCCTCGGGCATCCCGCGCTCCTGGGCCTCGTACATCGCACCGGTATGGAACGCGACCAACCCGCAGACGGAAGCCGGCCAAGCCAGCCGAACTAGGTGTTTGGCCCCGTCGACCGCGTGAAATCCGGTCACGGCCAGTTCGTCCGCATAACCGATGTCGTGCAACCAGGCCGCCGCGACCACGACGTGGCGCTCAGTGGCATCCAGATCAGCTGAGAGATCCTCGGCTCGGACCGCGACAGCCCGCACGTGGCTCCACCGGAGCGGCAGGGTGGACAACAACTCGGCACCAAGCTGCCGTGCCCGGAGCGCCATCCGCTCGCTGTCCGTCACCTGCCGAAGCGTGCCACGCGGGTGTGGGCAAGCGCATCACGGCCCGCGTTGGTTCGTCGTATGACGCCCCGAAGTGGCTATCCCCTCCGGACGGGTCATGCGGGACGGCGTCGCAGGGACGGGGGCGTTGACCAGCACGATCACCGGTTGGCGTTCGTCTTCTGGGACACCGGGGCCCTCACCTCACCGGCCCTAGCAGCCAAGCCGCACGGACGCCGGTGCACCGTCTGGCGCCCACGGCCAGCAGGAGGCTCAGGACGAGCACAGCCGTCAGAGCCTGGCCCCTGCGGGACGCCCGTCGTGAACTCGAGCAGCGTCGCGGGGAGACAGCCTCCATTGTGGGCGCGCAGTAGCGACATCGAGAAGGCAGTCACCGACGTCCTCGTCGGGCTTGGGTTGCTCGCAGTGTTCGGCGTCGCCGCACTCCTGGCCGACAGCGGCGGGCTAGCGAGCCGGGGTCGATGCGGGCCAGTCATGGGGAGCCCCTTGCCCTTCGGTGACCAACGGGGTCACAGTGAACACACACGGTAAGCACTCGGCCACATGAAGTCACTGATCGCCAAGGTGAACGGGGGCACGGAATCGACGATCTGAGGCGACCGGTCGTGGTGCTGCTGTGCGTGGTCATCGCCCTGCACGCCGGCGTCGAGGCTACCAACCACGTCAGCAGCGACCTGCTCCGTCAGTGGCGACCGCTGGAGTACGCCGCCCTGTTGTTCGTGCCGGTGGAGCTGTTCGTGCTGGCCAGGCTGACCCGGGCCGGCCGGCGCGGTGCACTGGCGGGCAGGGTCGCGCGCAAACGGCTCGAGGCCGTCCTGACCGACGGGACGCTGATGACGGCGTTCCAACCCATCCACGACCTCGACAACGGTGGCATCGTCGGTGTGGAGGCCCTCAGCCGCTTCCCCGGGCAACCACCCAGGCCACCCGACCTCTGGTTCGCCGAGGCCCACCAGTTCGGTTACGGTCAAGCACTGGAGCTGCTGGCGGTCAGTACCGCGCTGCGCAACGCCGCCAGTCTCCCGCAGGCCTGGTACGTCTCGGTCAATGTGGCGCCCTCCACCCTGACCCACCCGGCACTGCTCGCGGCGCTGCGGGCCAGCCCCCTGCATCCAGGACGTGTCGTGGTCGAGCTCACCGAGCACGCCGAGGTCCACGACTACCCAGCACTGCGGGCGGCCATCGGAACGCTACGGTCCTATGGCGTCCGTCTGGCTGTCGATGACGCCGGCGCCGGCCATTCCTCCCTGCGGCACATCCTGGACCTGCAACCCGACTTCATCAAGCTCGACCGTTCCCTGATCACCGACATCGACCAGGACCGTGCCCGCCGGGCCCTGGTAGCCGCTGTCGTCGTCTTCGCCCTCGAACTGGGCAGCACCGTCATCGCCGAGGGCATCGAGCGCTACGCCGAGATGGACACCCTGCGCACCCTTTCCGTCGACGGCGGCCAGGGGTACCTACTGGGAAGGCCTTCGGTCGATCCCGAGCAATGGCGGCGATGGGCCGAAGCCGCGACGACGGGGGCGCTACCGACAGCCCCCGACGTCAGGACACGCGCCCGTCCCGACGTCGGCCACCGCGCGTCGTCGCCACTGTCCTCGGGCCGCCACCGGCCGGGCCGGTAGCCGGCCCGGTGCATCTGGCGGCGCGCTAGGTGACTTTCTCCGGTTTCATGCCCTGACAGGTTGGACCCAGGGTCCTCCGCGTCCAGATCATCATGTTGGGCGCGGCCCGGCCGGCCGGATGCGCAAGGAGCCTTCCTGGGGCTCGATGCATCGTGGTGGCCGGGGGTCAGTGGCGGTGGCGGGCGCGGCCCGCGCCGGCGGCTCCGGCGGGCACTGGCACCGACGTACCCGCGGCGGGCCGCCGGTCGGACGCAGGCGCGGGGGGCGCGTGCTGCCGCAGGACCCGTCGGGCCTGCCGCACGGTGCGGGCGGCCCGGACGCAGCCCCAGAGCGCGAGCAACGCGGCGGCGGTGATGATCGCCGCTGGCACCACGGGCACTCGTCGGACGTCCACCTGGGCGCGTTCGGTGCCTCCTTCGTGCGCGACGACGGCATCGACGCGGGCCCAGAGGAGGCTGGGTGGGTCCTGCCACGTCGCGCGCACGGTCGCGGTCTGGCCGGGAAGGAGCGACTCGACCTGCCTGAAGGTCAGGTCCGTGCCGCCGCCGACCGTGGCGCGCACGGTGGCGGTGACCACAGGTTTCAGGTTCACGTTGCCGGTGTTGGTGATCGGTAGCGTGAAGGCGAGGGCGCCGTCCTCGTCGGTCGCGCTCAGCGGGCCGACGCTCAGGTCTGCCCGAGCGGTGCCGGAGACCTTGAGGTAGACGCGCACCCCGACGCGTTCGACCACGTTGAGCTGGACGGCGGTCTGCTCCCCGACCTCCCCGGGTGTTCCTTCGCGTGGCGGCGCCTCGAGGATGATCCCTCCGGCGTAGTCGCCCGGGGTCGCGGCAGTCGGGACGGTGAGACGGAACGGGACCTCTTTCTGCGCGCCTGCACTGATGGTGACGGTGTCGAAGGGCAGCTCGGCCCAAAGACCGACGCCCACCCGAGCCTCGTCGCGGCTGCGTAGGGCGAACCCTCCCTGGTCGGTGGTCAGCGCGTCGGCGGGGTAGACCTTGAAGGTGACCCTCTCCTCGCTGCGGTTGCTCACGATCGCTGTCTGGGCGGTCGCTGCTCCTGGCGCGAGCTCCATCGCGAAGTGGTCCGCGGCCTCAGCGGGGCGGATGCCGTAGTTGGTGGACTCGGCCGCGGCGGCAGGGCGGATGGACAGGCCGAGTCCGCCCAGGACTGCGGTGACCAGCACCAGCAGCATGACCAGGGCACCGCGGGTAGCGCATCGCGTCGAGGTCATCGCGGCTTCTCTTGGTTCAGCTGGTCTGTGGTGGTATGACATGTGGTGGGTATCGGCGGTTCGAGGGCCCGCCTTGACCGTGCGGTCGTCGTCGACGCGACGAAGCCGCCGTCGCCTCATGGGGCGCCGGCGGCTTCCGGACCGCTCAGGCGATCGTGTAGGTCAGGGTGGAGACGTACGGGTTGAGGGCGCCGGTGGAGCCGACCGCGTAGTTGGAGCGGAAGGCGTTCGCCGGCACGGTGAGCGTGTAGCCGGGGGTCAGGGCGTAGGTGCCCTTGTTGGTGCCGCTGGAGGAGATCAGCGTCTGCGAGGTGGTGGACATCGGCAACGCGGTGCTTCCGGTGATGTTCGTGACCGGGTCGCTGTCGACTCCGGCGGTGACGGTGCCGGTGGTCGTCTTGAGGTTGCCCACAGCGATGGTCCGGGCGGTGGTCTCGGTGGACCCGGCGGCGCTGGTCGGCGTGGTGGCCGTGACGCTGACGGCCCAGGCCGCCCCGGTGCCGCGGGCGTCCTTGATCGACCAGGCCGTGGTGGACGCGGCCTCAGCGGTGGTCTGCGTGGCACCGTTGAGCGTGACGCCGGCCAGGGTGGCCCCCGAGGTGGTCACCGCCAGGTTCGCGCCGGACACGGTCGATTCGGCGGTGTCCGCCATCGCTTGTGGTGTCGCGGCGAAGAAGGCAAGGGCGCCCACGGCCAGTACTGCGGCGGCGGTCTTGGTGCGGGAGATGCGCATGGCGGACAAGGTGTGCCTCTCGTTCGGTAGCCCGGCTGACCCCCGTTGGGTCCCGTGGCTTTGCGTCCCCACCTCACGATGGGTTTGCCTTTTCGGCTGACACCTGGTGCTTCGGGGCTCCTTCACGAACTCTTGACCAAGGACGCCGTGATCTACCCGTTTGGCCGCACTGGCGCCCTCATGACCGACCAGCCCACCCCGGCTCACCGCTAGCGCCCGGGGCCGCCGCTGGGCGCAGCGGGGCCGGCCGATCTGGACGATGTGACGCCGGACACGACCGCGCACGAGCAAAGGGGTGCTTGATGAGGTTGCCGGACTTTCC
>DASROP010000158.1:0-16771 GCA_035646835.1 Actinomycetales bacterium | reverse complement strand
GAGCTTCTCGCGGTCGTAGTCCGAGTCGCTCTTCTCGATCTCGGCACGGATCTGGTTGACCCGACCGGCGATCTGGTCGGCGTCCCCAGCACCCTCGACGATGGTCGTCTCGTCCTTGGTGATGACCACCTTGCGAGCGCGCCCCAGCAGGTCGACCCCGGCGTTCTCGAGCTTGAGTCCGACCTCCTCGGAGATGACCTGGGCACCGGTCAGGATCGCGATGTCCTGCAGCATGGCCTTGCGGCGGTCGCCGAAGCCGGGGGCCTTGACGGCCGCCGACTTGAAGATGCCGCGGATCTTGTTGACCACCAGGGTCGCCAGGGCCTCGCCCTCGACGTCCTCGGAGATGATCGCCAGCGGCTTGCCCGACTGGGTGACCTTCTCCAGCAGCGGCAGCAGGTCCTTGATCGAGCTGATCTTGGAGTTGACCACGAGGATGTAGGGGTCCTCGAGGACGGCCTCCATCCGCTCGGCGTCCGTGACCATGTAGGGGGAGATGTAGCCCTTGTCGAAGCGCATCCCCTCGGTGAGCTCGAGCTCGAGCCCGAAGGTCTGGCTCTCCTCGACGGTGATGACGCCTTCCTTGCCGACCTTGTCCATCGCCTCGGCGATGAGCTCGCCGATCGAGGAGTCACCGGCGGAGATGCCGGCGGTCTGCGCGATCTGCTCCTTGGTCTCGACCTCGGTGGCCGAGGCGAGCAGCTGCGCCGAGACGGCCTCGACGGCCTGCTCGATGCCACGCTTGAGCGCCATCGGGTTCGCACCGGCCGCCACGTTGCGCAGGCCCTCGCGGACCATCGCCTGTGCCAGCACGGTGGCGGTGGTGGTGCCGTCGCCAGCGACGTCGTCCGTCTTCTTGGCGACCTCCTTGACGAGCTCGGCACCGATCTTCTCGTAGGGGTCCTCGAGCTCGATCTCCTTGGCGATGCTCACACCATCGTTGGTGATGGTGGGCGCACCCCACTTCTTCTCGAGGACGACGTTGCGGCCCTTCGGACCGAGGGTGACCTTGACGGCGTCCGCGAGCTGGTTCATGCCCCGCTCGAGACCGCGCCGGGCCTCCTCGTTGAAGGAGATGATCTTGGCCATTCGGGTTGTTCCTCCCGGTGACGGGTGGGGTGGCCGACGGGTGCCCGCGACGGACGGGACGCCCTCCCGCGGTCACGTCCCGCGGTCGTGCGACCCTCACCTGCCGGCCGGAAGCGTCGTGCTCCTGTTGAAGCGCTGTGCTCCCGGGTCGAGTTGTCACTCTCGACTCGAGAGTGCCAGGACCATTATTAGCACTCTCACCCCCTGAGTGCGAATGCCGTGCCTGTGGACGACGAGGGCGGGCGTCGCCGCTGCGGCGTACCGTTGCACCCATGGTCCCGACCGAGCTGGCGATGACCGCCGTCCTGAGCGGTCTCGCAATCTCGTTGACGGCCGTGATCGCGACCGTGCGGGTCCTGGGATCGCGGATCACCGACGTCCGCGAGGACATGTCGGGGCTGCGCACCGACGTCCGCGAGGACATGACCGAGATCCGCGGCGAGATCGGCGGTCTCCGCCAGGAGTTCAACGGCCGGTTCGACGACGTCACCGAGCAGCTGACCACGGTCCGCGCCTCGCTCGGGGCGATCGACGCGCGGCTGACCACGCTCGAGCAGCAGCGCTGAAGCCACGGCGCTGCCCGGAGTCGGGGATTCCGAGGGGGGTAAGCCTGGGATTTCGAGCGCTCTGGCCCGGGGATCTCGAGCCCCGGTCAGACCGCCTTGACGGCCTCCGCCTGCGGGCCCTTCTGGCCGGCGCCGACCTCGAACTGGACCTGCTGGCCCTCCTCGAGAGACCGGTACCCGTCCATCTGGATCGCCGACCAGTGGACGAAGACGTCCGTGCCGTCGCCGTCCAGCGTGATGAAGCCGTAGCCCTTCTCGGGGTTGAACCACTTGACGGTGCCCTGCGCCATGCCTACTCCTGTACTGGTGAACGCGACCTCACCACCTGGGTCGACGGGCGGACACCCTAGCGCTCAGGTCGAGTGGCACGTTGCGCACACGCCACGGCGACAAGTGGCACGTTGCGCAGGTCCGCGCGGCGTGTCGTCGGCGCAACGTACCGGTGAGCCGCAGAGGCGTGACGCAACGTGCCAGTGAGAAGACAAACCGCGCGAGGATGACCTGATGACCCCTGAGCGCCGCCGGCTGGTCAACGCCGTCACGCTCGCGACCCCGCTCGGGCTGGCGCTGGCCCGCCTCGGCCGGGCGAACGTCGCCGGAGGTCCCGACGGGCTGCTGCTGGCCACCGGCTACGCCAGCCCCTTCCCGGCACCGAGGGCGCGGGCCGTGACCGTCGGGGACGTCGTCCTGCTGCGGATGTCGCGCCGGCACGCCCTGGCGAACCCCCGGCTGCTGCGGCACGAGTCGGTGCACGCCACCCAGTGGTCCCGCTGGCCGCTGGTGTTCCTACCGGCCTACGGCCTGGCGTCGCTCTGGTCGCTGATCCGCAACGGCGACGCCGCGACGGCCAACGGGTTCGAGATCGCCGCCGGCCTCGAGGACGGCGGCTACGCGGTCAGGGCTGGTAGTCCTCGCCGAGGACGACGGTGAGCCCCTCACCCATCGCCGGGTCGAGCTCGGTGACGCCGACGCCCAGCTCGCCGACGATCGCGTCGGCCGTCGCGGACTGCTCCTCGGACGCGTAGAAGACCGTGGTCGGAGGCGCCTCGCCGCCGGTGAAGTTGTCGGTACCCACGACGTTGAAGCCGGCCCCGGTGAGCAGGTCCGCGGTGTCGCCGGCGAGACCGGCCACGCCGACGCCGTTGAGCACGGTGACCGGCAGGCTCTGGTCGACCGTGGGCTCGGGCTCCGCCGGTTCGGTCGTGGTCTCGGACGGCGGCGCGGTGGTCTCGGACGCCGTGGGCTCGGCCGGCTCGGACGCCGCCGGCTCGGAGGCCGCCGGGTCGGAGGCGGCGGGGTCGTCGCCGGACGTCGGGGCGTCGCCCGGCCCACCGAGCAGCGTCATCGTGCCGACGAGGACGGCGACCACCGCGACGGTGACCAGCACGAGGGGGACGACGGCCACCAGCGGGTTCGGCTTGGCGCGGTGCGCCCCGCGACGTCCGGTTCCCGAGTCGTCGACGTCGAACTCGTCGGGGGGGTAGGTCCTGGTCATCGGCAGCGAGGGTATGCCAAGCGCGGCCGCGCGAGGCGCAGGCTAGACCTGGATCCCGAGACGGCGAGCCGAGCGCGCGCGCTGGCGCGAGGCCCGCATCCGGCGCAGGCGCTTGACGAGCATCGGGTCGAAGGCGAGCGCCTCCGGGGAGTCGAGCAGCGCGTTGAGCACCTGGTAGTACCGGGTGGCCGACATGTCGAAGAGCTCGCGGACAGCCTGCTCCTTGGCGCCGGCGTACTTCCACCACTGCCGCTCGAACGCGAGGACCTCCTGGTCGCGCGCGGACAGCTCGCCGTCACCGACGGGCACGATCCTCGCCTGCGCCCCGTCCATGTGCGTCCCTTCCTCGTCCGGCTCCCAGGGGTCACTGTACGGGGAGAAGTACACCGGTGTCATTCGTTTCCCGTCGCGTCGGCTCATCCGTTCGGATGACCGATATTACGGGCGGATGGCCGGTCCCCGGGGGCCCGGTCCCAGCCCTACCCTCGGCATCTCTGGGAGACGCGATTGTTCTGGGGGACAAAATGACAACCGCCGCGCCACAGCGGGTAGAGCTTCGCCGGGGAGAAGCAACGCCCGACGCGCGGCGTGCAGGGGTCGTCGCCGCCGCGTCCACCATGCTCGCCGCTGGGGGCATCGCGCTGATCGACGCGAGCGCACTCGACGTGCTGACCCAGCTGTCGTCGATGGTCTCCCGCGTCGGGCTGGCCGCCGCGGGCCTGCTCCTCGTCGTGCTCTCTCGCCTGCGGCCGGGCGGGCCGCACGCGTGGTTCGGTCTCGCCCTGGTGGTGCTCTCCGGCTTCGGCGGGATCTTCCAGGCCGTGTGGGCGCTGGCCCTCGACCCTGTGGTCGCCTACACCGTGCTCGTCCCCGTCGCCGCCGTCGCCCTGTTCCTGGGGGCACGTGCCCACGACGAGGCCGGCGCCCTCACCGTGACCATCGTCGGCGGCCTGCTGGTGGCGCTGCTGCTGGTGCTCCACCTGGGCACGGACGTCCGCGGCGTACAGGCCCTGTTCGGCGCCGGCGCCCTGGCCGCGGTCGCGGTGCGCTTCGCCCATCCGAACCGGCTCGCGACCGCCCACTCCGAGAACATGGTCCTGGCCCTCTCGGCCCTCGCGGCGTCGTCCGCCCTCACGCCCCTGCTGGGCGAGGTCCCGGTGGCGGGCATGCGTTCCGCGCTGATGGTCGGAGCGGCCGTGGGCCTGGTGGTGATGGCGGCGCACTGCACGCACGAGGCGGTCGTGACGACCCACCGCACAGTGGACAGCCTGGTCATCGACCTGGCTACGCACGAGCAGACCACGAACCGCCTGCAGGAGCACCTGCACGACGCCCGGAGCACCCTCGCCGGCATCCGGGCCTCCAACGACAACCTGTCCCGAGCCTCCACCGCACCGATGGACAGCTTCTCCCGCTCCTCCCTGGAGTCCGCGATCGAGTCCGAGGTCGGTCGTCTGGAGCGCCTGCTGTGCGCCGAGAGCGCCCAGAGCGCCGAGCTGATGGACCTGGCCGACCTGGTGGAGCCCGTCCTGATCACGATGCGTGAGCGGGGCCTGCGGGTCATCTGCCAACCGGTCGACGTCAGTGTGGTGGCGTGCCGCGACGCGGTCGCGGAGATCCTCACCAACCTGCTGGACAACTGCCTCCACCACGCCCCCGGAGCGACCGCACGGATCACCGTCGACACCACCGGCGCTGTCGTCCTGCTGAGCGTGATGGACAACGGTCCGGGTATAGACGCCGACCTCCGGGGAGCGGTCTTCGACAGCGGCGTGCGCGCCCGCGCCGACGGGCCCGGGCGGGGCATCGGCCTGGCCGCGTCGCGCCGGCTGGCGCGCGAGCAGGGCGGCGACCTCCGACTGGTCGACGCCAACGGCGGCTGCTGGTTCGTCCTCCGCCTGCCAGTAGGGGGGTCCGCATGCTGATGTCCGAGACGACCGACCGTTTCGTCCTCGTCGAGGACCACGGCCTGGTCGCGGAGGCCCTGAGCCACACGCTGAGCGCGGCCGGTCACCGGGTCGCGATGGTCGACCCGGACGACGCCACCCCGGACAAGGTGGTGGCAGCAGCCGGCTCCGCCGGCGCGACGGTGGTCGTGGACCTCGACCTCGGCCGGGGCGCCGACGGACGACGACGGCTCGGCTGGACGCTGATCGAGCCGCTCGTGACCGCCGGGCACCGGGTGATGGTGCTGACCGGCGACCTGGACGCCGCACGCTGGGGCCGGTGCGTGAGCCTCGGCGCGACCGGAGTCGTCACCAAGGCTCTGCCGCTGCAGGACGTCGTCGACCTGGCGATCGCCGCCTCCCGGGGCGAACCCGTGATGTCGCCGGCCGCGCGCCAGGAGGTGCTGCGCAGCTGGGACAGCCACCGCTCCGACCGCGAACGGCTGCAGGCTCCGCTCCGCCGCCTGACCAAGCGCGAGGGCCAGGTGCTCGCCCACCTGGTCGACGGCCACTCGGCCGCCACGATCGCGGCGATGGCCACCGTGTCGGAGGCGACCGTCAGGTCCCAGATCCGCGCGATCCTCGACAAGCTCGGGGTCGGCTCGCAGCTCCAGGCGGTGGCCGCCGCCCGGCGTGCCGGCTGGAGCGGGGCACCCGCGGCCTGACCGTCCACGCCCGCGACAGGATGGGCGGGTGCTGACGACGCCCTGGCAGGAGCTCGTGCACCCGGGGTGGCACGACGCGCTGGCCCCGGTGGGGGCGCGGCTCGACGAGCTCACCGCGATGGTGCGTCGCGCCCTGGACGCCGGCGAGGGCGTGCTCCCGGCGCCCGACCGGGTCCTGCGCGCCTTCATCCGGCCCCCGGACGCCGTCCGGGTCGTGCTGCTCGGCCAGGACCCCTACCCGACGCCGGGGCACGCCGTCGGACTGTCGTTCTCGGTCGAGCGCGGCACCCGACCGCTGCCGCGCAGCCTCGCGAACGTCTTCCGCGAGCTCGCCGCCGACACCGGGTCCCCGCCGCCCACGGACGGCGACCTCACGCCGTGGGTCGACCGCGGGGTGCTGCTGCTCAACCGGGTGCTCACCGTGCGCCCGGGCCGTCCCGGCTCGCACCGCCGCCTCGGCTGGGAGGCGGTCACCGACCAGGCGGTGACGGCGCTGGCGGCCCGCGGCGCTCCGCTCGTCGCCGTCCTGTGGGGGCGCGACGCGCAGTCGATCCGGCCGCTGCTGGGAACGACGCCGATCGTGGCCAGCCCGCACCCCAGCCCGCTGTCGGCGTCCCGCGGCTTCTTCGGGTCCCGGCCGTTCAGCCGGGTCGACGAGCTGCTGGCCGCCCAGGGAGCCGCGCCGGTGGACTGGTCGCTGCCCTGAGGCGACCCCCTGCCGACGCCACCGGCAGGTGTTGCGATAGGACTGCGGACGTGCCGTCGTCCCGCCCGCCCGAAACCGGCGACACCGAGCCGTCCCGCGCGGCCGGCGTCCGCTCGCGCCAGCTGGCCGAACGCGCGCAACGGGCCATCCGGGCGTCCGGCCCGCCGTCGCAGCCGATCACCGTCCGCGTGGCCGGCGGGGACGTCGAGGAGTCGCTGGCGCGTGCCGTCCTCGACCTGGCCCTGCGCGTCGGCGAGGCGATGCTGTCGACCGGCGCGTCGGCGTCCGACGTCACCGCGACCGTGCTGCGGCTGGCCGCCGCCTACGGGCTGCACTCGTGCCACGTGGACGTCACCTTCACCTCGATCACCGTGTCGTACCACCGGGGTGCGGACGACGACCCGATGACCGTGCTGCGGATCGTGCGGGTGCGGACCACGGACTGGGCGCGGCTGGAGAACCTGCAGACGCTCGTGCGGGACGCCGTGGACGGCCTGGACATCGGCGAGGCCCGCGAACGGCTCGACGCCATCGTCGCCGCCCCGCACCCCTACCGGCGCTGGGTGGTGACGTTCGCGCTCGGGGCGCTGGCGGCGTCGGTGGCGGCCCTGCTCGGCGGCGACTGGCGCGTGATGGCGATCAGCGCGGCGACGACGGCCCTGGTCGACCGGGTGCAGCGCCGCCTCGGGCAGTGGGGGCTGCCGGCGTTCTTCGCGCAGGCGGTCAGCGCCGCCGTCCCCACCACGGTCGCGGTGGTTCTGCTGTGGGCGCGGTCGGCGGTGGACGTGGCGGACGACCCGCTGCAGCCGGCGCTCGTCGTCGCCGCCGGGATCGTCGTCCTGCTGGCCGGGCTGTCCGTCGTCGGCGCGGCCCAGGACGCCATCGACGGGTACTACGTCACCGCGGGAGCCCGCACGTTCGAGGTGCTGCTGATGACGCTCGGCATCGTGGTCGGCATCGGGCTCGTGCTCGACATCGCCCGGAGCGCGGGGGTGCCGCTGACGATCTCCGGTGACGCGGGGGTGTCGACGAGCCCGGCGGTGCAGGTGGCGGCGTCGGCCGCGGTCGCCGGGTTCTTCGCCGCGTCGTCCTACGCCCGGCCCCGCACCGTTCTCGTGTCCGCCCTCGCCGGGGCGGTCGGGTGGGTGGTGCTGGCGGGCGCCGATCTCGCCGGGCTGGAGGTGGCGGTGGGCAGCGCCCTGGCCGCCTTCGTGGTCGGGTCGCTCGCCCAGGTGCTGGGCGGCCGGGTCCGCGTGCCGGCGCTGGCGGTCAGCGTCGCCGGCATCGTGCCGCTGCTGCCGGGGCTGGCGGTGTACCGGGCGATGTTCCAGCTCGTGGAACCGGGCCTTGGCCGGTCGGACCTCTGGCTCTCGACCCTGGTCGGTGCGGCCGGCATCGGGCTCGGCCTCGCCGCCGGCGTCTCGCTGGGCACGTTCGCGGCCCGGCCGCTGCGCAGCGAGCTCGACGGCTGGCAGCGCCGGGCCCTCCGCCGCGCCGCCGGCTCGGTCGACACCACCTAACCCCCACCCCCTCCCGCGACGATCAAGGAACTCCCGGTCGTCGTCCAGAATGGGGATGTGGACCCCGTGCCGATCACCCGCTACGTCGCCCTCGGCGACTCGTTCACCGAGGGGCTGAGCGACCCGGACGGCGTCCCCCTCGCTGTCGCGGACGCGCCCGGGCTGCCCGGCCCCTGGGGCGGGTGGGCCGACCGGCTCGCCGCCATCGCCCACCAGGCCTCGCTGGCGGACGGCGAGGGCGGGGTCGAGTACGCCAACCTCGCCATCCGCGGACGGCTGCTCCCCCAGATCCTCACCGAGCAGCTGCCGGTCGCCCTCGCCGCCGAGGCCGACCTGGTCAGCCTGATCGGCGGTGGCAACGACGTGCTCCGGCCGGGCGCGGACCCCGACGTCCTCGCCGAGCGGCTCGAGCACGCCGTCGTCCGGCTCCGGGCCGCGGGTGCCGCCGTCCTGATGGGAACCGGGGTCGACCCCAAGGGCTCGCCGATCATCAGGCTGACCCGCGGCAAGGTCGCCACCTACAACGCGCACATCTGGTCGATCGCGGCCCGACGCGGCGCGCACGTGCTCGACCTGTGGGGGATGTCCGTGCTGAAGGACTGGCGGGTCTGGGCCCCGGACCGCCTGCACCTCAACGCGGAGGGGCACCGGTTGGTGGCCGAGCTGGCGGCCCGGACGCTCGGACTGCCCGGGACGGCGGGCGACGACCCCGCGGGCGTGCCGCGCGCCGGCGTCCATCTGCGGCCGAGGGCCCAGGCGCTGCGGGACGACGCGGCCTGGGTGCGCGGTTACGTCGCGCCGTGGGTGCGTCGGCGGCTGCGCGGCGAGTCCTCCGGCGACGGGCGCCCGGCCAAGCGGCCGGAGCCGCTACGCCTCGATGTGCCCGACTGACAGGTGAGCACCAGGTCCTTGATCAACGAGGTTCGGGGACCTCGTTGATCAAGGACTCCATGCCCGGTCGGATCAGGGGGTGTCGTCGGGGCGGACGGCGTCGGCGAGCTCGGCGAGCGCCCGCTCGGCCACCGCCAGCTCGTGCTGCGCCAGCTCGATCATGTCCCGCAGCCCGGAGGCGCCGAACCGGTCACGGACCCCCTCGACGGCATCGACGACGACAGGGTCCGGGCCGGTGTGTTCGCTCACGGGCTCAACGTACCCGCCGAGTCACGGCAGCCGGCCGAACCACGCCAGGGAGCCGAACGCGCTCAACAGCAGCGCGACCAGCGCCGCACCGACCCAGCGGTCGGTCACCTCCTGCTGACGCAGCTCGAAGCCGACCGAGGACCCGATGTCGTCGTACACGTCCTCGAGCTCACCGGCGGTCTCGGCCCGGTAGGCCACGCCCCCGGTGCGCTCGGAGATCCGCCGCAGGTCCTCGACCTCGACGGGCACCGGTTGGTCGATGCCTCCGAGCTCGACCGTCCCCTGCAGCGTCCCGAAGGCGATCGTGTAGATCGGGACGCCGGCAGCCCGGGCGGCGTCGATGCCGTCCGCGTTGGGCCGCCCGACCGTGGTCTCGCCGTCCGACAGCAGTACGACGCGCGCGGGCACCGGCTCGTCCGGCGCCGACGGGTCCTCCGGCACGGCCTCGATCGCCGCGAGGGACGTGAAGATCGCCTCGCCCACCGCGGTGTACTCGCGCAGCTCGAGGTCGTCGATCGCCCGGCCCACCAGCGCGCGGTCGGTCGTCGGCGGGACCAAGACCTGCGCGGTACCGGCGAACGCGACCAGCCCGACGTTGAGCCGCGGGGGCAGGGTGGCGACGAAGTCCGTGGCCGCGGTCTGCGCCGCCCGCAGGCGGTTCGGCTCGACGTCCTCCGCCTCCATCGACAGCGACACGTCGATCGTCACGATGATCGTCGCCCGTTCGCGCGGGACCTCGACCTCCCCCGCCGGCCGGGCGAACGCCAGCACCAGCAACGCGAGCGAGAGAAGCAGGCCGAGCGCGGCGACGTGCCGGCGCCAGGCAGGACGGCGGGGTGCCACCTGGCCGAGCAGCGCCACGCTGGTGAACCTCAGGGCGTACGACCGGCGGCGGCGCTGCCGCCAGAGGTAGAACGCTGCGAGCACCGGCAGGCCGAGCAGCAGCCACAGCCGCTCGGGGGCCAGGAAGTCGTTGAGCGGCAATGGGTTCGACAGCAGTGGTTGCGACAGCATCACACCATCTCGCGCCGGGTCGCGTGCAGCCGGTGCGCCACGCGTCGGTGCCTGAGCACGAAGCGCGCCACCTCCGTCACCCAGTCGGCGTCGGTGCGCAGCACGAGGTGGGCGCAACCGGCCCGCCGCAGGGCCGTCGCCACCTGCGAACGGTGAGCGGCGGCGCCCTCGGCGAAGGCGCGACGCACGGCCCGCCTGGACGTGTCGACCTCGACCACCGTGCCGGTCTCGGGGTCGGTGAGCTCGACCACGCCGACGTTCGGCAGCTCGGCCTCGCGCGGGTCGACGATCTCGACGGCGAGCACCTGGTGCCGGGCCGCCAGCCGTCGGACCGCCGTCTCCCACGGCAACGCGGCCGCCGCCGTCCCGCCGGGCTCGACGAAGTCGCTGACCACGAGGCGCAGCCCGCGACGGGTGTGCGCCCTGGCCATCGCGTCGATGCCCGCTGCCAGGCTGCCGGTCTCGCGGTCGGTCACCTCGCTGCGCGGCTCGGTCAGCAGCGACCGCAGCAACGAGTACAGCGCCAGGCGTCCCGAACGCGCCGGCCAGCGGCGCCGCCGTCCGTCTCGCAGCACGTACCCGCCGAACCGGTCACCCATCCGCTGGGTGAGGACGCCGATCGTGGCCACCGCCGCGACGGCCAGCTCGCGCTTGTCGCGGGCCGCCGTCCCGAAGTCCATGGACGCGGTCAGGTCCACCAGCGCCCAGGTCTCCAGCTCGCGGTCGGCGGTGACGTCGCGCACGTGCGGGACGGTGGTACGGGCGGTGACGGCCCAGTCCATGTGCCGGACGTCGTCGTCGCCGGGTCGGTACTCCCTCGCCTCCGCGAGCTCGCTGCCGGGCCCCGGCAGCAGCCCCAGGTGCTCGCCGCGCAGGTACCCCTCGAGGCGGCGGACGATGGTCAGCTCCAGGCGCCGCAACGCCTCCTCGGGCGCGTAGTCGCCGAGGACGCGGGCCGGTGCCCGGCTGGTGCTCACGTCGGCTGCGGCGGCCGCACCGCGGCCACCACGCGCTCCACGACGGACGCCGCCGTGACGCCGTCCGCCACCGCGTCGAAGCCAAGCACCAGCCGGTGCGCGATCACGTCGGGGGCGAGCTCGCGGACGTCGTCCGGCAGCACGTGGTCGCGGCCGCGGACCAGCGCCAGCGCCCGCGCGGCCGCCACCAGGCCGAGCGTCGCGCGCGGGCTCGCCCCGACGTCAAGCACTCCGTCGACGTCGTCCCCGACCCCGTAGTCACCCGGCGCGCGCGTCGCCATCACCAGGCGGACGACGTAGTCGGCGACGAGCGGGTGCACGTACACCTCGTCCGCGGCGCGGGCCAGGCGGTTCACCCTGGCGGGGTCGAGCACCTGCTGGGCGGTGGGCGGGTCGACGCTCATCCGCCGCAGGATCTCGGCCTCCTCGTGCGCCCGCGGCAGGGGCACGTCGACCTTGAGCAGGAAGCGGTCGCGCTGGGCCTCCGGCAGCGGGTAGACGCCCTCGGACTCGATCGGGTTCTGGGTGGCGATCACGATGAACGGCGTGGGCAGGGGGTAGGACCGTCCGGCCAGGGAGACCTGCCGCTCGGCCATCAGCTCGAGCATCGCCGCCTGCACCTTGGCGGGGGCGCGGTTGACCTCGTCGGCGAGCACGAAGTTGACGAACACCGGGCCGAGCTCGGTCTCGAAGGTCTCGACGCCGGCCCGGTAGATGCGGGTGCCGACGATGTCGGAGGGCACCAGGTCGGGCGTGAACTGCAGCCGCGCGAAGGTGCCTCCGACGACGGTCGCGAACGTCCGGACCGCGAGCGTCTTGGCCACCCCCGGCACGCCCTCGAGCAGGCAGTGCCCCCGCGCCAGCAGCGCCACCAGCAGCCGCTCGACCATCGGGTACTGCCCGACGACGACCCGGCTCACCTCGGCCGCCGCACGCCGCAGGTCGTCGAGGTCGTTGCGCTGCAGCGCGGTGGACGGGCCTGTGGTGGACGGGCCTGTGGCAGTCACCCGGCCATTCCACCATCCCCGCTGCGTCCGCACTCTCGGTCTCCCGGCGCCGCGTGTGGTGTCATGCGGTGGTGCCCGCCCCCGTGCCCCCGGCGCCGGACGACCCGGCACAGCTGGGGCCGTTCCTGCTCCGTGGTCGCTGGCAGCACGACGAGGTCGGCACCGTGTACCAGGCGGTCGCACCGGACGGCCGGGCCGTCGCCGTCGTCGCCCTCGGCCCCGGGCCCAGCCGCGACGCCGCCGCCCGCGACCGGTTCGCCGCAGCCGTCACGGCGAGGCAACAGCACGGGCCGGGCACGATCCTGGCGGCCGAGCCGGGCGGACACTGGCCGTGGGCCGCCGTCCCAGCGATGACGGGCCAGCCACCCGAGCCGGGCCTGGTCCACCCCCTGCTGGACGCCGTCACCCCTCGCGTCGGCGTCGGGGCCGCCCAGCGCGGGCCGTCGTTCTCCCCCCACTGGGCCGGCGCCCGCCGCCTCACTCCGCCTCCGCCACCGGCGCCCGCCCCCGAGACACCGAGCCGCCGCGGCCTCTGGATCGTCCTCGCCCTACTGCTCGTGCTTCTGCTGCTCCTGGTGATCGCGCTGCTCAACCTGCGCGGGGACGACGAGCCGCCGGACCCGTTCGCGACCCCCGGCCCCACGTCGTCCGGACCGACCGAACCGACCGAACCGACCGAACCGAGCACGCCGTCGCCGGGCCCCACCGCACCGGGCCCCACCGCACCGCTGCAGAACGGCCCCGGGGTGTCCGGGCCGTCCTTCGGCCCCCAGGACGAGACCAGCGAGATGCGCCTGGAGGGGCTGACGTTCGGTTTCCGCACCCCCGCCACCTGGGGGTGCCTGCGCAGCGACGGGGCCGTGCCGCCGGCCGTGCGGTGGGTCTGCCTCGACGACCGCTGGCTGCTCGAGGAGCGTCCCGGCAACCCACCGGGCGGAATCATCCACGCCCAGCCGTGCCCGGCCCCGTGCGGCGAGCCCCAGTGGCAGGCGCTGCGCGACGAGCACGCCCCGGACGCCGCGTGGCGGCTGGTGGACGTCGCGACGGTGGTCTCCGAGGACGTCGACCCCGGGACCGGGGAGTTCAGGATCCGGATGAGCCACGTGTTCTCCGCCACCCCCGACGGCTCCCTCGACACCCACGTCTTCGTGCGGATGACGGCCCCGCCCGGCTTCGAGGACGACGTCCGCAAGGTCGTCAACGACATCCGCGCGAACACCCCCTGAGGTTCCACCAAGAGATCGTCAAGATCGCCGACCCTCACTCACCCGGCGGACCACAGGGGAGCCAATATCTGCGACCATCGGGGCATGGCCGCCGAGCACCCCGCTCATACGTCGACGGGGTCGTCGTCCGAATCGGGGACGACGGTCGCGCACCACGCCGTCGACCTTCTCGCGCGCGCCCAGGAGCACGCCGACGAGCTGCGGGCCACGGCCGAGAAGGAGGCCGGCGAGGCCCACGCCACCTCGAAGCACCTGCGGAGCGAGGCCGAGCGGCTGCACGCCGAGGTGTCCGAGCTGCACGATGCGGCCGCACACGACCGCGAGTCGGCCCGCACCACGCTGGAGGCGGCCGCCGCCGAGGCCCGCCAGCTGGTCGGGGACGCCGGCGACCAGGCCGCCCTGGTGATGGAGGCGGCGGGGCAGAGCAGCGACCAGCTGGTGGGCCAGGCCGAGTCCGAGGCCGCCGAGCTGAGGGCCGCCGCGGAGGCGGACGCCGGCCGCGCGCGGCAGGACGCCGAACGCTGGCGGTCCGAGGCCGGCGAGGAGGCCGAGCAGGCCCTCGCGCGCGCCCGGGCCGAGATCGCCCGGCTGACCGAGGAGGCGGACGGCGAGCGGGCCGGTCTGAAGGCGACGGCGGACGACGACGCGGCGCGGGTCCGGCAGGAGGCCGCCTTCGGGGCCGACGCCTTGCGGGAGCAGGTCACGCAGGAGGTCGAGGCCGCCCGGGCCGAGGCGCGCGCGGACTCCGAGCGGGCCCGCGCCGAGGCCGAGGCGATCCGTTCCGAGGCGGCCGCCGAGGCCCAGCGCCTGCACGAGGAGGCCACCGCCGAGGCGGAGGCCGAGCTGGCCGCGGCGGCCGACCAGACCCGCTGGACCTCGGAGACCGTCGACCAGCTGCTGGCCGCCGCCGAGGCCGAGGCCGAGCGCAACCGGACCCGGGGTCACGACGCCGCCGCCGCGCTGGTGCGCCGCCGCCGGGGCGAGATCCACCGGCTGATCGGCGCGTCCACCGCACGCCTGCGCGAGCGGCACCGCGCGGCCGGGGACGATGCCTCCGCGGTGCGGGCCGAGGCCGACGCCGTCCTGGAGGCGGCGCACACCGAGGGCGACGCCGAGCGCGAGAAGGCACGCAGCGAGGCCGAGAAGGTCCGGACCGAGGCCGAGCGCGTCGCCGCGGAGGCCGAGGCGCGGGCCGCGCGGCGCGAGGGAGAGGCCGAGTCGGGCACGCGGTCCCTGCGCGAGCGGGCCGCCGGCGACCTGGCCAAGGCCCAGCGGGAGACCCAGGACCTGCTCCGCAGCTCGCGGGCCGAGGCGATGCGGCTGGTCGCCGACGCCCGTGCCGAGGCCGACGACCTGCGCACGCAGGCCCGGCGCTCTCTCGCGGACGCCCAGAACCGCGTGGCCGCCCTGACCCAGCGCCGCGACGAGATCGCCGAGGAGCTGACCCAGCTGTCCGGTGTGATCGATGCGCTCGCGGTGTCGGGTGCGGTCCCGCAGGGCAGCGACGAATCCGACCGCCGTACCGTCGAGTCCGACACGGACGCCGACTCCGACCACGTAGTTCCGCAGCAACCCGAGGTGAGCAGACAGCCATGAGCGAGACCAGCAGCAGCCAGTTCCGGACCGTCCTGCGGGGTTACGAGCCCGCCGAGGTCGACCGCAGGCTCCGGGATCTGACGGAGTCGCTGCACGCGGCGCACCGCCAGACCGAGCAGCTGCATCGCCAGGTGCAGGTGCTGGAGAGCGCCCCCGCGGCGAAGCAGGCCGAGTCCGGCGAGCCGGCCCAACCGACCTTCAGCGACTTCGGTGCCAGGATCGGCAACATCCTCGCGCTCGCCGAGGAGGAGGCCAGCGACCTGCGCGCGAAGGCGCAGAAGGACGCCGACGACCACCGGCGCCTCGCGGAGGAGGCGTCCGGGCAGGTCAAGGCCGCTGCCCAGCGGCACGCCACCGAGCAGCGCAGCACGACGGACGCCGACATCGCCCGCGTGCTGGAGGACGCCAAGCGCAAGGCCGACGACATGCTGGACGAGGCCGACCGCGACGCGACCGCACGCCGCGAGGAGGCCTCGGCCGTCTACGAGCAGCAGCGGGACAAGGCGGCCAAGGCGGCGGCGGACTTCGAGACCACGCTGGCCCAGCGCCGCGCGCACTCCGAGCAGGACTTCACGGCCCGGTCGGCGGCCAGCGAGCAGGAGCTGGCGGGGATCACCGACCGCGCCGAGCAGATGCGCACCGAGGCCGAGCGCCTGCACGCCGACGCGCAGCGCCAGGCCAAGCGGATCGTCGAGGAGGCGCAGCAGCAGGCGAACGAGCTCGTGTCGGCGGCCAAGACGCGCGGCGACCGGATCCGCGCGGAGTCCGACCGCGAGCTGAGCGCGGCGAGCCAGCGACGCGACAGCATCAACGCGCAGCTGACCAACGTGCGGCAGATGCTGGCCACCCTCTCCGGGACCGCCCCCGTCAACCCGCTGGGCGACGAGGAGCCCGCGAAGTCGCAGCACGCCCAGCAGGACAAGCCCGTCCAGGACAAGCCCGCAGGGCAAGGTCCCGCCCAGGGCAAGCCGGCCGACAAGGGTCAGGCCGACAAGCCCGCCGAGCAGGGAGCGACGAAGCAGGCCGAGGCGGCGTCCGCCAGCAAGAAGTAGCCCCTTCGACCGCTTCGGACCCATCGGCTGCCGCCGGCGGTCCCCCCTTCGGGGGATGGGGTTCAGGGCCGTTCGGACATACCTGCGTCGCAAGGTCGGTGAGATGTCCGGAGGGGCAGACAAAGCACCTCCGCCGTTTGTAGCGTGCGACCGTCATCAGGGGGAACTCGGGCGAAGGGGTCGTCATGGCTTGGATGCAGGGGATCGCCGGTCGTGCAGGTAAGCCTCGACTCTTCCGCCACCGGTTCGCGGGTCCGTTGCTGGCCTCGGCGATGTTGGCCGCGACGCTGCCCCTGGTGGCCGCCGCGCCGGCCTCGGCGGCGCCGGCGGAGGCCGGCTACATCGGCCCGACCTACGACGGTGTCGACGGAGCGGACGACGTCAACGCGTATCACTCCCAGCGCAAGCTCTGGTTCAACCAGGGTCGCTGGTACGGCCTGATGATGGACAAGGTCGACCAGGTCTGGAGCATCTTCACGCTCGACATGGCCACCCAGACGTGGTCGGACACCGACGTCCCGGTCGACGACCGCTCCCGTTCGCACGGCGACGTGCTCTCGGTGGGGAACGAGCTGTTCGTGGTGTCGGCGCACAGCAGCGACGACCAGCCCGTCGCCTTCTTCTCCTATACGGGCGCTTCCGGCTTCTCTGTGGGTAGCGTGGGCCCGGATCTGATCTGGTCCGAAGCGGAGCGCCTACGGCGCACTGCGTTAGTTGACCCGCGCCAAGCTGCCTACACCCGGTCCCCTCGCGGTCAAGGGCACCCGATGAT
>DASROP010000157.1:0-18904 GCA_035646835.1 Actinomycetales bacterium | reverse complement strand
GCCTTGGTCGATGTGGGGGGCGTCGATGAGGCCTCGTAGCGGAGCCAGGTCTCCTGGACCGCGTCCTCGGCCTCGCTCACACTGCCCAGGATCCGGTAGGCGATCGCGAAGAGCAGCGGCCGCAGCCCCTCGAACTCCTCGGCCCGGATCACGCCAGCCCCGGTCACGTCAGCGCAGCCCTGAAGCCCTGGCGCCACGACGGATAGCGCAGCTCCCAGCCGAGCTCCCGCTTGGCCTTGGCGTTGGAGAAGCCGCGCCCCTCGGTCATCATCGTCACCGCCACTTCCCCGGCCAGCATCCGGGCCAGCCACGTGGGGACCCGCATCGGTGGCTTTGCGCCCGCGCACGCAGCCAGGTAAGGCAGCCACTCGCCGGCCGGGGCCGGTTCGTCGTCGACGATGTTGAACACGCCCTTCGCCTGCTGCTCCACGGCCAGGACGGTAGCGCTCGCCGCGTCGTCGAGATGCACCCACGAGCTGTAGCCGGTGCCGCCCCCGACGAGCGGGAACTGTCGTTTGCGCACGAGCTCGACCTGATCGTCGGTGGCGCCCGGCCCGTAGAGCCCGCCGTATCGCAGGGCAGCGCCGCCGGCCTTGACGACCACGTCATCGACGTGGCGGATCGCCACCATCCCCGCGTGCGCCTTCGTCCCCGTCTCCGGGTCCAGCGGGTCCTCCTCGGTCTTCACCCATCCGCCCTTGCGGATGCCGTTCCAGCTGGCGTAGCTCTGCGCGACGAGATGGGACACGCCGGTCGCCTCGGCGGCGGCCAGCAGGTGGTCCGTCCCCTCGGTGCGCAGCCGGTTGGTGGTCGCGAACCACCGGTCGATGTGCTTGATATCGGGCTTGCCGGCGATGGCGGTCATCTGGTGCACGATCGCGTCCGGCCGGGCCGCGGCCACCGCCTCACCGACAGACAACGCATCCAGCCCGTCCATCACGACCGCCTCGGCGCCCAGCCGCTCCAGCAAGCCCAGCTTGCCCGGGTCCGTCGTCGTCGCCGTCACGTGGTGACCCCGGGCCACGAGCTGCGGCACCAGCCGCCGCCCCAAGACCCCGGTCCCGCCCGCCACGAACACCCGCATGACCATCACCGTCCCGATTCCAGAGTCCGTCTCCGAGACCTGAGACGAGACAGCCCGGCCGTCTGTGACATCGGTGGTCGTCCGACCCCGCAGGGGCCTACGCCTACCCGGTCCCCGTGCCTGGGGCGAAGGAATCCGCGGCCGACTGGATCGCGGCGACGTACGTGCGCCAGCCGGCCTCGTCCAGGACCGAGTCATGGTCGGAGCCGGCGTGTCCGTCGATCAGCTCGCGCACGATGTCCGCGTGCCCGGCATGCTGGGCGGTCTCGGCGACCATCCGGATCAGCAGGGTGCCCAGGGTGGTGTCACGCCGCTCCTCGGGCCAGTGGGCCACCCGTCCCGGGGTCGACGGCTCGAGCTCATCGACGGTCCGGTCGGCGTGCGTGCACGCACGCCGGTAGAGACCGATCAGGTACTCGCTGGTCTCGTCGGTCGTCGCCCACATGTCGGCGCCCTGCCAGATCGAGCCGTCCTCGACCCACGACAGCCTCTCCGGCGCCGGGCGGTCGAAGGGCTCGCCGAGGTATCCGTACTCCAGCCCGGCCAGGTGCTTGACGAGACCGAGCAGGTTCGTGCCGGTCGGGGTCATCGGCCGCCGGAGGTCGTAGTCGTCCAAGCCCTCGAGCGTGGACAGCAGACCGGACCTGCCGGCGTGCAGACGGCGATGCAGCTCGGTCTTCACGGTTGCTGACTCCCCGTGGATCCGCTCACGCAGCACGTCGGCGTACCACCTCGGGGACGGTCGCTGGGTCAGTCATGCCACCACCATGGGTGATCCGTGCGCCGGCCACAACAGGTTGGACGGCGTGCGCTCGGCGCGGGCCGAGAGCGGGCCTGTGGACGACGCGAGCGGGAGAACGCCGAAACGGTCCACAGTGGTGACATGGCCCACGACCACCTGGACCGCGACGAGCCGGACGGCGACGTCGAGCTGACCGCTGTGCTGGCGCGGCCCGTGACGACGTGCGCCGAGCTGTCCGAGCGCTGGGCGTTCGTGCTGGGCGAAGGCGGCTTCGCCGGGAGGGGCCTGTGGTTGCTGTGGTTCGACGGCGACGGGCGGCAGCTGCCCCTCGTCGTCCCGGTGGACGACGTTCCCGACGAGATCGACCCGCGGCTGGCCACCAACACCACCTGGATCGCCGGGCAGGTGGCCGCCGACACGGCGGGCGACGGCGCCAGCGTCGCGATCGCCCTGAGCCGCCCGGGTCCCCCTGTGGTCAACGGCGCCGACCGCGCCTGGGCCAACGGGCTGAGGGGGGCGGCCGACGCCCAGGGTCTGCGGATGTGGGACCTGCACCTGGCCACGCCGGGACACGTCAGGCCGCTGCCGCAGGACGAGTACGTCTAACGTTGCCGCGGTGAGCATCCGGGACACCGGCGCCGAGCTGCGCCGCCTGCACGACTCCCCCGAGCTGCTGGTCGTCGTCAACGTCTGGGACGTCGCCAGCGCAGCGGTCGTCGCCGGTCTCGACGCGACCCGGGCCCTGGCCACGGCAAGCCATTCCATCGCCGCCTCCCACGGGTATGCGGACGGCGAGAACATCCCGCTCGACATGCATCTGGCGATGATCGAACGGATCGTGGCCTCGACCGACCTACCGGTCAGCGCCGACCTCGAAGCCGGGTACGGCAACCCCGCCGAGACGGTCCGGAAGGCCATCGGCGTCGGGGTCGTCGGTGCCAACATCGAGGACGCCATGGTGCCCCTGGACGACGCGCTCCGGCGGGTGGCCGAGGCCGTCGGGGCGGCCGAGGCCGAGGGAATCCCGTTCTCCCTCAACGCCCGTACCGACGCATTGCTGGACACCAGCGGACGGGACCCCGACGCGTCGCTGGCCGAGGCCATCGCCCGTGGCCGCGCCTACCTGGACGCCGGGGCGACGTGCGTCTTCGTGCCCGGTGCCCGGGACGCGGCCACGATCGGGCGCCTCGTCGAGGGCATCGGCGAGCGCAGGGTCAGCGTGATCGGCTCCCCCGGCGCGCCGCCGGTCTCCGAGCTCGCCACGCTCGGTGTGGCGCGTGTCTCCTACGGTCCGTTCACCCAGCGCGTCGCCCTGGGTGCGCTCCGTGACGCGGCCGCGCAGATCTACGCCGGCGGCGGGTTGCCGGACCGTTCCCTGCCGTTGAGCTGAGTCGGGTCGTTCAGATCAGCGACTGGGTCTTCAGCGGAGACACGGCCGCGATCACCTCGAAGTCGTGGTCCCGATGGACGAGCCGAACGTCATGCCGCAGCGCGATCGCCGCGATCAGGCAGTCGTTGAGCCGTCGCACGGTCACGCCCCGCCGCCGTGCCGCTCGGTGGATCGCGGCCGCGTCGTGGAAGTCCACCGCAGGGTCCACCGGAAGGACGACCAGCCCCGACGTCAGCGTCTCCAGGGATCGCAGGGCCCTGTCGTCGACCGCGCCCGCCAGCAGCTCCATCACGACGGGCTCGGTGGTGGCCAGGTCCTCCGGATCGGCGAGCAGCCGGGCGACCTCCTCGGCGGCCCGGCCGCCGGTGTCGCGCAGGTACTCGATCCAGGCCGAGGAGTCCAGCAACCTCATCGGCCGGTGTGGTCGGCCGGCCCTGACCTCATCTCGTCGAGGTCGCCGTCCCACCCGATGCCCCGCAGCGACGCCAGGAACTCCGGTGCCAGCTCGATGCCGACCAGGCGCCTGAGTGCGAGATCCACGACCGCCTTCTTGGTCGGGGCCCCGGTGCGCTTCATGGCCCGGGCGAGCAGCTCGTCGTCCAGGTCGATGTTGGTGCGTGTCATACACAAACGATACACCCTGATCAGGACGGCGACGCGGTCGTGAGTCCGTGCTGCCGCGCGGCGTCGAGGAGTCGCTCGTCGTAGGCCACCAGCACGTCGAGGTCGGCACCCAGGTCGAGCGCCGTGACCAGGTGCAGTGCGTCCAGGCTCCGCATCGGTGCAGGAGGGAGGCGACCCGCGCGGTCGAGGCGGTCGCGCGTGACCGCCACCTCGGCGACGCCGGAGAGCACCGCGTCGGCCGTCGCCACCTGTCGCTCCCCCAGGCGCAGCCCGACGCGCAGCAGCTCCGTCCGCGCGATCGCGCTCGTGACGACGGTCGTGTCGGCCAGGAAGTGGCGCAGGGTGTCCGTCTCCACCTCTCGGCTCACCAGCTTCGCCAGCGCCGACGTGTCCAGGTAGGCGGTCACCACCGCCCGGTCTCTCGCATCTCCCGCAGGATCTCCGAGGCCGACGGTGATCCGGCCTCGGGCGCCAGCGGCTCGACGTCCAGCACCCTCCCGGTGGCGGGAGCGACCTCCCCGGCGGCGACCAGACGGTCCCAGGCCGACGCCGCCGGCAGGGGCGTGAGCAGCGCCACCGGCCTCCCCCGGTCGGTCACCTCGAACGACTCCCCCAGCCGAACCCGCTCCAGCCAGCGGCTCGCGTGCTGCCGCAGCTCCCGAACACCGACGGACTCCATGTGCTACATGATAGCACTTGGAGTCCGCCGGCGGTGAGCGCTCAGGTGGCGCCCTCGCCGCGGTCGGCGTTGGCGTGCGAGGCGTCCCGCACGTACGCGGCGAGCCCCGGCGCGACCGCTTCGTACGTCGCGGTGAACCTCGGGTCGGCGACGTACATGTCGCCCAGACCCCGGTGGATGTCGTACCCGCAGTCGTAGTACCAGCGGCTGATGTGCTGCCGGTACTCCTCCATCAGGTCCATCGCGACGTCGCCGGCGGCCGGCTCCCCCGTCGCCTGCGCCGCCGCGAGACGGGAGGTGATGTCCTCCGCCTCGGCCTTGATCCGCAGCCAGTCGTCCTTGCTGTAGCCGGCGACGCGACGCTGCGACTGCTCGTAGGCCTCCGTGCCTCCCCAGCGTTCGCGGGCCTCGTCCTCGTGGTCCTCGGGCACGAAGTCGCCGAAGACCTCGAACCGCTCCTCGGGGGTCAACGAGATCCCCATCTGCTGTGCCTCCATCTCCTTCTCGATCGCGGCGAGCATGGCCCGCAGCCGGCCCACCTTCTCCGTGAGCAGGTGGTGCTGGCGCCGCAGGTGTGCCGCAGCGTCGGCGTCCGGTGCCGACACGATCGCTGTGATCTGCTTGAGGCCGAACCCAAGCTCCCGGTAGAACAGCACCTGCTGCAGCCGGTCGAGGTCGGCGCCCGAGTACACGCGGTACCCGGACCGGCGCCGACCCCTCGGCGACAGCAGCCCGATCTCGTCGTAGTGGTGCAGTGTGCGCACCGTGACGCCGGCGAGCTCAGCCACCTGTCCTACCGTGTGCTGCACGGGTTCCTCCTCCTTGTTGTCCCACCAGGGGACGCCCACCACAGTCCGGCCTGCCGTTGCGTGAGGGTCAAGCGGATTTGCTGGACGACGGCCGGTTCGCCACCGAACCTACGGTTCCGTAGGGTAGGCAGATGGCGACACACCCGAACGAGCCGCACTCGACCGACACCGCGCAGTGGTGGGCCGGCGCCGGGGCCCCGCGCAGCCTGGCCGACATCGTGCCGCACCACGCCCAGGTCACCCCGGACGCCGTCTACCTCAGCCGCCGCGACGGCAGCGGCTGGGCGCCGGTCACCGCCGCGGCGTTCCGGGCCGAGGTCGACGAGCTGGCCCTCGGCCTGGTGGCCGCCGGAGTCTCTATCGGCGACCGGGTGGCCCTGATGAGCAAGACCCGGTACGAGTGGACGCTCTGCGACGCCGCGATCTGGGCGGCGGGTGCCGTCACCGTGCCGGTGTACGAGACGTCGTCGGTCGACCAGCTGTCCTGGGTCCTGTCGGACTCCGGGGCGGTGGCCGCCATCGTCGAGACGCCGGGGCACGCGCGGGCGGTGCAGTCATTGGACGCGGGCCTGCCGGCGCTGCGCGGCCACTGGGCGATCGACGCGGGCGGTGCCGCTCCCGACCTGGCCGCGCTCGCCACCGCGGGGGCCGGGACGGACCCCACGGAGCTGGAGGCCCGCCGCGCCGCGCTGACCCGCGGCAGCCTGGCCACCCTGATCTACACGTCCGGAACCACCGGCCGCCCGAAGGGCTGCCGCCTCACCCACGGCAACTTCCTCGCCGAGTGCACCGCCGCGATCGAGGCCCTGCCCGAGCTGTTCGAGGACGACGACGCCTCGACGCTGCTGTTCCTGCCCCTCGCGCACGTGTTCGGCCGGATGATCGAGGTCGCCGTGCTGCTCTCGGCCACGCACATGGCGCACAGCGACGTCGCCCGCCTCACCAAGGACCTGCCGACGTTCAGGCCGACGTTCGTGCTCGCCGTCCCCCGCGTCTTCGAGCGCGTCTTCGACTCGGCACGCCGCAAGGCCGTCGCCGGCGGCAAGGAGAAGGTCTTCGAGCGCGCCGCGGACACGGCGATCGGCTGGAGCCGCGCCCTCGACGAGGGCGGTCCGTCCCTGCTGGTCCGCGCCCAGCACGCACTCTTCGACCGTCTCGTGTACGCCAAGCTGCGCGCCGCGCTCGGTGGCCGTGTCCAGTGGGCGGTCTCCGGGGGCGCGCCGCTGGGGGCCCGGCTCGGGCACTTCTTCCGCGGCGCCGGCGTGACCGTGCTGGAGGGGTACGGACTGACCGAGACCACCGCCGCTGCGACCGTGAACACCCGGCGTGGCACCAGGATCGGGACCGTCGGCCGCGCGCTGCCGGGGTTCGACGTCCGTATCGCCGACGACGGAGAGGTGCTGTTGCGCGGCGGGCACGTCTTCGACGGCTACTGGGGTGCCGTCGAGACAGAGGAGGCGGTCGGTCCCGTCGATGCGGACGGCTGGTTCCGCACCGGCGACCTCGGCTCCCTGGACGGCGCCGGGTACCTCACCATCACCGGGCGCAGCAAGGAGATCCTGGTGACCTCCGCGGGCAAGAACGTCTCGCCCGCACCGCTCGAGGACGTCGTCCGCAGCCACCCGCTCGTGAGCCAGTGCGTCGTCGTCGGCGACGGTCGCGCCAGCATCGGCGCCCTGGTGACCCTCGACGCCGAGGCTGTCGAGGCGTGGTTGACCACCCACGACAAGCCCGTCGTCCCGCCGTCCGACCTCGTCGACGACCCGGATCTCCTCGCCGAGGTCCGCACCGCCGTCGACGCCGCCAGCGACACCGTCTCGTCCGCCGAGGGCATCAAGCGCTTCCGGGTGCTGCCCGCGGACCTCACCGAGGACGCCGGGCACCTGACGCCGACGATGAAGGTCAAGCGCGCGGTGGTGCTGGCCGAGTTCGCGGCCGAGGTCGACGCGCTCTACGCCCCGCGGGGCTGAGCGGGCGCGACGACGAACGGCCGCTCGAGGTCGGTGTTGTCGACGACGACCGAGGCGCGGGATCCCGGGTCGCACTCGCGCAGGTAGCGCCGCTGACCGAGGACGTAGCGCCGGTTCGACGCCGCGTCCGGGTCGGGCGACGACCCGTCCCTCGCCGCCGTGCGGGCCACCGAGACCGCGAACGGCACCCGCAGGAACACCGACCAGTCGAACCCGTCGCGCAGCTCGTCCCGGTGCAGGAAGAGGCCGTCGAGAACCAGGACGGCACCCGGCGGCACCTGCTCGCTCGGCGCATCCACCGGCGAGTCGCGTACGTGGTCGAACGCCTTGCGGCGCACCACGCCGTCCCCGCCGACCCCGAGCGGGTCGAGGACGTCGGCGCGCAGCCGTTCGTCGTCGAAGGAGTCCAGGAAGAAGCCGTCCGGGTCCCTCCTCCCCCGCGCGTAGCGCTCGGCGCGAGGACGGTGGAAGTCGTCGACGCCGACCGCCCAGGCGCCGGACGGCGGACCGGCCGGGCACCGCGAGGCGAGGTCGGCGAGCAGGCGCGCGCGGGCAGGATGGGCCACGTGGTCACGCTAGCGACGGTCCGACGGCGTGGTCTTCGCGTGCTGGCGTGGCTCGGCGTCCTGCTGGTCGTGACGGCCGCGGTGCTGGGCTACCGGGGTCTGCGCGTGCTCTGGAGCATCGACGACTACGCCGCCTACTGGGACCGGCGGGCCGAGGCCGACGGTGAGCTGCTCTACGTGGCCCTGGGCACGTCCCTCGCGCAGGGGCTCGGCGCCGAGCTGCCTCAGCGTGGTTACGTGGGCCTGCTCGCGGACGACCTCGATGCGGTCACCGGCCAGAGCGTCGCCGTGGTCAACCTCTCGGCCAGCGGCGCCGAGGCGTCCGACGTCGTCGCCGACCAGCTCCCCGCGCTGGAGGCGCTGATGGACGCCGGGGCCGACCCCGCGCTGGTCACCCTGGACGTCGGGGCGAACGACGTCGGCCGGACGTCGGCGCAGGACTTCGCCCGCGAGCTGGAGCAGATCCTCGATGCGCTGCCGGCCGGGACGCTCGTCGCCGACGTCCCCGACTTCGGCGGCGGTCCGTCCCGGAGTCAGGCCCGCCGGCTGTCCGCGGTGCTGCGCGGGTGCGTCGCCGACCACGGGCGGCTGGTGCAGGTGGACCTCGAGGAGGCGACCGCCGGGATGGGCTGGGGCGCGTGGGGTGGAGACTGGTTCCATCCGTCGGACGCCGGGTACCGGATCTACCGCGACGCCTTCCGGGACGCCGCAGACGTCGTGTGACGGTCCGTGCGTCGAGGCTCACGCAGTGTCCATGGGCGCGTCCGTTCGTGCTGTGAGGCGCGTCACAGACTGGGCGCAGGCCTGCGGCAGCCCTGCCGGTCGGGCGTCAATGGCGTGACGGCCGGTCGGTCTCGGAGGACCCAACCCTCCAGGGGGAGCAGCGACCGGCCGATGCCCTGCACCGCGACCTAGTGCGCCGCGCCGGACCACCGGCCGGCGCACGCCCATCCGCCCACCCGACCGGGAGACGACCTCCACCGTGATGCCCGCTCGCCGCGCCGTGCCCGCCGTGCTCCTCGCCGTGGCCGTGGCACTGACGCCGCTGCCCGCAGCGGCCGGACCGACGCCGCCTCCGCCGTCCGGCGGGGTCCCGGTCGCCGACCCCCTCGCCCCCACGGCCGCCGAGCTCGAGGCCCAGCGGGCCGAGGCCGGCAGGCTCGCGGCCGAGGTCGCCGCCCAGGCCGAGGCCGTGGCCGCCGCACGCGCGCGCCGGTCCGAGCTCGCACGGCAGGCCGGTGAGGCGCTCGAGGCCTACCAGGGCGCCATGCGGGTCTACGACGCAGCCGAGACCGAACGGGCCACCCAGCAACAGCGACTCGAGGCGGCCCGCGCGCTGGTGGGACAGAAGCAGGGCGAGCTGGGGCGCTGGGCTTCCAGCGCGTACCGGGACGGCGCCGCGATGGCCGAGTACGAGAGCCTGATGACTCTCCTGGGCTCACAGAGCACCGACGACCTGGGGCTGCGGCTCCTGATGCTGCAGCGGGTGGGACGCCTGCGGGGCGAGGTCGTCGACACGGTCTCGGACGCCGAGGCCGTGCAGCGTGACGCCACCGTCCGGGCCGAGGCAGCGGCGATCGAGGCCCGACTCGCCGAGGAGGAGGCGGCACGGCACCGGGCGGAGGCCGAACGGCTCGTCGCCGAGCAGCGCCAGCAGGTCGCCGTCCTCGACGACCTGCTGGCCGACACCCGCACCGCTGCAGCCGGCGCCGACAGTGCTGCGGAGGAGCTCGCCGCGGCACGGGCGGTGGCCGAGCAACGACGGCTGGCGGCCCTGGCCGCCCCCGGCTCGGCCGCCGTCAACCGGGTCACCGGCGAGGTCGGGGACTGCCCGGGCGGCGACGTCTCGCGGTACCCCAACGGGGCCATCCCGGTCTCGGCGCTCTGCGAGGTCGCCCCGGGCCACACCTTGCGCGCCGACGCCGCCTACGCGTTGCAGCGGCTGAACGAGGCCTACGTCGAGGCCTGGGGCACGACGATCTGCCTGACCGACTCCTACCGCACGTTCGACTCGCAGATCGCGCTGTTCGGCACCAAGCCCGACCTCGCGGCGGTGCCCGGCACCAGCAACCACGGCTGGGGCACGGCCGTCGACCTGTGCGGCGGCATCCAGTCCTTCGGTACCGAGAGCCACGGGTGGATGCGTGACAACGCCCCGCTCTTCGGGTGGTTCCACCCATCGTGGGCGCAGCAAGACGGCAGCCGCCCGGAGCCGTGGCACTGGGAGTACGGCGGCTGACCCGTCATGATCGCCTGGTGACCGCCACCACGACCGACGTCGGGATGCGCCGCGAGCAGCGCGCCTGGTACTTCTACGACTGGGCCAACTCGGCCTACGTCACGACGACGGCCACTGTCTTGTTCACGCCGTACCTGTCGGCGGTCGCCCGGGCGGCCGCCTGCCCGGGTCTCGCGGACGACGACGTCTGCCGCACCGACCTGTCGATCCTCGGCATCCCCGTGGCCGCCGGGTCCCTGGCCCTGTACGTCGTCACGTTCTCGACGCTGCTGTCCGCGCTGATCCTGCCCGTCGTCGGGGCGATCGCGGACCGCACGGCGCGCAAGCGGCACCTGCTGGCGGGCTTCGCCTGGACCGGTGCCGTCGCGGCCTCCGCGATGTTCCTGGTGACGGGCACCAACTGGCAGCTCGGCGCCTTCCTGCTCCTGGTGGCGAACGTCTGCCTGGGGGCCTCGCTCGTCGTCTACGACGCGATCCTGGTCGCGATCGCGACGCCGGACGAGCGCGACCGTGTCTCGAGCCGGGGCTGGGCGCTCGGATACCTCGGTGGCGGCGTGCTGCTCGCGATCAACCTCGCGGTCGTGGTCGGGCACGACGCGCTCGGGCTGGGCCGCGGGGACGCCGTCCGGGTGAGCCTGCTGACCGCCGGCCTGTGGTGGGGGCTGTTCACGCTGATCCCGTTCCTCGGGCTGCGGGACCGGGAGCCGGTGCGCGTGGCGGAGGTGAGCGGTCGCAACGTGCTGAGCGAGTCCTTCGGCCAGCTGATGATCACGCTCCGGCACCTGCGCGGCTACCCCCAGACCCTCCTGTTCCTGCTCGCATACCTCTTCTTCAACGACGGGATCCAGACCGTGATCGGGTCCTCCAGCCTCTACGGGCAGGACGAGCTCGGTTTCGAGGAGTCGCAGCTGATCATCACGATCCTGCTCGTGCAGTTCGTGGCCTTCGGCGGCGCTCTGGCCTTCGGTCGGCTGGCCGCCCGCTTCGGCGCCAAGCGCAGCGTCCTCGGGGGCCTGGTGATGTGGACCGGTGTGGTCACCGTGGGGTTCGTGCTGCCCGCCGGGAGGTTCGGGCTCTTCCTCGCGCTCGCGGTGGGCATCGGCATCGTGCTGGGCGGCACCCAGGCGCTGTCGAGGTCGATGTACAGCCAGCTCGTGCCCAAGGGACGGGAGGCCGAGTACTTCAGCCTCTATCAGGCCGCCGAGCGCGGGACGAGCTGGTTCGGCACCTTCCTGTTCGGCCTGATGTTCCAGCTGACCGACTCCTACCGGCCGGCGATCCTGTCCCTGATCGGGTTCTTCGTGATCGGGGGCCTGTTGCTGTGGCGGGTCGACATCCGCAAGGGCATCGCGGACGCCGGCAACACCCAGCCCGTGCGTGTCTGAGCCCCTCGCGGTCGCCCTCCTCCTTCACACAACCTCCACCGACCCGACCGGAACACCGGTCGGCTACGAAGCGTTCTCACGAGGTGGAAGGGGGTTGTACCCATGAGCGACCGGAGCCTGCGGGGTACCCGACTGGGCGCCCAGAGCATGGAGAACGACACCAACGTCGAGCCGGCACCCCGGCAGATGGCGGAGTACGTGTGCCCCAACGGGCACATCACGGTGCTGCCCTTCTCGGTCGAGGCCGATGTCCCACCGCTGTGGGAGTGCCGGTGCGGGGAGGAGGGTCTGCTGCGTGACGCGGCCCGACCCGACGCCAAGCCCGGCCGGCACCAGCGCACCCACTGGGACATGCTGCTCGAGCGGCGCACCGTCGCCGAGCTGGAGGACCTGCTCGACGAGCGACTGACGCTGCTGCGCAGCGGGGCACTGGCCCAGAAGCAGCGCAGCGCCTGACCCGACCGGCCGCGTCTCACCCCCCTGGGCGCGGTCGGTCCTCGTCGTCCGGCCCCCGTTCTGGCTCGACGACCTCTCCCTCCACCACGCGCCCCGCGCCGCCGCGTACCGTCGGCGGGCCGTCACGGACCACTCCCCGGCCAGCCCACGCCTGGAGCATGCGCCGAGCCCACGGGCGTGCTGGTGGGAGCAGGAACACGAGCCCGAGGACGTCGGTGACGAAACCGGGGACGGCCAGGAGCAGCCCGCCGACCAGCACCAGTGCCCCGTCGGCCACCTCCGTGCCGGGGGCACGGCCGTCGGCGGCTGCGGCCGTGAAGGCCCGCCAGGTCGCGCGCCCCTCCCGACGGAGCACGACCACGCCGACCGCGGAGGTGACGACGAGCAGCGCCAGGGTCTGCCAGCCGCCGATCGAGCGGCCCACGGCCAGCACGACGACGAGCTCGACCAGCGGCAGCGCCGCGACGGCCGCGGCGGCCCACGCCCATCTCCGTCTCGCCGTCACGACCGCCACCTCCTCAGCGCCGCCGTCACCTGGTCACGTCGACGCCGTCCACCCCAGACCGTGACGCGCCACAGCGCCTCCCGCACGATCTCCCGGCTCATCTTCGAGGATCCCAGCTCACGTTCGACGAAGGTGATCGGCACCTCGACCACCGGGTGTCCGGCTCGGACCGCGCGCCACGCCAGGTCCACCTGGAAGCAGTAGCCCTCGGACGCGACGTCCGCCAGGTCGAGGTCGGCCAGCACCTCCCGCCGGTACGCGCGGAAGCCACCGGTGGCGTCGTGCAGGGAGAGGCCCATCGCCCAGCGCGTGTAGAGGTTGGCCCCGCGGCTCAGCGCCTTGCGGGACGCCGGCCAGTTCACCACCTCACCACCGGGCACCCAGCGCGACCCGATGGCCAGCCCGGCACCCGCCTCGACGGCGTCCAGCAGCCGCGGCAGTTGCTCGGGCTGGTGCGAGCCGTCGGCGTCCATCTCGACGAGGACCTGGTAGCCGCGGCCCAGGCCCCACGCGAAGCCCGCGAGGTAGGCGCCGCCCAGCCCCCTCGCCCCGGTCCGGTGCAGCACGTGGACCTGAGGGTCGTCGTCCGCGATCCGCTGGGCGGCCTCACCGGTCCCGTCCGGGCTGGCGTCGTCGACGACCAGCACGTCGGCCGCCGGCACCGCGGACCGCAGCCTGGCCAGCGTCCGGGGAAGGCTCTCGCGCTCGCAGTACGTCGGCATCACCACCAGCACGCTCACCGTCACGTGTCCCTCCCGCTCGGCGTCCGGGGGCGGCGGGTGGTCCGCAGGCCGAGGGCAGCGACGACCAGCCCCGCCGCGGCCAGCGCCGCCTCGCCCCCGGCGCCGAGCACGGTCGCCAGGGTGAGGCTGGCGCGGCGGGGCAGCTCAGCGGTGAGCACCTCGCGGGTGAAGTGCCCACCGCTGGTGAGGATCTCGCCGTCCGGGGCGATCAGGGCGCTGACCCCCACCGTGGATACGTGCACCACCGCGCGGCCGTGCTCCACCGCCCGCACGCGCGACATCGCCAGCTGCTGCACGCTCTCGTCGGTGTAGCCGAACGTCGCGTTGTTGGTCTGCACGGTGACCAGCTCGGCGCCGGCGCGGACGACGTCCCCGACCAGGTCGTCGTCCACCACCTCGAAGCAGATCAGCACGCCGACGGCGACACCGGCCGGCGTCAGCAGGCCCACCTCGTCTCCGGCCACCATGTCCGAACGCACCAGGTCGACCTTGTCGCTGATCTGCCGGAAGAACTCCCGGTACGGCACGTACTCACCGAACGGCACCGGGTGGCGCTTGACGTAGCGCTCCCCCGGTCCGGCCTCGGGGTCCCAGACGAGGGTCACGTTGCGCACCGAGTCGTCGACGTCGCTGCCGAGGAGGGTGCCGACCAGGATCGGGACGCCGACCGCGACGGCCGCCCGGTCGATCACCGCGGCCGCGTCGTCGTTGCGCAGCGGGTCGATGTCGCTGGCGTTCTCCGGCCAGATCACGAGGTCCGGCGCGGGTGTGGTCCCCACCTCGACCGCCTCGGCGAGGTCGAGCGTCGCCGCCACGTGGTTGTCGAGGACGGCGCGGCGCTCGGCGTTGAACTCCAGGCCCGGACGGGGCACGTCGCCCTGGACGGCGGCCACCTGCACGGTGCCCTCCTCTGCCGCTGTCGGGGTCGGCACCGACAGGCCCACCAGCAGGACGACGACGGCCCCGACCGCCGGCGCCGTCGCGCTCCGCGGACGCCGGCGCACGGTCAGGGCCACGGCGGCCAGCAGCGCACCGGACGTGCCGACGGCGAAGGTGAGCAGGGGTGCGCCGCCGAGCGAAGCGAGACCGAGGGTGGGCGCGTCGGCCTGGGAGAAGGCCAGGCGGCCCCATCCGAAGCCACCGAACGGGATCCGCGCCCGCAGCGCCTCCACGGCGACCCAGGCGCCCCCGACCCCGAGGGCCCGCACGACGAGCGGCACGCGGGCACCCAGGACGAGCGCGACGAGCGGCCCGAGGACGGCGAAGAACGCCGCCTCGAGCGCCGCCAGCGCCAGCCACACCGCGCCGACGTAGACACCGGACCACTGCAGGTGGGCGAGCATGAACGCGGTGCCGTAGAGCAGGCCGACGCCCGCGGCGGGGCCGACCCGCCGTCCATCCAGGCAGACCACCAGGGCAGCGACCCCGACGGGCGCGCACCACCACCACCCCACCGAGGGGAACGCGAGGTCGGTCAGCAGGCCTGCCGCTGCGGCCGCCGGCCCCGCCGCCCACAGCGGCAGGGAGGGGGGAGCAGGCACGTGCGAACGATAGGTGACGGGTGGTCGGTCGGCCCGCGTGCCCTTCGGGCCGAACCGTGCCGCGATGGCATCGCGGCACCGGCACGTTGTCTACTGAGCACGCGGGCCCGACCGCGGTCCACCGTGAGGTGAAACCCCCCGCTCCGAGTGCGCAGTGCGGTCGCAGCGGGATCCCGGTGGCTGTTCAGGCCCCCCGCGGCACGCGGTCAGCGCGACGTCGAAAGCGTTGTCGGACGCCGCTCCCGGCGACGACCGAGGCCGAACCTACTCGGGGAGCGCAGCCTGTCAAGGTCGGCCTGACCTGCGGTGACAGCCCAACTCCGCAGGTCAGCGGCATGCGCTGGGCCGCAACGGATTTCGGCGCGTCCGCGTGTCGCGCGGCGTGTCGCGCCAGAGATCCTCCGTTCGTACTAGTCCGCGCTCGGGGACGTCGCCGGGACGACGACGGTGCCCGTGGCCCGCGTCGCGACGATCGGCTCGGCCAGCACCTCGGCCGCGCTCTCGCCGACCTCGGGGGTGCCGCGGCAGACGACGCGCGCCTCCAGCGCGAGCTCCCGGCTGCGACGGCCGACGCGTACCACCTCGGCCTCGATCTCGAGGACGTCGCCGGCGCGCACCGGCGCCAGGAACTCCACGCCGGAGTACCCGGCGAACAGACCCTCGTCGCCGTCGGTGCGGATGCACACCTCGGTCGCGACGTCGCCGAAGCAAGCGAGGGAGTACGCGCCGTCCACGAGGTGGCCGGCGTAGTGGGCGTGCGAGTACGGCACGTAGCGGCGGTGCACCACCCGCACCCCCAGACGGTCGTTCACGCTGACTTCCTCTCGTCGGTGCTGCGGTGCCGCGGCGGGGGCAGGGCGGCGTGCACGAGCCACGACGCGACCTCGCCCGGAGTCGTGCCCTTGCCGAAGACCTTGTCGACACCGAGGTCGCCGGCGGCGGCCTCGTCGAAGCGCGGGCCGCCGACGACCAGCACCGGCGCGGTCCCGGTCGGGTAGTCCTCGCGGAAGGCGGCCGACATCTCGCGCGTGTTGTGCAGGTGTGCGTCCCGCTGCGTGACCACCTGCGACACGAGCACCGCGTCGGCGCGCTCGGCCCGTACGCGCTCGACCAGCTCGGGCACCAGCACCTGGGCCCCCAGGTTCACCACCTCCACCTCGCGGTAGTACTCCAGCCCCTTCTCGCCGGCGAAACCCTTGATGTTGAGGATCGCGTCGATCCCGACGGTGTGGGCGTCGGTCCCGATGCAGGCCCCGACGACCACCAGCTTGCGGCGCAGCCGCGAACGGATCGCCGCGTTGACCTCCGCCGGGGTCAGCAGTGGGTAGTCGCGCTCGATCACCGTGACCGCCGACACGTCGACGAGATGGCTCACCGCGCCGTAGACGACGAAGAACGTGAACTCCGGCCCCATCGCCTTGGCGTGCACGACGAGCGGCGCGAGGATCCCCATCTTCTGCGCGAGCTGGGCGGCGGCACCCTCCGCCCGCTTGTCGTGCGGCAGCGGCAGCGTGAACGACACCTGCACCATGCCGTCGCCGGTCGTGTCGCCGTACGGCCGCACCACCTTCGCGGGAGTGCTCATCGGGTGGCCCCTTCCTCGAGCAGGTCGATCGCCGGGTTGACGTACCCCGGGGTCCGGGCGACGACGCCGTCCAGACCCTTGCCGGCGTCCGCGGGCCGCTTCATCAGGCCGAAGGTGCCGTCGGCGATCGCGGCGAGCAGCGGGGCCCGGCGGGCGGCCCCGTCGCCGGTGTCGGCCACGATTCGCTCCAGCAGCTCGACGGCCTCACCGAGAACGTGCCGCGCGCGGGTCGCGACGAGCCCGTCGGGGGTGGGACGGAAGTCCTCGTGCAGGTTGCCGGCCGCGTTCATCACGTAGCGCACGTTCTGCAGGGCGAGGTCCCGGTCGCTCAGCCATGGTGTCACGACGGCCTCGGTCATCATCCCGACGAGCAGGATCGACTGCCCCGTCAGCGCCCCGGCGAGGTTGAAGAAGCCGTCGAGCAGGTAACCACGGAACACGTCGCCGGTCATGTGCTTGGTCGGGGGCATCCACTTCAGCGGCGCGCGGGGGAACAGCTCACGGGCGAGCAGGGCGTGCGCGAGCTCCAGGCGGAACGAGTCGGGCAGCTCCGGGTCGATCTCGAAGGCGTGACCCAGGCCGATCTGCGCGTCGGTGAGGCCGGCCTCCTTGGCGAACGCCTCGTTGACGAGCTGGCTGACGGTGACGGTGTGGGCAGCCTCGACCGCGTCCGCGGTGGTGAGGTAGTTGTCCTCGCCGGTGTTGATGATGATGCCGGCCCGCGCGTGCACCTGCCGCGAGAAGCGCTGGTCGACGAACGTGCGCACCGGGTTGATGTCGCGGAAGAGAATCCCGTACATGGAGTCGTTGAGCATCATGTCGAGACGTTCGAGCCCGGCCAGGGTCGCGATCTCCGGCATGCAGAGGCCGGACGCGTAGTTGGTCAGCCGCACGTACCGGCCCAGCTCGCGCGAGGTCTCGTCGAGGGCGGCCCGCATCAGGCGGAAGTTCTCCTGCGTCGCGTAGGTACCCGCGTATCCCTCCCGGGTCGCGCCCTCGGGGACGTAGTCGAGCAGGCTCTGGCCGGTGGACCGGATCACCGCGATCACGTCGGCGCCCTCACGCGCGGCGTTCTGGGCCTGCCCGATGTCCTCGTAGATGTCGCCGGTCGCGACGATCAGGTAGATCCACGGACGCCGGGGCGGGTCACCCAGCCGGGCCACCAGCCGGTCACGCGTGGCCCGGGACCTGTCGATCCGCCGGATGCCCGTCGCCACCGAGGCCCGGGAGCGCTTCGCGGCACGGAGCGCCTCGCGACCGCTCGGCAGGCGCAGGTCGACGGCCCCGCTGGATGCCTTCTGCGCCAACGTCAGCAGGTCGGGGGCCTCGGCGCGGGCCAGGGCGTCCCAGACCGGCAGCGCGACGCCGTGCTCGAGACCGACCTGGCTGCGGACGGCGTCGACGAGGTGGTTGACCCACGGCACCCGGTCGGCGTCCGCGCCGGCCAGGCCGGCCATCCGCAGCAGGGCGCGCTCGACCGACACGGTGGTGTGGGTGCGGGCGATCCGGACGACGGGGCGCGTCGCCTGCCGTGCCAGGGACCGGGCCCGGCGGACGACCAGGGGGTCGAGGTCGAGCAACGCGGTGCGCGCCCGGGCGGTCGTGCTGCTCATGCTCGAACCTCGTCGTGCTCGGGGTCGTGCGACCGGGCGTGCGCGGCCAGGTCGGCGCTGTCGTAGAGCACCCTGCCAGCGCGCACGGTGCGCAGGCACGGCGGCGTGGGGGTGCCCGGCGTCAGGTCCGGCAGACTCCGTGGCGCCGGCCGGCCCTGCTGCCCGGGGTCAGCGCTCGCCCACACCGCGAACGTGGCCGGGTGGCCCGGGGCGAGGACGCCCTGGTCGTCGCGGCGCGCGGCGCGCCAGCCACCTCGCGTGTGCGCGGCGAACGCGGCGAGCGCCGACATCCGCTGGCTAGCGTCGTGGTGGAACACGCACGCCCGCACGGCACCCCACGGGTCGAACGGCGTCACCGGGGTGTCCGACCCGAGCGCGAGCGGCACCCCCGCGGCGGCCATCGCCCCGAACGGGTTGAGGAGCGCGCCGCGCACGGGGCCCAGCCGCTCGGCGTACATCCCGGCGGACCCGCCCCACAGGGCGTCGAAGACGGGCTGAACGCTGGCGGTCAGGCCCAGGCGCGCGAGCTCGGCGACGGCCGCGGCGTCGGCGAGCTCGACGTGCTCGAGGCGGTGCCGGGCCCGGCGGAGCGCCTCCAGCCCGATGCGCTCGGCCGCCGCGGCGAAGCCGGCGAGGACCGTGTCGACGGCGGCGTCGCCGATGACGTGGAACCCCGCCTGCAGGCCGACCTGGGTGCACGCCACCACGTGGTCGCGCACCTGGTCCGCGTCCAGGTAGCCGTGCCCGCGGTGGTCGGCCGGCAGGCCGGCGTCGACAGCGTCACCATAAGGCTCACGGAAGGCCGACGTCCGCGAGCCGACGGAGCCGTCCGCGCACAGGTCCCCGGCGAGTCCGAGCACGCTCACGCCGAGGCGGGCCACGATCTCGCGGGCGTGCCCGGCGTCGCCGGCCAGCTCGCCGCGGTAGGCCTGCACTTCGGGGAGGTCGGGGGCGGCCAGGGCAGCGAGGGCTG
>DASROP010000156.1:0-4048 GCA_035646835.1 Actinomycetales bacterium | reverse complement strand
GGCGGTGCCCTGTTCGGGCCGCTGGCCGCCGTCCTGAGCCAGACCTCGTCGCTGCAGCAGCAGGCCGCCAACGTGCCCCCGGAGCAGCTCGAGCAGGTGCTCGACTCCGCGCGCGGAACCGGCGGATGGGCAGTCCTCGGCGTGCTGCTCTCCCTGGTGGCTGCGGCCGCCGGCGGCCTGCTCGGGGGCAGGACGGGCTCGCGCAGGCAGGATGCCCCGCCCGTCGGCTGAACGACTCAGGCGCGGCGGGCCCGCGCGAAGGCGCGGGCTCGCTGGGTCTGGTCCAGTACCAGCTTGCGGATCCGTACCGCGTCAGGGGTCACCTCGACGCACTCGTCCTCGCGGCAGAACTCCAGGCTCTGTTCCAGCGACAGCCGGCGGGCGGGGACCAGCCGTTCGAGCTCGTCCGCGTTCGATCGCACGTTGGTGAGCTTCTTCTCCTTGCTGATGTTGACGTCCATGTCGTCGGCACGGGAGTTCTCGCCCACCACCATGCCCTCGTAGACCTCGGTGGTCGGGTCGACGAAGAGCGTCCCGCGCTCCTGCAGGTTGGCCATGGCGTACGACGTGGCGGCGCCGGCGCGGTCGGCGACCATCGACCCGGACGAGCGGGTGCGCAACTCACCGAACCACGGCTCGTAATCGGCGAACACGTGGTGCGCGATGCCGGTGCCCCGGGTCTCGGTGAGGAACTCAGTGCGGAAGCCGATCAGGCCACGCGACGGGACGAGAAACTCCATCCGGACCCAGCCGGTGCCGTGGTTGACCATCTGCTCCATCCGGCCCTTGCGGACGGCGAGCAGCTGCGTGATCGCGCCCAGGTACTCCTCGGGGGAGTCGATCGTCATCCGCTCCACCGGTTCGTGCAGCTTGCCGTCGACCTCGCGGGTGACGACCTGCGGCTTGCCGACGGTGAGCTCGAACCCCTCGCGCCGCATCTGCTCCACGAGGATGGCCAGCGCCAGCTCGCCCCGTCCCTGCACCTCCCACGTGTCGGGGCGCTCGGTGGGCAGCACCCGGACGGACACGTTGCCGACCAGCTCGCGGTCGAGCCGGTCCTTGACCAGGCGAGCCGTCACCTTGGTGCCCTTGCCGCGCCCTGCGAGCGGTGAGGAGTTGGTGCCGATCGTCATCGAGATCGCGGGCTCGTCGACGGTGATCAGCGGCAGCGGCCGGGGGTCCTCGGCGTCGGCCAGGGTCTCGCCGATCGTGATCTCGGGGATGCCGGCGACGGCGATGATGCCGCCCGGCCCGGCCTCGGTGGCCGGCTTGCGCTCGAGCGCCTCGGTCACCAGGAGCTCGGTGACCTTGACCCTGCTCGAGCTGCCGTCGCGCCGCAGCCACGCCACGGTCTGGCCCTTGCGGATCGTGCCCTGGCGGACGCGGCACAGCGCCAGGCGACCGAGGAACGGTGACGCGTCGAGGTTGGTGACGTGCGCCTGAAGCGGGTGATCGTCGTCGTAGACCGGGGCCGGCACGCTGTTGATGATCGTCCGGAACAGGGGTTCGAGGTCCACCGCGTCCGGCATGCCGCCGTCCTCGGGGCGCTCGAGCGACGCCCGTCCGGCGCGCGCGGAGGCGTACACGATCGGGAAGTCGATCTGGTCCTCGTCGGCGTCCAGGTCCAGGAACAGCTCGTAGGTCATGTCCACGATCTCGGCGATGCGGGCGTCGGGGCGGTCCACCTTGTTGACGACGAGGATCACCGGCAGCCGCAGGGCCAGCGCCTTGCGCAGCACGAACCGCGTCTGCGGCAGGGGCCCCTCGGAGGCGTCGACGAGCAGGCAGACCGCGTCGACCATGCTCAGGCCGCGCTCGACCTCCCCGCCGAAGTCCGCGTGGCCCGGGGTGTCGATGATGTTGATCGTCATGCCGCCGGGGGGCGCCGACGGGCCGGTGTACCGCACCGCGGTGTTCTTGGCGAGGATCGTGATGCCCTTCTCGCGCTCGAGGTCGCCACTGTCAAGGACGCGCTCGACAGCGTCTGACTGTGACTGGTGTCCCGCGAAAGCCCCTGCCTGCCAGAGCATCGCGTCGACAAGGGTGGTCTTGCCGTGGTCTACGTGGGCGACGATCGCGACGTTGCGGATGTCGTCACGGGTGCGGGTGGGCATGCGGGGGTGCTCATTCCTGCTCGGGGATCCACCCATGGTAGGGCCGGACGGCCGTGGGCAGCGCATCGTCATACGCCGGCCGCCGTCACCAACCGCCGGACGACGGGCACGTCCGCCTCCAGCCAGGCGACGTCGTCCCACCTGGTCAGGTCCAGCCACCGCAGGGCGTCGTGTTCCTCCAGGGGGGCCGGCGTCCCGTCGGTGACCACCGCGAACCAGACGCGCAGCCGCGCGGAGGGCGGTAGCGGCCAGGTCCCGCCGCCGTCCGGGGTGATCTCGCGGCCCAGCCGGACGGCGACGCCCAGCTCCTCGCGGATCTCACGGTGCAGTGCCTCCCGCGGGTGCTCCCCCGCCTCGACCTTGCCACCGGGCAGCTCCCAGCCGCCCGCCAGCTGCGGCGGCTCGGTGCGGCGCGCGGCCAGCAGCCGCGTGGGGCGCTCGAGGTCGTCGACGATGGCCGCTCCGACGACGAGCACGTCGTCCTGCCCGGTCTGGCTCACCCGCCCGAGCCTCGCATGGCCGGCCTGCGTCGCGTCGTGGCACCGGGACCCATACGGTGGCGGTGTGGCACGACGACTGGACGACGACGAGATCCGCCGACAGGTCGAGGACCTGCCGGGCTGGCACGCTCTGAACGGCGCGCTGCACACCACGGTGGTGGCCCCGACGTTCAACGACGCCGCGAAGCTGGTCGGTGAGGTGGCGCGCATCGCGGACGACATGGACCACCACCCCGACGTCGACCTGCGCTGGACGCGGGTGCGCTTCGAGTTGTCGACGCACTCCGAGGGCGGGCTGACGCAGCTGGACGTCGAGCTCGCGCACCGGATCTCGCAGGAGGCCGCGGCCGTCTCGGCCGAACCGACCGGCGCCGTCCCTGCCACGGTGGAGATCGGCATCGACGCCGTGGACGGCGCGGCTCTGGTTCCCTTCTGGCGCACCGGACTTGGTTACGCCGAGGAGGGGTCGGAGGACGGCGGCCCGCCGCAGCTGCGCGACCCTGCCGGGCTCGGACCCACGGTGTGGTTCCAGACGATGGACCCACCACGCACCGACCGCAACCGGATCCACGTCGACGTCTACCTTCCCCGTGCCGCGGCCTCGCAGCGGGTGGACGACGTCGTCAAGGCGGGCGGGCACCTGGTCACGGACGCGCACGCGCCGGCGTGGTGGGTGATGGCCGACGCCGAGGGCAACGAGCTCTGCGTCTGCACCGACCAGAGTGATCCGGCCGGTGACTGACGAGCTGCTTCCGCACCCCGCGGAACAGCACACCGAAGACCTGGCAAGCCGGCTGAACTGGCTGCGCGCCGGCGTCCTGGGCGCCAACGACGGAATCGTCTCGACCGCGGGACTGGTCGTCGGCGTGGCGGGGGCGACCGCCGAGCGGTCGACGTTGCTGGTGGCCGGGCTGGCCGGCCTCGTCGCCGGCGCGCTCTCGATGGCGGGCGGGGAGTACGTCTCGGTGAGCACGCAGCGCGACACCGAGCAGGCGGCGCTCGACAAGGAGCGCTGGGAGCTGGAGCACCTTCCCGAGCACGAGCTCGACGAGCTCACGGGGATGTACGAGGCAAAGGGGCTGCGGCCCGATCTGGCGCGGCAGGTGGCCGAGCAGCTGACCGCCCACGACGCGCTGGCCGCGCACGCCGAGACCGAGCTCGGCATCGACCCGGACGAGCGCACGAGCCCCTGGGTCGCCGCGTGGTCGTCGCTCGTGTCCTTCACGGTCGGCGCGCTGCTGCCGTTGCTCGCGATCGTGCTGCCCCCGGTGGGATGGCGCGTCCCGGTCACGGTGGCGTCGGTGACGGTCGCCCTGGCACTGGCCGGTGTGGTCAGTGCCCGGCTCGGCCAGGCGCCGACGGGTCCCGCTGTCGCGCGGAACGTCGGGGTCGGCCTGCTCGCGATGGGGGTCACCTTCGCCGTCGGCACCGCCG
>DASROP010000155.1:0-5484 GCA_035646835.1 Actinomycetales bacterium | reverse complement strand
CCAGGCCTCGATGAACGGATAGAGGGCGAGCACCGTCGTCAAGAGGCCGGGCAGGATGACGGCAGGCACGAGCACGTTCACCGGCACGGTGAACCCGGCGACGGTGAACTCCCACCCGGGCATCAGGCGCAGGGCGCCGTCGAGGAAGCCGATGTACCAGTCGGGCTGGGTGCCGGCCGAGATCGGTGAGGGGTCGTACGGTCCGTAGTTCCAGATCGGGTTGATCGTCGCCACCGCACCCATGAAGGCGATCACGCCGAACACGATGAAGAAGAAGCCGCCGGCCTTGGCCGCGTAGACCGGGAACATGGGGAAGCCGATGACGTTGCTGTTGGTCCGGCCCGGGCCGGGGTACTGGGTGTGCTTGTTCAGCACCACCAGCCCGATGTGCGCGGCGATGATGGCGATGAGCAGCCCGGGGATGAGCAGCACGTGCGTGATGAACAGCCGAGGGACGATCACCTCGCCCGGGAACTCACCACCGAAGATGAAGAACGACGTGTAGGTGCCGATCACCGGGATCGACTTGACGATGCCGTCGATGATGCGCAGTCCGTTGCCCGACAGCAGGTCGTCGGGGAGCGAGTAGCCGGTGAAGCCGGCGCCCAGGCCCAGCAGGAGCAGGATGCTGCCGAGCACCCAGTTGAGCTCGCGCGGCCGGCGGAACGCCCCGGTGAAGAACGTCCGGAACATGTGCACCGTCATCGCGGCCACGAACAGCAGCGCCGCCCAGTGGTGGATCTGCCGCATCAGCAGCCCGCCCCGCACGTCGAAGGAGATGTGCAGCGTGGACGCGAACGCCTCCGACATCTCGACGCCGTTGAGCGGTGCGTAGGCGCCCTCGTAGGTGGTGATCCCCATGCTCGGGACGAACCAGAGAGTCAGGAACGTGCCGGAGAGCAGCAGCACGATGAAGCTGTAGAGCGTGATCTCGCCGAGCATGAACGACCAGTGGTCGGGGAAGACCTTGCGGGCCATGCCTCGGACGACCTTGGACGCCCCTAGCCGTTGGTCGAGGAAGTCGGCGGTACCGCCGGCGACGCGGGCGGTGGTGTTCTGGCTCATCCACGCTCCCAGTAGCTTGGCCCGACCGGCTCCTCGAAGTCGCGCTGGGCGATCAGGTACCCCTCGTCATCGACGCTGATCGGCAGCTGCGGCAATGCCCGCTTCGCCGGGCCGAAGATGACCTTGCAGTGCTGCGTGACGTCGAACGTCGACTGGTGGCACGGGCACAGCAGGTGGTGCGTCTGCTGCTCGTACAGCGCGACCGGGCAGCCGACATGCGTGCAGATCTTCGAGTAGGCGAAGATGCCGTCGACGTCCCAGCCCTCGCGCTCGGGTACGTCCTCGACCTTCTCCGGCTCGATCCGGAGCAGCAGGACGGCGGCCTTGGCCTTCTCCTCCAGCGGGTGTGAGGACTCGTTGAGCCCCTCGGGGATGACGTGGAAGACCGACCCGAGGGTGACGTCGCTGGCCCTGATCGGCGTCCCCGAGGGGTCGGAGGCCAGGCGCACGCCCTCGCCCCAGAGGGTCTCGCTCAGCTTCCTGCCGGGCAGTGGGCCCAGGTCGCCGAGCAGCAGGACGCCGGGCAGCGGCAGCAGGGCCGCCGCGCCGAGCAGCGAGTTGCGGATCAGCGGGCGCCGTCCGATCCCCGACTCGTCGGTGCCGGTCTTGAGGATGTCGACCGCCATCTCGCGGTCGGTGTCGCTGCCGTGCAGGTCGTGTCGCTCCTCGACGACGTCGGAGTCCGGCATCAGGGTCTTGGCCCAGTGCACGGCACCGACTCCCAGACCGAACAGGGACAGGCCCATGCCCAGCCCGAGCGTCAGGTTCGACAGCCTGATGCTCTCGAAGGTGCCCTCGAGGGGGAACGCGAAGTAGGCGACGATCAGCATCACGGTGCCGATCGCGGAGATGCCGAACAGGGTGGTGACCTGGCGCTCGGCCCGCCTGGCGGCCGCCGGGTCGGTGTCGGCCATCCGGTGCACGTGCGGCCGCAGGCCCGGGTTCGCGAAGCGGTCGGGCAGGTGCCCCGTGTCGCGCTCGACCTCCGTGCCGGGTCCGGACTGGTCGTCGTAGACGGCGGCCTCGCTGGTGGCCACGGCGGTGCCGGGACGTGCGTTGCGCTTCTTGCCTCGAAGCCGCTTCGCCAGCCCGCCCTGCTCGCCAGACGTGCTCATGAAGACTTCGCCCCCAGCCAGACCGCGCACCCGATCAGCGCACCGAGACCGACGAGCCACGCGAACAGGCCCTCGGAGACCGGCCCGATCGACCCGAGCGACAGACCGCCCGGCGCCGGCTGGTTCTCGATGTACGTCAGGTAGCTGATGATGTTCTGCTTCTGCTCCGGCGTGAGGTTCGCGTCGTTGAACACGGGCATCGACTGCGGGCCGGTGACCATCGCCTCGTAGACGTGCACCGGCTCGACACCCATCAGCGGCGGCGCGACCTTGCCCCGGGTGAGCGCCCCGCCCGCGCCGGCGACGTTGTGGCACATCGCGCAGTTGATGCGGAACAGTTCCCCGCCGTCGGCGATCGCCTCGTCGTCGTCCAGCGGTTCGAGGAACTCGCCGTCCGGGATGGCCGGGCCCGGCGCGAGAGAGGCGACCCACGCGGACAGGTCGGCGACGTCCTGCTCGGTGAAGTCGATGTCCTCGCGGTCCGGCGCCTGCGGCGCGGTCGCCGCCAGCGGCATCCGGCCGGTGCCGACCTGGAAGTCCACGGACGCCGCACCGACCCCGATCAGCGTTGGTCCGTTGCGCGTGCCCTGGGCCTGCAGGCCGTGGCAGGTGGAGCAGTTGGCGAGGAACAGCTCACGGCCACGGTCGGCGTCGCCCCGGGCGTCGGTGCTGGCCTCGGCCGGGCGCGGCGCGAAGGCTGCGTACGCGGCGCCCATCACGAGCAGCCCGAGGGCGATCAGGACCACCAGCGCGAGCGGGTGGCGCCGACGAGCGGCGAGTGCCTTCACTGCTGGGTCCTCACTTGATCAGGTAGATGACGACGAACAGACCGATCCACACCACGTCGACGAAGTGCCAGTAGTACGACGTGACGATGCAGCTCGTCGCCTCGTGGTGCCCGAAGCGTTTGGCCGCGAAGCTGCGTCCGATGATCAGCAGGAAGGCGATCAGCCCGCCGAGCACGTGCAGCCCGTGGAAGCCGGTGGTCAGGTAGAAGACCGAGCCGTAGGGGGTCGTGGCGATGGTGACGCCCTCGGAGACGAGCTTGGCGTACTCGTAGACCTGGCCGCCGATGAAGATCGACCCCATCAGGTAGGTCAGCACGTACCACTCGCGCATGCCCCAGCGGCGGATGTCGAACAGGCCACCGGTGCGCGCCGCCGTGAAGCGCTCGGCCGCGAAGACCCCCATCTGGCACGTGAAGGAGCTGCCCACCAGGACCAGCGTGTTCGCCAGCGAGAACGGGATGTTCAGCTTCTCCGTCTCGCTCGCCCACAGCGACGGCTCGACCGCACGGATGGTGAAGTACATCGCGAACAGCCCGGCGAAGAACATCAGCTCGCTGGAGAGCCACACGATCGTGCCGACCGAGACCATGTTCGGCCGGTTCAGGGAGACGTGAGCCGGGGGGCCCTGCACTGCGGTTGCGGTCGCCACGGGCTCGATTATGCCCATCCGAGGTGCCGGATGGCAGCGACCCCCCGAAACAGCGGCCGTGATGTTTCCGACAGGCCCACGGGTAGCATCGGCGGCCGGCGAGAGAGCTCCCGAGATTGAGGACGGCGATGACGACCAGCGGCAGCGGCGAGCGCCCCCTGCGCGTGCTCCTCTACAGCGACGACAGCAGTACGCGGGCGAGCGTCAGGATGGCGGTGGGACGGCGTCCCGCCACCGACCTGCCACCGGTCGAGTGGGTCGAGTGCGCGACGCACGACGCGGTCGTCACCCGGGCGGACGCCGGCGGGCTCGACGTCCTCGTGCTGGACGGCGAGGCGGCGCCGTCCGGGGGGATGGGCCTCTGCCGTCAGCTCAAGAACGAGATCTACCGGTGCCCGCCGGTGCTGGTGCTGACCGGCCGGCCGCAGGACGCGTGGTTGGCCGCCTGGTCGCTGGCCGACGCGGCCGTGCCGCACCCGCTCGACCCGATCGCCGTCGTCGAGGCCGTCGCCGACCTCGCGCGCCGTCGCCGGGCCGCGGTCGCGCCGACCGGATGAGGCCGTGAGCCAGTCGGCCGAGCGCAGCTGGCCGCACCTGATCGCCAGCCTGCTCACCGGCGAGGACCTGTCGGCGGCGGACACGGCGTGGGCGATGGACCGGGCGATGGCCGCCGAGGCCACCGCCGTCCAGCTGGCCGGCTTCCTGGTCGCGCTACGCGCCAAGGGCGAGACGGTCGACGAGCTGGCCGGGCTCGTCGAGGCGATGCTGCGCCACGCCGTCCGGATCGATGTCCCCGGTGACTGCGTGGACGTCGTCGGGACCGGCGGCGACCGGGCGCACACCGTGAACGTCTCCACGATGGCGGCGCTCGTCGTCGCCGGGGCGGGCCACCGCGTGGTCAAGCACGGCAACCGGGCGGCCTCGTCTGCGTGCGGTGCCGCGGACGTGCTCGAGGAGCTCGGCGTGCGGCTCGACCTGCCCCCCGACCGCGTCGCCGAGGTGGCGACCGAGGCGGGCATCACCTTCTGCTTCGCGCAGCTGTTCCATCCCGCGATGAGGCACGCCGCCGTCCCGCGCCGCGAGCTCGGCGTCCCGACCGCCTTCAACTTCCTCGGACCGCTGACCAACCCGGCCCAGCCCGGCGCGAGCGCGATCGGTGTCGCCGACGCCCGGATGGCGCCGCTGGTGGCCGGTGTGGTGGCGGGCCGGGGCGGGTCGGCGCTCGTCTTCCGCGGGGACGACGGCCTGGACGAGCTGACGACGACCGGCCCGTCCACCGTCTACTGGGTGCGGGGCGGGTCGGTGTCGCAGCACGCCTTCGACCCGGCGGACGTCGGCGTCCCCCGCGGGCGGGTCGAGGACCTCCGCGGCGCGGACGCCGCGTTCAACGCCGGGGTCGCCCGGTCGGTCCTGTCCGGGACGCCTGGGCCGGTCCGCGACATCGTGCTGCTGAACGCGGCGGCGGCGCTCGTCGCGTCGGGCGTGGGGGACGGCGAGCTCGAGTCACGGATGGGCGTCGGCCTGGAGGCCGCGACGGCCGCGGTCGACAGCGGTGCGGCGGCCGCCCTGCTCGACCGCTGGGTCGCCACCACCCGCGCCTGACGAGCCGCGTTGCTCACCCGTCCCCGCGTCACTCACCGAAACCCGCGGGGCGGCCGCAATTCCTGCGGTTCTGCTGAGCATCGCGGGGGCCGGTGAGCAAGGCAGCTGCCGGGCCGGACGACGTTCAGTCGTCCTCGAAGCCGAGGGCGAACGCCGACTCCAGGTCGTGCCGCGAGTACGTGCGGAACGCGATGTAGGTGCGGGTGTTGCGGACGCCGGCGATCTTGCTGAGGCGGTCGGCGATCACGTCGGCCAGGTCCTCGTG
>DASROP010000154.1:0-3171 GCA_035646835.1 Actinomycetales bacterium | reverse complement strand
CGGACGACGACCTGGACCTGTGCCCCCTCTCGGACGGCGGCCCGGGGTTCGTGGACGTCGTCCAGGCCGCGGTCGGTGGCCGGCTGGTGTCGGTGACGGCGATGGGTCCGCTCGGCGGCTCCACCGGCCCCGTGGTTCCCGCGACCGTGCTGGTCGACGGGACCACCGCCTACGTGGAGGCGGCGCAGGTCTGCGGCCGGCACCTTCTGCCCGAACCCGACCCCACGCGGACGACGTCCGCCGGCCTGGCCCCGCTGCTCACCGCCGCGCTGGACGCCGGCTGCACGCGGGTCGTCGTCGGCGTCGGGGACCTGGCCACCCTGGACGGCGGCGCCGGCCTGCTGCGGGCCCTCGGCGCGGGCGATGACCTGGCCGGCCTGCCCGCCGTCCGGGACGCCTTCGCGGGCATCGACCTGGTCGCCGCCGGCGACACCGACCCCCCGTTGCTCGGTTTCTCGGGGGCCGCAGCCCTCCAGGGGGCCGCTCTCGGGGCCACGCCGCAGCAGGCCCAGGACCTCGACCGGGCGATGGGCCAGTACGCCGCGACCGCCCTCGAGACCCTCGGGGCGCCGCAACGCCTGGTCGCCGAGCCGGGCGCGGGCGCGGGCGGCGGCCTGGTCTTCGGGCTCACCCTGCTCGGTGGTCGCCGCGAGCCGGGCACGCAGGCGGTGATGGACGCCGTCCGCTTCACCGAGCGCCTGCGCACCGCCGACCTGGTGGTCACCGGCGAGGGTCTCGTCGACTGGCGGTCTCTGCGCGGGGCGGTCGTCGCCGGGGTCGCCCACCACGGGCTCGCGGCGGGGGTGCCGGTCGTCGTCCTCGCCGGTCAGGTCGAGGTGGGGCGTCGGGAGCTGCTCTCGATCGGGGTGGAGTCCTCCTACGCGGTCGCCGAGGGTCCCGACCAGGTGGCAGCCGCGCTGGCGGACCCCGCGGGCACCCTGCGGGCGCGCGCGAAACGTGTCGCCCGCACGTGGTCACGATGACGGGGCGTACCCTGGAACAGAACGCCCGCCCCGCGGGTTGAGCAGGTCGACTCCGGCACGTGCGAGAGGACCCCATGAGCGAGACGACTGAGACCACCACCCGCGAGACCACGCAGGCCCACGGCGTCGAGGTGACCCCGGTGGCGGCCGCGAAGGTGAAGAGCCTGCTCGAGCAGGAGGGCCGCGACGACCTGCGGCTGCGCGTGGCCGTCCAGCCCGGCGGCTGCTCCGGCCTGGTGTACCAGCTCTACTTCGACGAGCGGACCCTGGACGGCGACGCCCTCCGCGACTTCGACGGCGTCGAGGTGGTCGTCGACCGGATGAGCGTGCCCTACCTGGACGGCGCCACGATCGACTTCGCCGACACCATCGAGAAGCAGGGGTTCACCATCGACAATCCCAACGCGGGCAGCTCCTGCGCCTGCGGCGACTCCTTCGGCTGACCGCGACCGACACAGCACGACGGACGCCGGCCCCTCGCGGGCCGGCGTTTCGTCGTCCGGGCCCGCCCCCCTAGGGTTCGGCCGTGCGTCTCGCCATCACCGGGTCCATCGCCACCGACCACCTGATGACCTTCCCGGGCCGGTTCGCCGACTCCCTCGTCGTCGAGCAGCTGGACAAGATCTCGCTGTCGTTCCTCGTCGAGGACCTGCAGGTGCGGCGTGGGGGCATCGCGGCCAACATCGCGTTCGGCCTGGCCAACCTCGGGCTGCGGCCGGTGCTGGTCGGTGCGGTCGGCCAGGACTTCGTCGACTACCGGTCGTGGCTCGAGCGGCACGGCGTGGACACCTCGCACGTGCTGGTCTCCGAGCTGGCCCACACCGCGCGGTTCGTCTGCACCACCGACGCCGACCACGCCCAGATCGCCTCGTTCTACGCGGGTGCGATGAGCGAGGCCCGCGATATCGAGCTCGGCCCGATCGCGGCGCAGCCCGGCGGCCTCGACCTGGTGGTGATCAGCCCGAACGACCCCGAGGCGATGCTGCGGCACACCGAGGAGTGCCGCTCCCGGGGCCTGGCGTTCGTCGCCGACCCCTCCCAGCAGCTGGCGTGGATGGACGGCGACCAGATCCGCCAGCTCGTCGACGGCGCCGCGTACCTGTTCACGAACGCGTACGAGGCCGCGCTGATCGAGCAGAAGACCGGCTGGTCGCACGACGACGTGATGGCGCGCGTCGGCGTCCGGGTCACCACCCTGGGGCGGGAGGGGGCGAAGGTCGAGACGGTCGAGGGCGAGGTGGCGCGGGTCACCACGCCGGCCGAGACGCGCCGGGCCGACCCCACCGGCGTCGGTGACGCGTTCCGCGCCGGGTACCTCGCAGGCCTGTCGTGGGGCGTGGGTCCGCAGCGGTGTGCCGAGCTCGGGTCGATGCTCGCCACGTACGTCGTCGAGACGGTCGGCACGCAGGAGTACGAGCTCGGCGCGACCCGGTTCCTGCAGCGCTTCGCCGAGGCCTACGGCGCCGACGCCGCCGACGAGGTCCGCCGGCACGTGCGCACCCCCCGCGCGTGAGCTGGTGTGGAGAACCCGCCGGACCTCGCCGCGGACTTCGACCTCGCGCTGGCCGAGGCTGAGCCGGGGGAGGACCTGCTGGGGGTCGGCGGCGATCTTGCGCCGTCCACCCTGGTGGCGGCCTACTCGCGCGGCCTCTTCCCGATGGGCCTGGGCCGCCACGGCCGTGGACGGCTCGGCTGGTGGTCGCCGGACCCGCGTGGAGTGCTGCCCCTCGACGGCCTGAGGGTGTCCCGGTCGCTGCGGCGGTCGGCGCGCTCGATGGAGATACGGGTGGACACCGCCTTCGACGAGGTGGTGGCCGGCTGCGCCGACCGGCGGCGGGAGGGCCGCTGGATCACTCCGTCGATCGCCACCGCCTACGGGCGCCTGCACCGCGAAGGGGTCGCACACAGCGTCGAGGCGTGGGCCACCGGCCGCCTGGTCGGCGGCCTGTACGGGGTGTCGCTGGGCGGCCTGTTCGCCGGCGAGTCGATGTTCCACCGCGTCACGGACGCCTCCAAGGTCGCCCTGGTGGGCCTGGTCGAGATGCTCCGTGCCGACGGGGACGACCGACGCCTGCTCGACGTGCAGTGGCGCACCGACCACCTGGCGACGCTCGGCGTGGTCGAGATCGGGCGGCCGGAGTACCGGGCCCGGCTCGCCGCCGCCCTCGCCGCCCCGCCACCCCCGTTC
>DASROP010000153.1:0-5487 GCA_035646835.1 Actinomycetales bacterium | reverse complement strand
CGCCCTCGGCCCGCGACGTGCCCCCGACCACCACCTGGAGCGGGACGACCTCGATCGCCAGCGCGGCAACCAGGTCGTGCGGCAGGTAGGCGGTGGAGTCGGTCAGCAGACGGACGACGGGCACCGGCTCACCGTATCCGTGTCCCCACTGATCGTCGGACCGTTCTGGTGGTGATCACCACCAGAACGGTCCGACGATCAGTGGGGTGGGTCAGCGGAAGCGGGCCCGGACGCCGGTCCGCGCGGTCTCGGCGCCGTCCTCCACCAGCCGGGTGACGATCGTCTTGGGGCCCGCACCGGAGACCGCCGTGTCGAGCGTGTACGAGAAGTCCGCGACGCCTGACGCCGGCTTCCACGCCGCGGCGTCCACCTGGCCGTTGCGGTTGACGACCTGCCACTGCACGGCCCGGTCGGCCTCGACGGTGAAGGTCGACTGGGTGACCTCCGACGTCGTGGTGTCGACCGAGGCGCGGGCGTAGACGGTGTGCTCGCCCTCGCCCAGCTCGCCGAGGGGAGCGTTCCAGGTGCCGCTGGCCCCGTCGAGGCTCGCCTCCATCGGGGCGGCGAACGACGGGTCGTCGATGCTGACCTCCACGCGCTGGGTGCGCGGGTGGTCACCGGCACCAGTCGGGTCGGTGCCGGCGTCCGGGAAGGTGTACGAGCCGCCGGCCATCGCCGGCTCGCCGGCAGGCACCGTGCTGCCGTCCGCGGGGGACGTGATCGTCGCGCCGAAGTCGGCGGCGGGCGTCACCTCGGCGGGCAGGACCGTCACCCGCGACGCGTGCGAGCCCTCGAACCCGAAGGCCCAGGAGCGGGCACCCACCATGCCGACCTGGAACGTGACCTGCTCGCCCGCGAACGCCGGCCGAGTGGTCTCGAACGACCAGGTCCACTTGGTCCAGCAGGCCTCGCCGAGCGTCTCGCAGGCCGCGCCGCCGGGACCGCTCGCGACCACCGGCTGAAGGGCCCCGGACCCGGTGCCGAGCTCGCGGTCGGTCGCCATCAGCACGCCGGTCGGCTTGATCGCGGACGGCGTCTCCGCCGCCATGTACAGGTCGACGTAGACCCACGACCCCGCGGGCAGCGGGGCATCGAGCTCTCCCTCGCTGGGGAAGATGCCCAGAGGCCGGAACGCGGCCACCACCGACGTCACCCGCTCCTCGAAGCAGGGCTCGAGATCGTTCGGGCTGTCGGCGCGGTTCATGTACGCCTCGTTGGTGGAGGCGCCGCAGCCCTCGGCCGCGTCCGGCTCTGCCGACTGCCGGCGGTGCAGGTAGTACGTCATCGCGCTCTCGCCGGTCAGCTGGTCGAGATCGACGGAGTCGACCGACTGCGCCGCCTGCGTCTTGGCGGCCGCCACCCGCAGCGCCTGCAGCCCACCGGAGACGTCGGCGACCTCGGCCGTCGTCAGCCCGAGCCCGCCGTCGAGCGCGGCGGAGTCCTCCGCGCCGTCGGCGTCACGGTCGTAGCCGCCGTAGAGGCTGTCGCGCACCGCGCGGTCGATCTCGAAGAACTGGTCCTCGAAGGCGCGCTCGGGCAGCAGCGCGTCGCCGAGCAGGACGTCGACCGCTCGCTCCGCGCTGTTCGGTGTGGCGGCTCCGTAGCCCTCGAAGAGCACGTTGGCGTCGGTGTACGGCGCCGTCGCGGGGTAGGGGTAGGGGGACAGCTCGTTCTCGGTGTTCAGCGGCAGGGCGGTCTTGAGCACGGCCTCGCGCAGCTCGGCCCGCGTCAGCGCGCCGTCCTCCAGGTACACGGACTCGTCCAGCGCGACTCCCGAGGCCACGACCTGGCCCGGCTTCTGCCCCGCACGCCCGTCACCGACCGCCTGACGCACCTCGGTCAGCACAGAGCCGAAAACGCCTGCGGTGTATGGCGTCGCGGCCGACGTCCCGCCGAAGGCGCACTGCCCGACAGTGCCGGTGCGGCACGCCGACGGCAGGTTCCCGTCGCCCCACGCCGACAGGTGCACGGGGATCCCGTCACCGACGATCGCACGCTGGTTGTCGCGACGCAGGGCGCCGACGCTGATGTTCCAGTCGGGACCGGTCTGGTCCGAGCCGTAGGTGCTGATCGGGACGTCGAACGCGTTGCCGACACCGTTGCCGGCCGCGAAGAGCGTGGTCTGCCCACGCTCGGCCGCCGCCTTGGTCTCCTCGCTGCCGCCCGTGACGAGCCCGATCGGCAGGCCGCCGATGTAGCCGAAGCTGTTGGAGGAGATGTCGACCCAGTCGAGCCCGGCCACGACGGTCTCGTCGAGGGCCTCCACCATCACGACGAGGCAGGTCGGGCAGTACCCGTAGCGGTTGCCGGTCGAGACGGACGCCGACCCCGACCCGTGGCCGTTGTCGTCGAGGATCGGGTGGGTGTCCGCGCCGGAGGTCACGCCGGTCGAGCCGCCCGCGTCGACCGCACCGACGATCTTGGTGCCGGGGATCCAGTACATGGCGCCGGGCTGGATCGTCGTGTTGCCGTCCCAGATCGGCGTGTCCTGCTCGGGGAAGTACCCCTCGCCGAGGGTGATGTCCAGAGCCTCGGCGTCCGCCGGGTAGCCGGGGATGTACTCGCTCGGGTGTCGGGTGAAGTTGTCGGTCAGCGCCAGCACGTCCGGGTCGGGGTACGTGGCCGCGCTGAACTCCAGGTGGTACGGGTTGATGCCGGAGTCCGCGATCCCGATCACGGTGACCGCGGTCGTCTCCTGCGCCAGGCGCTCGGGCGAGGCGACCAGCACGGACGTCGTCTGCCGCGTCTCCAGCCCCTCGGCGTCCGTTGCCTTCAACGTGACGAGGTGACGCCCCTCGGGCAGGGCTGCCGTGATCGCCGTGCCCTCGGACTCGAAGACGCCGTCGGCGTCGGTGTCCCACGCCGCGGCGACGGGCTCGCTCCCGCCCGTCACGGTGCCGCTCAGGGCCTGGGCCTCCTCGAGCGTGAACGTGTAGGGACCCCCGGCGCTGACCACCGGGCGCGGGTCGATGCCGGACGTCGTCGCGGTCACGACGGACCGGACGGTGTCGGTGACCGTGGCGTACTTGTCGACAGCGACGGTCCAGGTGCCCGGGCGCGGGTCGGCGACGGTGGCCTGCTCGAACTCCGGCGGGGCGTTGCCGGACGACGCCACCTCGGCGCCGTCGGGGTCCAGCACCCGCAGGTCGTAGTCGTTGGTGGGCACTCCCCAGGTGAGGTCGACGGTCATCGAGCTGACGCCGTCCGGTACCTCGGCCGCGAACTCCAACGGCTCGCTGACGCCGGTGACGCCGGGGGTGGTGTCGGTCTGGGACTCGTCCGCAATGGTTGCCGTGCCCTGCTCGTAGACGACCACGAGGACGTCGTCGGTGGCGCTGGCCCCGGCGGCGTCGGTGACGGTCAGCGAGGCGGGGTAGCGGCCGGCGGCCAGGTCGGTGGTGTCGAGACCGGCGGTGGCGGCGTCCGCGCCCTCGATCGAGCCCGCGTCGGCGGTCCACGCGAAGGTGTACGGCTCGGTGCCGCCGAAGCCGGAGCCGAGCAGCGGCGCGAGGTCGCCCGACCTCGTGAACGGGCTGTCGCCGGCGTCGGCCACCAGCGGGTCGGCGGCGGGTACGTCCGGCTCGCCCGGGGTGGCGCTCCCGGTGACGTCGACCGCGCCGGAGACCGGGCGGGCGACCCGGCCGTCACGAACGTCCTGGCCGCCGACGGTCTCGACGGTGATGCCGCTCGGCGTCGCGGCGCCGGCGGTGGGCGGCACCGCGATCGCGGCGGCGAGCAGGACAGGCAGGGCGGCGAGGCGGGCGATGCGGCGCACGGGGGTCTCCCACGGTGTGGCGCCCGGGGTCTGGGCGCGTCGACCCTCCAACGACCCGGTGTGAGTTCGGTTACGCCGAAGCGCGGACGGGCCGTGCGCACCGGCTCTACCGTGGTGGCGCATGACTGCAGCAAGCGCCGCACTGGCGGCATCGACGACGGGTCTGGTCGCGTGGCTGGTCAAGGCGGTGGCGATCGGCATCGCCGGTGGCCTGGACCGCAGCCCGCTCGAGGGGCCCCTCTTCCTGCTCGGCCTGCTGGCCGGGGCGGTCGCCGCGCCCATCGTGATGATCGCCGTGCAGACGGTCGTGGTGGCCGTGCTGCCGGCGTCCGTCGGCTGGGTGGAGCATGAGGCCGGCCTGTGGCTCGCTGCCGGCGCGTTCGTCGTCGCGGCGCTGGTGGTGCACCGGGCCCGGGTCAGCCCGGGACGACGTTGACCAGCTTGGGGGCGCGGACGACGACGGTCCGGATCGCGCGGCCGTCCAGCGCGCGCTGGACCGGCTCGGCGGCCAGGGCCAGCTCCCGCAGAGAGTCCTCGCCGATGGACGGCGGCACCTCCAGCCGGGCGCGGACCTTGCCGGCCACCTGCACCACGCAGGTCACCGTCTCCTCCACCAGCAGGTCCTCGTCCACGTCCGGCCAGCCCGCCAGGGCGACCGCCGGCTCGTGGCCGAGCCGGGCCCACATGTCCTCGGCGGTGTAGGGCGCGTACAGACTCAGCATCACGGCGACGGCCTCGACGGCCTCCCGCACCGCCGGGTCGGCAGCGCCCGGGCCGGAGTCGACCGCCTTGCGCGTGGCGTTGACCAGCTCCATCACCCGGGCCACGGCGACGTTGAACTTGAAGGCCTCGACCAGCACGGCGACCTCGTGCAGCGTGCGGTGGGTGACCGTTCGCAGCGCGGTGTCGCCGGTGGTGACGTCCACGCCCACCGGCGAGCTGACGTCGTCCGACAGGCGCCAGGCCCTCGCCAGGAAGCGGGCGGAGCCGGCCGGTGACACGTCGGCCCAGTCGATGTCGTCCTCGGGCGGGCCGGCGAAGCACATTGTCAGCCGGACGGCGTCCACCCCGTGCGTGTCCAGCTGCTCGGTCAGCCGCACCAGGTTGCCGCGCGACTTGCTCATCGACGCGCCGTGCATGCCGACCATGCCCTGGTTCAGCAGGCGCGAGAAGGGTTCGGTGAAGTCGACCATGTCCATGTCGTGCAGGGCCTTGGTGAAGAACCGCGCGTACATCAGGTGCAGGATCGCGTGCGTCACCCCGCCGACGTACTGGTCGACCGGCAGCCAGCGGCGCACCTCGTCGACGTCGAACGGCACGTCGTCCCGACCCAGTGACGTGAACCGCAGGAAGTACCAGGACGAGTCGACGAACGTGTCCATCGTGTCGGTGTCCCGCGTCGCCGGTCTGCCGCAGCGGGGGCAGGCGACGTTGACCCAGTCGGTGGCACCGCCCAGCGGCGACGTGCCCTTCGGCGTCAGGTCGAGGCCCTCCGACGGCGGCAGCTCGACCGGCAGCTGCTCGTCGGGCACCGGCACCTCGCCGTCGTCCGGGCAGTGCACGACCGGGATCGGCGTTCCCCAGAACCGCTGGCGCGAGATCAGCCAGTCACGCAGCCGGAAGTTGGTCGTCGCACCGCCCAGGCCTTTGGCCGCCAGGTCGTCGTTGATCGCCGCGATCGCCGCGTCCTTGCGCAGGCCGTCCAGGGGCCC
>DASROP010000152.1:0-5156 GCA_035646835.1 Actinomycetales bacterium | reverse complement strand
GTGGTGAAACGGAGGGCCTGGGCCAGCGGATCGGCGACCGGCTTCGCGCCCGGTCCCGCGGCGGCGGCGGCCGCTCGGCCGCGGAGCAGGTCCTCCGGGCTCGGCGGGGGCGGCGGGGCCGGGGCGCGTCGGGTGGACGAGCCCCGGTCGGACGACGACCCGGACGAGCCGGACGACGACCCGCTGCTGGACGAGCCCGACGAGCGTGAGGACGAGCCCGACGACCCGGAGGACCCCGAGGACCCGCCGGACGAGCCGGTGGGCTGGCGGAACACCTGCGTCACCCACATCCGGCCGTCGCCGTCGACGGTCACGCCGACGCCGACCTGCGTGTAGTCGCGGTCGAGGATGTTGGCGCGGTGGCCGGAGGAGTTCATCAGGGCGCGGTGGATGGTGCTGGCGTCGGGGCCGTAGCCGACGTTCTCGCCCACGTACCGGTAGCCCGAGACCTGGGAGGTCAGGGAGGGGTTGTGCGCGAGGTTGCCGCTGGAGGCCATCTTCCGGCTCCACGACGCGGCGACGGAGGCCAGGCTCCCGTTGTTCGACAGGGCGGGCAGCCCGGCCGATGCCCGCGCGGAGTTGATCATCGAGACGAACGCGCCCGCGCTCGCCGACGCCGGTGGCGCCGCCACCAGCTGGGCCGCGGTCAGCAGCGCCGCCACGAGGACCGCGACCAGGCTGGACGCCGCCAGGCGGGTGCGGGTCGACACGATGGTCTTCTCCCGGTCGTTTCGAGGACAGCAGGGCACGAAATGTGCTAACTGCTGTGTCGGATGCCCCGTTACTCCCCTTGAGTGCCCCCGAGCAAAGGACTGGCAAAGTCGTGAGCGACCCCCGGATCACCCTGGTCGGTCGCGACGGCTGCCACCTGTGCGACGAGGCCCGCGAGGTCGTCCGCGACGTGGCGGCCGAGGTCGGGGTGGGCTGGCAGGAGGTCTCGGTGGACGACGACCCCGAGCTGCTCCGGCGCTACGCCGAGGAGGTGCCCGTCGTCCTCGTGGACGGGCGCCGGCACGCCTACTGGCACGTGGACCGGGGGCGTCTCGTCGACGCGTTGACGACGTCCGGCACCGGGTGAGGTTGCCCACGCACTGGTCTGTATGATCTCGCAACTTTGTGCGTGTGTTCACAAGTACCTAGAGTGGGAGCGTGACCACGCCCCAGGACCGCCTCGCCCGCGACACGCGGGAGAGCGTGCGCGGCATCCCCGACGCCACCGTGGCGCGGCTGCCGGTGTACCTGCGGGCCCTGACCGAGCTCGCCGAGCGCGGGGTCGCCACCGTCTCCTCCGAGGAGCTCGCCACGGCGGCGGGGGTCAACTCCGCCAAGCTGCGCAAGGACCTGTCGCACCTCGGTTCGTACGGCACCCGCGGCGTCGGGTACGAGGTCGAGTACCTCGTCTACCAGATCTCCCGCGAGCTGGGCCTGACCCAGGAGTGGCGCGTCGTCATCATCGGCGTCGGCAACCTCGGCCACGCGCTGGCCAACTACGGCGGTTTCGCCTCGCGCGGGTTCACCGTGGTCGCGCTGCTGGACGCCGACCCCGACGTCGTCGGCGAGCACGTCGCCGGGCTGCGGGTGCGGTCGACGGACGAGCTCGAGGACGTGGTGGCGGCCGAGGGCGTCTCGATCGGTGTCCTGGCCACCCCCGGTCCGGCCGCGCAGGACCTGTGCGACCGGCTCGTCGGCACCGGCATCACCAGCGTGCTGAACTTCGCGCCCGTCGTCCTCTCGGTCCCCGAGGGCGTCGACGTCCGCAAGGTCGACCTCTCGACCGAGCTGCAGATCCTCGCCTTCCACGAGCAGCGCAAGGCGGCGCGCGACGCCGTCCACGCCGCCGGGCTGACGGCCGCGGACGAGCACGACGCCGAGGAGGTCGCCCAGTGAGCGTCCTCGTGGTCGGCCTCTCTCACCGCAGCGCGCCCCTGGACGTGCTCGAGCGGGCCGCCCTTGACCCAGCCTCCGCCTCGGCTCTCGCCCGGAGCCTGCACGCCGGCGAGCACGTCGGGGAGGTCGTGGTCCTCGCGACGTGCAACCGGCTCGAGGTCTATGCCGAGGTGACCGCCTTCCACGGGGGCGTGGCCGAGGTCGGCACCGCGCTCGCCGACCGTCTCGGCATCGATCTGACCCCGCTGACCGACCACCTGTACGTGCACTACGACGACCACGCGGTCGCCCACCTGTTCTCGGTCGCGTCGGGCCTGGACTCGATGGCGGTGGGCGAGTCGCAGGTGCTCGGCCAGGTCCGCCTCGCCCTGCGCCGGGCCCAGGACGACGACACCGCCGGCCGGGTTCTCGACCACCTCCTGCAGCGGTCGCTGCGGGTCGGTAAGCGCAGCCACGCCGAGACCGGGTTGGACCGCGCCGGGCACTCCCTCGTCGAGGCCGGGCTGGCCCACGTCGGCTCGCTGGACGGCGCGCGCGCCGTCGTGGTCGGCGCCGGCTCGATGAGCGCCCTCGCGGCGACGACGCTGCAGCGCGCGGGTGCCGCCGACATCACGATCGCCAACCGCACGCCCGACCGGGCGGCGCGCCTGGCCGAGTCGGTCGGCGGCCGGGCGGTGGCCCTGGACGACCGGGCCGCCCTGCTCGACGCGCTCGCCGTGGCCGACGTGGTCGTCTCGTGCACCGGGTCACCCGGGCACGTGCTCGACGCGGCCCTCGTGCGCGACGCGGCCGGCCGTCGTGGTCAGGGCCAGCTGTACGTCGACCTCGCGCTGCCGCGGGACGTCGACCCGTCGGTGGCCGAGATGGACGGCGTCCGCCTGGTCTCCCTGGCCGAGCTCGGCGACGAGCTCGCCGACGACACCGTCGGCGCCGACATCGCGGCGGCGCGCGGCATCGTCGCCGCGGAGCTCGAGGCCTACCTGGCCGAGCGACGGGCCGCGGACGTGGCCCCCACGGTCGTGGCCCTGCGCACCGCCGCGCACGAGGTGGTGGACGCCGAGCTGCGCCGGCTGCGCCAGCGGCTCGGCGGGCGGCTCGACGAGCAGAGCGAGGCCGAGGTCGCCCAGACCCTGAACCGCGTCGTGGACAAGCTGCTGCACACGCCGACCGTCCGGGTGAAGTCGCTCGCGGCCGGCGATCCGGGCGGCGCCTCGTACGCCGCGGCGCTGCGCGAGCTGTTCGACCTCGATCTGGCCGCGGTGGCCAGCGTCAGCGAGGTGCTGCGGGCCGCGCCGAGCGAGGACGCGCTGGCGCCGGACGCGTCGGGAGGTGCCCGGTGACCGGCGTCCTGCGCCTCGGCACGCGCCGCAGCGCCCTGGCACGCACCCAGTCCGAGTGGGTCGCGGCCGCTCTCCGCGCCGCCACCGGACGGGCCGTCGAGCTCGTCGAGGTGACCACGCACGGCGACACGTCGTCGGCGCCGCTGGCCCAGATCGGTGGCACCGGGGTGTTCGTCTCCGCCCTGAGGGACGCCCTGGTCGAGGGTCGCGTCGACGTGGCGGTGCACTCGCTCAAGGACCTGCCGACCGCGACCGCCGAGGGTCTCGTGCTCGCCGCCGTCCCGGTGCGGGAGGACCCGCGGGACGTGCTCGTCGCCCGGGACGGGATGGGCGTCGACGACCTGCCCGCGGGAGCTCGCGTCGGCACCGGCTCCCCCCGGCGCGTCGCGCAGCTCCGTGCTCTGCGTGTCGACCTCGACGTCGTGGATGTCCGCGGCAACGTCGACACGCGCCTGTCCCGCGTCGCCGACGGCACGCTGGACGCCGTCGTCCTCGCCCGCGCGGGCCTCGTGCGGCTCGGTCGCGCCGACCAGGCCACCGAGGTGATCGACGTCGACCGCGTGCTCCCGGCTCCGGGCCAGGGGGCGCTGGCGGTCGAGTGCCGGGCCGGCGACGCGGCTGCCGAGGCGTGCCGCGTGCTGGACGACGCCACCACCCGCGCCTGCGTGGCCGCCGAGCGCGCGCTGCTCGCGGCCCTGGAGGCCGGCTGCACCGCCCCCGTCGGCGCGCTCGCCACCCTGCGCGGCGACGCGCTGAGCCTGACCGGCGTGGTGGCCGCACTCGACGGCTCCCGCGTCCTGCGCCGCTCCCTCGACGGGACAGCGGACCACGCCGTCGACTGCGGGCTCGCACTCGCCGCCGAGCTGCTGACCGACGGCGCCGCCGATCTCGTGACCGCCCACCGACGTCCCATGAACGCCACCACCCAGGAGAGTGACTCGTGACCGCCCGAGCAAAGAAGAAGCCGATCGGCACCGTGGCGTTCGTCGGGGCCGGCCCCGGCGACGCCGGACTGCTGACCGTGCGCGCCACCGAGGTGCTGGCCGCCGCCGATACCGTGGTCGTCGACAGCGGTGCCCGCGAGGAGGTCGTGCGGCGACACAGCCCCTCCGGCGTCGAGGTCCTCGACGCGGGCTTCGGCGAGAACGGCCAGCCGCTCACCCACGCCGGCCGGGCCAAGATCGTCACGCGCGCCGCCAAGGCGGGCGCCCGCGTCGTCCGGTTGCTGGACGGCGACGCCGCGACCTTCGCCGGCCTCGCCGAGGAGGTCCTGGCCTGCCACAAGGCCGGCATCGGCTTCGAAGTGGTGCCGGGCGTCGCGGCCGCCAGCGCCGTCCCGCTCTACGCCGGTGTCCCGCTGACGACCGCGCAGACCGGCGCCGTGCACGTCGTGGACGCCGGGGCGACCCGGCTCGACGTGTCGGGCCTGCTCGACCCGAAGGCGACCGTCGTCCTCGTCGGTGGCGGCGACGACCTCGTCGCGGCCGCGGACGCCCTCGTCGGCGCGGGCCGGGCCGATGACACCGAGGTGGCCCTCACGGCGCACGGCACCACGACGCGGCAGCGCACCGAGACGACCACGCTGGGCGCGGTGCACGACGCGCTGGCCGCGCTCGACGGGCCGCTCGTCGCGGTGATCGGGCCGGGCGTCGCCCTTCGTGACCGCGCCGCGTGGTTCGAGAACAAGCCCCTGTTCGGGTGGCGGGTGCTGGTGCCGCGCACCCAGCAGCAGTCGGGGCCGATGTGTGCCCGCCTCGCCGAGTACGGGGCGGTCAGCGACGTCGTCCCGACGATCTCGGTCGAGCCGCCGCGCACGCCGCACCAGATGGAGAAGGCGGTCAAGGGCCTCGTCACCGGCCGCTACGAGTGGGTCGGCTTCACCTCGGTGAACGCCGTCCGCGCGGTGCGGGACAAGTTCGTCGAGTTCGG
>DASROP010000151.1:0-12196 GCA_035646835.1 Actinomycetales bacterium | reverse complement strand
TCGAGGAACCCGGCCGCCTCGCGGGCCGCGGCATCGGCGTCGCCGGCCACGACCGCGCCGACGAGGAGGGCATGGTCGTCGTCCCCGCCCGGCGGCACGTGGGCGAAGTTGAACCGCACGGTCTCGCCGACGGCCTCGAGCAGGTGGTCGTAGAGCTCGGCCAGCACCGGGTTGCCCCCCGCCTGGGCGATGGCCCGGTGCAGCGCGATGTCGGCGTCCGCCGTAGCGTCGAGGTCGTCGGCCAGCCTCGCGGCGTTGCGTGACGCGAGGAGCCGCTCCAGGCGCTCGACGTCCTGCGGGGTCCGCCGGGTCGCCGCGAGCCGGGCCGCGCCCACCTCCAGCGTGCGTCGGACCTCCAGGACGTCGCGGTGGCGGGCCGAGGCCATCCGCCGTCCCACCGCCACCCCGAGCTCGTTCACAGCCATCACGTAGGTGCCCGAGCCCTGTCGCCGCTCCAGGAGGCCGGCGTGGACGAGGGACTGCACTCCCTCGCGGACGGTGTTGCGCCCGGTGCCGGTGAGCTCGACCAGCTCCGGCTCGGTGGGGATGCGGCTGCCGACCGGCCACGCGCCCGACGTCACCTGCTCGCGCAGCACGTGGGTGACGTGCTCGATCAGGGAGCCGCGTCGCGCCGACGGCCCGGCACCGGGCCTGGGCGCCGCAGAATCCCTGGGCATCCGATGTTTGTACCATCACTGAGGTGACCCCCGCCGAGCTCGCCGCCACGATCCGCACCTGCCTGGCCGAGGCGGCGGACGCCGGTGAGCTCCGCGTCGACGTCCCCGACGAGGTGCGCGTGGAGCGGCCGCGCAGCCGGGACCACGGCGACTGGGCCACCAACGTCGCGCTGCAGCTGGCCAAGGGCGCCGGCGTCCCCCCGAGGCGGCTCGCCGAGATCCTCGCCGCCCGGCTCACGCAGCGGCCGGGCATCAAGAGCGTCGACGTCGCGGGCCCGGGTTTCCTCAACATCGTGCTGGACACGGCCGCGGCCGGCGAGCTGGCCCGCGTCGTCGTCGAGGCAGGCCGCGGCTACGGCCGCAGCGAGACGCTGGCCGGCCACGTCGTCAACCTCGAGTTCGTGTCCGCGAATCCCACCGGGCCTCTGCATGTCGGGCACACGCGGTGGGCTGCCCTGGGTGATGCGATCGGGCGCCTGCTGTCGTCCTGCGGTGCGGCGGTCACCCGCGAGCACTACGTGAACGACGCCGGCGCCCAGATGGACCGCTTCGGCGCGTCCGTCCTCGCCCGCGCCCGCGGCGACGATGTGGCCGAGGACGGGTACCGCGGTGACTACGTGCGGGATCTCGCGCGGAAGGTGCTGGAGCGGCGGCCGGACCTTCTCGAGCTCGGGGACGACGAGGCGCTGGGTGTCGGGCGCGACGTCGCCTACGAGGTGCAGCACGAGGAGAACGAGGCTGTCCTCGCCGACTTCGGCGTCCACTTCGACGTGTGGTTCTCGGAGCGGAGCCTGCATGACGGCGCCGTCGAGCGGGCCGTGGACCGGCTGCGCGAGCAGGGCCACGTGTACGACTCCGACGGTGCGGTCTGGCTGCGGACCACCGATTTCGGCGACGACCGTGACCGTGTGCTGGTCCGCACCGACGGCGCGCCCACGTACTTCGCCGCGGACGCCGCGTACTACCTGTCCAAGAAGGACCGCGGCTTCCCCGAGAAGATCTACATGCTCGGAGCCGACCACCACGGCTACGTGAACCGGTTGCGGGCGATCGCGGCCTGCGCCGGTGATGACCCCGACCTCAACATCGAGGTGCTCATCGGCCAGCTCGTCAGCGTCGGTGGCGCCAGGCTGAGCAAGCGGGCGGGCAACATCGTCGAGCTGCGCGACCTGATGTCCTGGCTGGGCGTGGACGCCGTGCGCTACTCATTGTCGAGGTACCCGGCCGACTCCCCGCTCGCGCTCGAGGGTGAGGAGCTGCGCAAGCAGACCAACGACAATCCCGTGTTCTACGTGCAGTACGCGCACGCCCGCACGACCGGGGTGGGCCGCAACGCGCGCGACCTCGGCGTGCGTACCGAGGACGGGTTCGACCCGGGCCTGCTCGACGACGAGACCGAGTCCGCGCTGCTGGCGGCACTGGGTCAGTACCCGCGGGTCGTCGCGCAGGCGGCCGAGCTGCGCGAGCCGCACCGGGTGGCGCGGCACATGGAGGTTCTCGCCGGCGCGTTCCACAAGTGGTACGACTCGTGCCGCGTGACGCCGATCGGCGATGCGCCGGTCACGGATACCCACCGCACGCGCCTGTGGCTCAACGAGGCGACGCGCACGGTGCTCGCCAACGGACTCGACCTGCTCGGCGTCAGCGCCCCGGGGCGCATGTGAGGGCGCACGAGGCGGGTGCGCTGCACGCCGAGGGCTACGGCGTGCCGTCGTGGCTCGCGGTCCCGCACGACATCGACTTGCTGGTCGAGCGGCTGTGGGCCCGGACGGTCCGGCGCGGCGACTCGGGCGCGCTCGAGGTCGGCGGCCTCGACGTGCGAGACCTGGCGGCCGAGCACGGGACGCCGGCGTACCTCCTCGACGAGGACGACTTCCGCGCGAGGGCGCGTGACTACGCCCGGTCGTTCGACGACGCCTTCCGCGACCTGTGCGGGGGAGCCGACGTGTACTACGCCGGCAAGGCGTTCCTCTGCACCGCGGTGGCGCGCTGGGTGATCGAGGAGGGGCTCTCGCTCGACACGTGCACCGGCGGCGAGCTGGCGGTCGCGCTGAGGGCCGACGTGCCGCGCGCTCGGATCGGCCTGCACGGCAACAACAAGTCGGACGACGAGATCGGCCGCGCCCTCGACGCCGGAATCGGCCGGATCGTCGTCGACAGCTTCACCGAGATCGACCGCATCGCCGCCGCGGCCGCCGCCCGCGGGGTGCGCGCGCCGGTGCTCTTGCGGGTGACCGTCGGGGTGGAGGCGCACACCCACTCCTACATCGCGACCGCGCACGAGGACCAGAAGTTCGGGCTGTCCCTCACCGGTGGCGAGGCGAGCCGCGCCGTCGCCGCCATCCTGGCGCGACCCGAGCTGGAGCTTCGCGGTCTGCACTCGCACATCGGCTCGCAGATCTTCGAGGTCTCCGGGTTCGAGGTCGCGACCGAGCGGGTGCTGGGGCTGCACGCAGAGGTGGCCGCCGAGCACGGTGTGGTGCTGCCCGAGCTCGACCTCGGCGGCGGTTTCGGGGTGGCCTACACGACGCAGCACGACCCGATGTCGACCGCGGAGCTGGCGCAGGGCATGGCCGACATCGTGGCCAAGGAGTGCGCCGCTCTCGGCCTCGAGGTGCCGCGCATCTCGGTCGAGCCGGGGCGCGCGATCGCCGGGCCGTCGACGTTCACCCTCTACACGGTGGGCACGGTCAAGGACGTCGAGCTGGACGGCGGCGGCGTGCGTCGTTACGTCGCGGTGGACGGCGGCATGAGCGACAACCTGCGAACGGCCCTCTACGACGCGGACTACTCGTGCACGCTGGCGTCCCGCGCGAGCGGCGGGGTCCCGGTGCTGGGTCGCGTGGTCGGCAAGCACTGCGAGAGCGGGGACATCGTCGTCAAGGACGAGTACGTGGCCGGTGACATCGTGCCGGGGGACCTGCTCGCGGTGCCCGGCACCGGTGCCTACTGCCGCAGCCTGGCGTCGCAGTACAACCACGTGCCTCGGCCGCCCGTGGTCGCCGTCCGCGACGGCGCCTCGCGCGTGCTGCTGCGGCGCGAGACCGAGGACGACCTCCTCGCCCTCGACGTCTCATGATCATCTCCTTGGGGCGTGAGCATGGAGGATCCGGTGCGTCTCAGGCACCGGATCCTCCATGGAAGCCCGAAAGCCGGCGGTGGGACGGGGCGGGCTCCGAAGGAGCGCCGTGATCGACATCCGACCTGCCACCGACCGGGTGGACGGCCTGCTGGACTTCTCCGACGACGAGCTCGACGGGCAGACGCCGTGCACCGACTACACCGTCCGGGACCTCCTGCACCACCTGCTCGGGCTGACGATCGCCTTCCGCGACGCGGCGGGCAAGGTCGAGGGCCCGACGACGTCGACACCACCCGGCCGGGTCGTCGACCCGCTCCCGGTGGACTGGCGCGCGCGGCTGCGCACCCAGCTCCGCGACCTGTCCGAGGCGTGGGGCCAGCCGCGCGCGTGGGAGGGGATGACGATGGCCGGCGGGGTCCGGTTCCCGGCCGAGGCGGCCGGGCTGGTGGCGCTGAACGAGGTCCAGCTGCACGGCTGGGACCTCGCGCGGGCCACGGGGCATGACTACCGGCCGGACGACGAGCTGGCGGCGGCGGTGCTCCCGATCGTCACACCGACCGGCGACCCCGACGCCGACGCCGGGCGCGAGGGCATGTTCGGCCCTCCGCTCGATGCCCGGCCGGGCGCGCCGCTCTTCGACCGGGTCGTCGCCCTCGCCGGTCGGGACGTCGACTGGGCTCGCGCCTGAGTCAAGGCCACCGCGGTGGCGACGACAGCATGATCACGGGGGAGGGGCGGGAAGGATGCGGCCGGTGACCTCGCCCAGGCCGACCCGGGAGCCGTCCGGGCCGGGGGCGGTGGCGGTGATGGTCACCTCGTCGCCGTCCTCGAGGAAGGTCCGCAGCGACCCGTCGGCGAGCCGGACCTGCTCGGAGGCGTTCCACGAGAGCTCCAGGAACGAGCCCCGCTGGCCACGGTCGGCACCCGACACCGTGCCGGACGCGAAGAGGTCGCCGGTGCGCAACGACGCGCCGTTGGACGTCAGGTGCGCCAGCTGCTGGGCCGCCGTCCAGTACATCGTCGAGAACGGTGGCCGCGCGACGACGGTGCCGTTCCACGTCACCTCGAGTGCCAGGTCCAGGCCCCACGGCTCGGCCGGGTCGTCGTCCAGGTGCGGCGCCAGCGGCACGTCTCTCGGGGGCGGGGCCACCCGGGCAGCCTCCAGGGCCGCCAGCGGGAGCACCCACGCCGACACCGAGGTGGCGAACGACTTGCCGAGGAAGGGCCCGAGCGGGACGTACTCGTACGCCTGCAGGTCCCGGGCGCTCCAGTCGTTGACCAGCACCACGCCGAACACGTGGTCGGCGACAGCGGACGTCGGCACCCGCCTGCCGATCTGACTCGGTGCGCCGACGACGAACCCCACCTCGGCCTCGATGTCGAGACGACGCGACGGCCCGAAGGTGGGCGCGGTCTCGTCGGGCGCCTTGCGCAGCCCGGACGGTCGGACGACGTCTGTGCCCGACACGACGACGGTGCCGGACCGGCCGTGGTAGCCGATCGGCAGGTGCTTCCACTGCGGTGGCAGGCCGGGGGAGTCGGGTCGGAACATCCGCCCGACGTTCGCCGCGTGGTGCTCGCTGGAGTAGAAGTCCACGTAGTCGGCGACCGTGAACGGCGCGTGCATCCGGACGTCGGACAGGGGCTCCAGGTGCTCCGAGACGGTCGCGGCGCGAGCGGGATCGGTGAGCAGGCCGGTCACCCAGGCGCGGACGGCCGCCCACGCCTCGGGGCCGGCGGCCAGCAGCGGGTCGAGCGAGTCGCCCCGAAGTGGCCCGGAGACGGGCTCTGGTGGGTCGAGGAAGGGCAGCGCGAGCGCGTGGTCCCCGATGCGCACGCCCGGCACCGCGGCGTGCGCGGAGGTGGAGAAGACGCCGTACGGCAGGGCGTGGACGCCGAACGGCGAGCCTTCCGGGACAGGGGCCCACGTCTGGTCGGTTGACACCTGCGAGAGGCTAACGGCAGGCGAGGAGAGGACGGGACCATGGCCCACTACCGCAGCGTCGGGGACGTTCCACCCAAGCGGCACACGCAGTTCCGGCAGCCCGACGGGTCGCTCTACGCCGAGGAGCTGATGGGCGAGGAGGGCTTCTCCTCCGACTCGTCCCTGCTCTACCACCGAGGTATCCCGTCGGCCATCGTCGACAGCCGGGTGTGGGACCTGCCCGACCTGGCCACCACGGCGAACCACCCGCTCGTGCCGAGGCACCTGAAGCTGCACGACCTCTTCACCGGGGAGAAGCCCGGTGAGGGCGTCGACGGCGTCCGCGGTCGTCGCCTGGTGCTGGGCAACGCCGACGTCCGCATCGGCTACGCCGTCGCACGTGAGCCGAGTCCGTTGTACCGCAACGCGATCGGCGACGAGTGCGTGTACGTCGAGTCGGGCACCGCCGTGGTGGAGACGATGTTCGGGGCACTGGACGCCCGCGAGGGCGACTACGTGCTGCTCCCCCGGGCGACTGTCCACCGGTGGGTGCCGACAGGCGGTGACCCGTTGCGGCTGTATGCGATCGAGGCCAACAGCCACATCACGCCCCCGAAGCGCTACCTCTCGAGGTTCGGTCAGCTGCTCGAGCACTCGCCCTACTGCGAGCGCGACCTGCACGGCCCCGACGAGCCGCTGGTCGTCGAGGGCACCGACGTCGAGGTCTGGACCAAGCACCGCGGCCCCGGGCCGTCCGGCGTGGTCGGGAGCGTCGTCGTCCACCCGACCCACCCGTTCGACGTCGTGGGCTGGGACGGCTGCCTGTACCCGTTCACCTTCAACGTCTCCGACTACGAGCCGATCACCGGGCGGATCCACCAGCCCCCGCCGACCCACCAGGTCTTCGAGGCCAGCAACTTCGTCGTCTGCAACTTCGTGCCGCGCAAGGTGGACTACCACCCGCTCGCGGTCCCGGTGCCGTACTACCACTCGAACGTCGACAGCGACGAGGTGATGTTCTACTGCGCCGGCGACTACGAGGCGCGCAAGGGCTCGGGGATCGGGCGCGGGTCCATCTCGCTGCACCCCGGGGGCCACAGCCACGGGCCGCAGCCCGGCGCCACCGAGGCGGCGCTCGGCAAGGAGTACTTCGACGAGCTGGCCGTGATGGTCGACACCTTCCGCCCCCTGGAGCTCGGTGAGGGCGGCACGGCCTCGGACGACGGGGCCTACGCCTGGAGCTGGTCCGGGCGCGGCCCCTCCCCCCGGTGACTCCTGCTGCGTGTCCCACGTCTCGGCGGCCTGTCAGACGTGGGACACGCAGCAGAAGTCGGGGAGGATAGGTTTCTCCGTCCCATGCCCGAGAACCAGCTCGCCGGTGAGCAGGAGCGCGTTGACGTGATGTACGCGCGCCTGGACGTGCTCCGGGCGCGTACCGCCGCGGAGCTGGCCGCGATCCGGCGCACCCGCGCCACCGGCACGCACCAGAACCGCAGCGAGCGCGACTCGTTCGCCGGCCTGCACGAGAACCGGCTCTCCCAGCTCTGGGCGGTCGAGGACCGGCTCTGCTTCGGACGCCTCGACCTGACCGACTCCTCGCACCGCTACGTCGGACGCATCGGGCTCTCGGACGACGAGCAGCGCCGCCTGCTCGTGGACTGGCGGGCCCCGGCCGCGATGCCCTTCTACCAGGCGACCGCGGCGACCCCGGGGGACGTCGTCCGCCGCCGGCACCTCGTCACGCGCGGCCGCTCGGTCACGGGGGTCGAGGACGACGTTCTCGACCTGGAGGCGCTGGACGACGACGCGCGGGCGGCGCTGCAGGGCGAGGGGGCGCTGCTGGCCGCGGTGACCGCCCAGCGCACCGGCCGGATGGTCGACATCGTCGCGACGATCCAGGCCGAGCAGGACCGGATCATCCGCTCCGACGCCGCCGGTGTGCTGGTCGTGCAGGGCGGCCCCGGCACCGGCAAGACCGCGGTCGCCCTGCACCGCGCGGCGTACCTGCTCTACACGCACCGGGACCGGCTCGAGCGCAGCGGCGTCCTGGTGGTGGGGCCCAGCCCGGTGTTCCTGCGCTACATCGACCAGGTGCTGCCCTCGCTGGGTGAGACCGGTGTGGTGCTGCTGACCGCCGGGCAGCTGTACCCCGGCGTGGACGCCCGGCACAGCGACGACGAGGCCGTCGCCGCGCTCAAGGGCGACCCGAGGATGGCCGCCGTCATCGCCCGGGCCGTCGAGGCACGCCAGCGCGTGCCCGACGAGCCGGTGCGGATGGACGTCGAGGGGCACTCCGTCGTCCTGCGTCCGAGGGCCGTGGCGTCGGCGCGCGACAAGGCCCGAAGGTCGGGCAAGCCGCACAACGAGGCCCGAGTCGTGTTCGTCAAGGACCTGCTCGTCCAGCTGGCCGAGCAGATGGGCCGGTCGATGGGCACGCGCCTCGACCCGGAGGACCGGGCGGACGTGATCACCGACCTCCGCGGCTCCGTGGACGTCCGGCGCGCCCTCAACCTCGCCTGGATGCCCCTGACCCCGCAGCGACTGCTCACCGGCCTGTTCGCCGACCCCGACCGGCTGGCGGAGGCGGCGCTGGAGCTGACGCCGTCCGAGCGCGCGCTGCTGCGCCGAGAGCCGGGCGCACCGTGGACCACCGACGACGTCCCGCTGCTGGACGAGGCCGCGGAGCTGATCGGGGACGACGTCACCGGGCCCAGCGCCGCCGAGCGGGTCCAGGCCAGGCAGAGACGCGACGAGCTCGAGTACGCGCGCGGCGTGCTGTCGATGACCGGTGCCGGCGGCGTCGTCTCCGCGGGCGACCTCGTCGACCGGTTCGCCGAGTCCGGGCCGTACCTGTCGGTGGCCGAGCGCGCTGCCGGTGACCGCACGTGGGCCTACGGCCACGTCGTGGTGGACGAGGCGCAGGAGCTGTCACCGATGATGTGGCGGCTGCTCGGACGGCGCTGCCCCACACGGTCGATGACGGTCGTGGGCGACCTGGCACAGACGCGTGCGGCCGCGGGCGCGACGTCGTGGGAGCAGGCCCTGTCGCCGTTGGTGGGCGACCGGTGGCGGCACGAGCAGCTGACCGTGAACTACCGGACACCGGCGCAGATCATGGCGTCCGCGACCGCGGTGCTCCGGGCGGCCGGCGTGGACGCGCCGGCGCCGACGTCGGTGCGCGAGGGGGCCTGGCCGCCGGTGGCGACACGACTGACCGGCGTGACGCCCGAGTCGGTCGTGGCCGTGGTCCGCGAGGAGGCCGAGCTGCTGGCCGGCGGCCGGATCGCCGTGGTCACGAGCCCGGCGCGCCAGGCGGACACGCTAGCCGCGTTGCGGGAGGCGCTGCCGGACGTCGGCACCGGCGCCACCGCGCTGGACTCCGCTGTCGCGGTGCTGACCGTGGCCGACGCCAAGGGCCTGGAGTTCGACGGCGTCGTCCTGGTCGAGCCGGCCGAGATCCTGGCCGGGGGGGTGCGCGGGGCCAACGACCTCTACGTCGCGATGACCCGTCCCACCCAGCGCCTGCGGCTGCTGCACGCCCTCGACCTGCCCGCGGGCATCGCTCCGCGGTGATCGCTCCCGGATGCGAGGTCGGGCCGCATGGGCTTAGATCTTGCTGGCGGCCGGCGGTTCGAAGATCGTCGGCCGGGAGACGAGTCCCTCGAGTACTGGAGGTGTGGTCCGTGCGCGGAAGCAGCCTGATCTGGACGATCGTCGGAGTTCTGGCGATCATCGCCCTGCTCATCTTCATCCTCTGACCGCTCCTCCCCCCGACCGGACCCGACCGTCCGACCTCAGACGAGCTCGACGCCGGCGGTGCGCATCTCGTCGACGGCGGTCTGCGTCGTCCGGGGCGACACACCGGCGGTGAGGTCGAGCAGCACCCGGGTGGCGAACCCGGCGGCGACCGCGTCGAGCGCCGTGGCGCGTACGCAGTGGTCGGTGGCGATGCCGACCACGTCGACGGCGTCCACGCCGTTGGCGCGCAACCACACCGCCAGCGGCACCTGGTCGCCGTCGGCGCCGGGCGTCGTCCCCTCGAACCCCGAGTAGGCAGCGGTGTGGGCGCCCTTGCGGAACACGGCCCGCACCGAGGAGGTGTCGAGCATCGGGTGGAAGTCCGAGCCGGGGCCGTCGGCGAGGCAGTGCACGGGCCACGAGTGCACGAAGTCGGGGTCCTCGCTGAAGTGGTCACCCGGGTCGATGTGCCAGTCCTGGGTCGCGACCGCCACCGGGTAGGCGCGCGCGCGCTCCCCGACCGCGGCCGCCACGTCGCGGCCGCCGTCCACCGCCAGCGAACCGCCCTCGCAGAAGTCGTTCTGGACATCGACGATCACCAGTGCTCGGCTCATGGCTCCTCCATCTCGGTCGGGATGCACGCCTCCCCGCGCGACAGGCGGCGGGCGGACGCCGGCAGCTCGGCCAGCGACGCGGCGTGGCGCCCGGCGGCCCGCGGCACGGCCGCCGGGCCGGTCCAGACGTCGTCCACGTCGCCGTTCACGACGAGCGGCACGAGCAGGGACCGGTCGGTCGGCGGGCGCCGCTCCGGAGGGTGCGTCGAGACCACCTCCGCGACCGCGACACCGTCGGCCACCCGCCGCCGGGCCCACTTGCGGCCCGCGACCCCCACCTTGCCGGACGACGTCTTGGCGACACCCACGAGGTCCCCGCCGGGGTTCTCGCGCGCCACCATCTTGTAGACCAGACCGGCGGTGGGCGCGCCGCTGCCGGTGACCAGCGACGTGCCGACGCCGTAGGAGTCGACCGGGCCCGCGGCCAGCGCGGCGATCGCGTGCTCGTCGAGGTCGCTGGTGACGACGATCTTGGTGTCGCGGGCCCCCAGCGTGTCGAGCTGGGCGCGCACCTGCCGGGCCAGCGCGAGCAGGTCGCCGGAGTCGAGCCGCACCGCGCCGAGCGACGGCCCGGCCACCGACACCGCCGTCCGCACCGCCTCGGCGACGTCGTAGGTGTCGACGAGCAGCGTCGTCGAGGCGCCCAGCGAGCCCACCTGCGCGGCGAACGCGGCCGGCTCGTCGTCGTGCACCAGCGTGAAGGCGTGCGCCGCCGTCCCGACGGTCGTCAGCCCGTACCGGCGACCCGCCTCGAGGTTGGACGTCGACGCGAAGCCGGCCACGACGGCAGCCCGGGCCGCGGAGACTGCCGCGTCTTCATGCGTGCGGCGCGAGCCCATCTCGACGCAGGCGCGCTCGCCTGCGGCCGACGTCATCCGCGACGCGGCTGCCGCGACGGCGCTGTCGTGGTTGAGCACCGACAGCACCAGGGTCTCCAGCAGCACCGCCTCGGCGAACGTGCCCTCGACCACGAGGATCGGCGAGCCGGGCAGGTAGCACTCGCCCTCGGCGTAGCCCCAGATCGAGCCGCCGAAACGGTACGACCCCAGCCACGCGACGGTGTCGTCGTCCACGACCTCGTGGTCGGCCAGCCAGGCCAGCTCGGCGTCCCCGAAGCGGAACGCGGCCAGGTCCTCCAGCAGGCGGCCGGTGCCTGCCAGGACGCCGTACCGCCGTCCGGTCGGCAGCCTGCGGGCGAACACCTCGAAGACGCATCGACGCTGCGCCTCCCCGCTGCGCAGCGCCGCCTGCACCATGGTCAGCTCGTAGCGGTCCGTGAGCAGTGCGGTGCCGGCGCGATCAGGGGTCGAGTCGGCCACGACCCGACCCTACGTGCCGGGTCGGTGCAGCCCGGACTCGTGCGCCAGCACGACCGCCTGCACCCGGTCACGCAGCCCGAGCTTGGCCAGGATGTGCCGCACGTGCGTCTTGACCGTGGCCATCGACACCACCAGGCGTTCGGCGATCTCACCGTTCGACAACCCGGCGCCGACGAGGGCCAGCACCTCGCGCTCGCGCTCGCTGAGAGCCTGGGTCGCCGTCGAGCCGACGATCCCCGCCGGCGGCCGCTCCACGTAGTGGCCGACCAGCCGCTGCACGACGGACGGCGCCATCGGGCTCCCTCCCGCGGCCGTGGTCCGGACGGCGTCCACGAGCCGCTCGCGACCGGCGTCCTTGAGCAGGAACCCGGCCGCCCCGGCGCGGAGCGCCTCGTACACCAGCGAGTCCTCGTCGAACGTCGTGAGCACCAGCACCCGGGTAGGTGCCGGGCCGGCGGCGATGCGTCGGGTGGCCTCGATCCCGTCCACGCCGGGCATCCGGATGTCCATCAGGACGACGTCGGGCCGCAACCCCTTCACCAGGTCGACGCCCGCTGCGCCGTCCCCGGCCTCCCCGACGACCTCGATGCCCGCCAGCTCGAGGATCAGGCGCAACCCGTCGCGGACCAGGGTCTGGTCGTCGACGAGCACCACGGTCGTCACGGCGAGGCCGCTCCCGCCAGCGGGAGGGTGACCTGGACTCCGAACCCGCGGCCGGGCGCGGCACCGGTGGCCAGCTCGCCACCCAGCAGCCTGGCCCGCTCGCGCATGCCCGCCAGGCCGTACCCGTGGCCCGGGTGCGCTCCGGGGCCGGGGCCGTCGTCGACGACGCTCAGCCGCAC
>DASROP010000150.1:0-15495 GCA_035646835.1 Actinomycetales bacterium | reverse complement strand
GACCACAAGCAGCCTGAATAGGCAACCAACGAGCTGTCCGGAAAACGCGGGGCTGATCAGGAGTAGGACGATGTCCGTCGCGGGGAGGGCAGGGATAACAGGAGTCTGAGTCTCGTGCTCGAAGGCAACAGTCCACGGTTCCCGTGGAAGCCCTCCACCACCATGCTGACGCACAGGCTCAAGCGCACTACAGAGGTTTCGGTGTCTGACCGCGACGAACACCGAGCATTCTCACCCCACCCAGCCGCCCTGACCAGAGCGGGCAACCGGCCGCACCCTCCACGAATCTTCGCCCCCCACGGCGCGCCCCGGGTTTGGGGGCGCCCAGTTGCTGACGCGAAGATTCACGCAACCGGTGTACAAGTTGACCAGCAGAACGAGGCTTGCGGGATCAATCTTCGCCCACCACGGCGCGCCCCGGGTTTGGGGGCGCTCAGTTGCTGATCCGAAAATGAAGGGGACCGGACGCGGGTGAGCGGCGCGGTGTCCGGGGCCGCGCTGTGGTGAGGGGTTGCTTACGCGGCGGGTTGGAGGGTGACCTGGTAGCCGAGGGCTTCGAGCTCTCGGATGTGGGTGCGTTTCTTGCGGTCGGGGTCGCGGCGGGACTCGTAGTAGCCGGGTCCCAGGTCCTGGTAGCGGGAGTCGGGCTCGGTGAGCAGGTGCCAGACGATGGTCAGGATCGAGCGTCCGACCGCGACGACGGCTCGTTTCTTGCCTCGCCGGCGGGCCAGGCGCCGATATCGTTCACCGAGGAAGGTGTCGGTCTTGGCGGCGGTGGCGGCGGCGGTGCCCAAGACGCCAGCCAGGTAGCGGTTGCCGTGGCCGGTCTTGGCGTTGCCGCGTTTGCGGCCGGCGGACTCCTTGACCGTGGGGGCGAACCGAGCCCAGGAGGCCAGGTGGGCGGCGGTCGGGAAGCGGGTCATGTCCATCCCGACCTCGGCGATGATCGTGCGAGCGGCGACGACCCCGATACCCGGGATCTCATCCAGGCGCGCCACCGCGTCGGCGAAAGGGGCGATCTCGGCCTCGATCCGGCTGTCCATGTCGGCGATGTCGGCCTCGAGCGTGTCGATGCGGGTCAGCATCCGGGTCAGCAGGTAGGCGTGGTGGCCGCTGAACCGCCCGGTCAACGCCTCCGCCAGGGCGGGGACCTTGGCACGCAGCCGCCCGCGAGCCATCTGAGCCAGCACGTCCGGGTCACGCTGGCCGGTGATCAGGGCGGCCATCATCTCCCGGCCGGAGACGCCGAAGATGTTTGAGGCCACCACTGACAACTTGATCTGCGCGTCCTCAAGCAGCTTCTCCACCCGGTTCTTCTCCCCGGTGCAGTCAGAGACCAGGTCAGCGCGATACCGGGTCAGGTCCCGCAACCGGCGGATCGCCGGTGGCGGCACGAAACTGGCCCGCAGCATCTGCCGCTCGGCGACCTTGCACAACCACACCGCGTCCAGGCGGTCGGTCTTGGGTCGCCCGGGCAGGTGCTTGACGTCCCTGGCGTTAACCAGCCACGTCTGGAACCCGTGCGCCTCCAGCAGATAGAACGGCGGTTTCCAGTAGTCGCTGGTCGCCTCCATCACCACCCTGGTCACGCCCAGATCGAACAGCCAGTCGGCCATCACCTGCAGCGAGCGGGTCATCGTCGAGAAGGTCTTGACCTCCTGCAGCCGACGGCCCGCACGCTGCGGGTCGGGCACTCGGGCGCAACACACCAACGATGCCTTGCCGATATCCAAGGCAGCCACCCGCTCGATGATCTGCTCCCCGTCCTGCGTCTCCTTCAACATCGCACGGTCCTCTCCATCCGGCACCGAAACAGCGGCCGCCTGCAGGAGCTGCCAGGGACGTGAAACGAATCTGATCCGCGTGCTCGAGGCAACACTGAAGGGCCCAAAGGGCGCAGCTCCCGGCGTCCGACTTGATCACGGCCTCTACGGACCAAGGACTCACGACATCGGCAGGCGACCAGGCCCATTTTCAGCCCGGAACGGGCCGCCCGCCAGGGCGACCGAAGACTCGATCACGGCGAGGGTCAGCCGAGGAGGTCGGGGCGCCGCCACTCCTGGCCGAGCACATGCTGGTCGAGGAACGCCAGTACCGTTGAGTACCAGACCTTCGCGTGGTTCGGCGCGAGCACCCAGTGGTTCTCGTCGGGGAAGTACAGGAACCGGTGCGGGGACGAACCGTCGTCCGGCGTGGCGCGCGACTGCAGGTCCCACCACAGCCGCAGGCCCTCGCCGATCGGCACCCGGTAGTCCTTGTCACCATGGATCACGAGCACCGGCGACGTGATCGCGTCGGCATGCAGGTGCGGCGAGTTCTCCATCGCCATCTCGGGGGTCATCTCGCGCTGCCAGTAGTACGCGGCATCGGTGGTCGGCCCGAACTGGTCCAGCGCCCAGAGCGACGCGTGGGTGACGATCGCGTCGAAGCGGTCCGTGTGCCCGGCAACCCAGTTGGCCATGTAGCCACCGAACGACCCGCCCATCGCGGCGGTCCGCGACGCGTCGACGTCCTCGCGCTCGGTCGCCGCGTCCGTGAGGGCCATCAGGTCGGTGTACGGCGCCACCCCCCACGAGCCCCACCCGCGACGGACGAAGTCCAGGCCGTAGCCGGTCGACAGGGCGGGGTCCGGCAGCAGGACGGCGTACCCGCGGGCGGCCATCAGGTGCGGGTTCCACCGCCACTGCCAGGAGTTCCAGGACGAGAGCGGCCCGCCGTGGATCCACAGCAGCAGCGGCGCGGGCTTCGACGTCGACGCCCCGGCCGGCAGCACCAGCCACGAGCGGAGCGGCGTGCCGTCGTCCGCCGTGGTGGTGACCTCGGTGAGCGTGCCGGGCACGGTCACGTCGGGCGCCGGCGACGGCAACGCCTCGAAGGGCCCGCCGGCCAACGGGATCCGCACCGGTGCCGGTGGCGCCGCGACGGTCGACCGCAGCGCGTAGACCCACTCGCCGTCCGGGGCCACCGCGTGCTCGGTGTAGGCACCGTCGTCGTCGGTCAGCCTGACGCCGTCGCCGGACCCGACGTCGACGCGGAACAGCGGCGACCGGCCCCCGTCGTCCGCGGCGACGACGACGGCCCGGCCGTCCGGCGTCCAGCTTGGGGATTGCGGCCAGCGGTCCCACGCGGCCGTCACCTCACGCACCTCGCCACCGGCGGTCGGGACGACGGCGAGCGCGACGTCGACCGGCTCGTACGGCGTCGAGCGACGCTCGCAGACGACCGCCACCTGGGTGCCGTCCGGCGACAGGCGCGGGGTCCCGTACTCCACCTCGGGGTCGTCGGCCAGCACCCGCCGCTCGCCGGAGGCCACGTCGATCACCACCAGCGTCGAGCGCTCCGAGCCGCCGGCCTCGGGCACCATCCACGTGGTGACCACGGTGGCGCCGTCGGCCGAGACGTCCCAGGACGCCTCGACGTCCAGGGCACGGTCGACGTGCCCGGTGAGGTCCCGCAGCTCGAGCCGCGCGTCGTCGTCCGCCCCGAGCGGGTCGGCGACCAGCAGCCGGGTGCGGCCGGGGCCGAGGTCGTGGTCCCAGTACCGCACCGGGTAGGACTCGTGCAGCACCGCGGCGACGGTGGCGTCCTTGCGCGCCTTGCGGCCCTTCTCCTCGCTCTCGTCGTCGGTCGACGACGGCAGCGTGGACGACCCCAGCACGACCGTGCCCGACCCCCGCGCGACGGTCAGCCCGCCGAGCCCGCCGGGGCGCGTCGCGACCACGCGCGCCTCACCGCCGTCGCGCGGCAACAGCCACAGCGCGGGCGGGTCGTCGTCCGAGCTGTCGTCGCCCGGGCGCGCGGCGGAGAAGAGCAGGTCACCGTCCGGCGTGAACGCCGCGCCCGACTCGCCCTTGGCTCCCCGGGTCAACCGCCGGGCGGGACGGCGACCGGCCGGGTCGACCTCCCAGAGCGCCGTGACGTACTTCTTCTTGTCGGCGTCGAGGCCGGCCACACCGACGGTGAGCCGCTCCCCGTCGGGCGAGAGCGCCAGGGAGAACAGGCGTGGGATGGCGACGTAGTCGTCGAGGTCGTCGAAGGGCATAGTCACGGAGAACTTGTTATCACGGCTACGGCGCTGTTCAGGCGTCGCGACCGGACCGATCGCCCAACCGCGCGAGCATCGCGTTGTACTCGGCCAGCTCGGCGTCGTCGTCACGGTCTGCCGCCCGGTCTCTGCGCCGGTTCTCCCGGTCGTCGCTGCGCGACCACTGGACGGCGACGACGAGGGCGAGGGCGAGGGTCGGCAGCTCCCCGATCCCCCACGCGATCGCGCCGCCGGTCTGCTGGTCGGCGAGCGCGTCGATGCCCCACCCGGTGGAGGAGAACCAGGTCGCCTCGAGCAGGGTTTCCCCGCCGACCAGGGCGACGCCGAAGAACGCGTGGAACGCCATCGTCACGAACAGCAGCAGCAACCGCAGGGGGAACGCCGGGCGCGAGGGCCCCGGGTCGATGCCGACCAGCGCCTGGCAGAACAGGTACCCCACCACCAGGAAGTGGACCATCATCAGCTCGTGGCCGACGTGGGTGGCCAGGGCCAGGCCGAACAGCGGCGTGTAGTAGAAGATCACCAGGCTGCCGGCGAACAGCCCGGCGGCGACCAGGGGGTGGGCCACGAACCTCCCGAGCCGTGACTCGACCGCGCCGAGGAGCCACTCGCGCGGGCCGCGGGACCCGTCGCGCCGCCGTGGCACCGCCCGCAGGGCGAGCGTGACGGGCGCACCGAACACCAGCAGCAGGGGCACGACCATGCTCAACGCCATGTGCCCCACCATGTGCGCGCTGAACAGCGTGCGGCCGTAGGCGGCCGGCGCCCCGCTGGTGACGTAGACGAGGGCCAGCACGCCCAGCGCCCAGAGCAGCGTGCGGTGGTGCGGCCAGCGGTCACCGCGGGCCCGGAGCGTGCGGACGCCGAGCAGGTAGGCGACCACGGCCGCGACCGCCACGGCCACCCACAGGGCGTCCGGGGCCCACTCGGTGAACCACCGGGACGCCGTCAGCGGCGGCGGCAGCGGCTCCCCGGTCAGCAGCTGGGCCGGCGTCGGGTCGGCGGGCGGGTCGTCCGGCACCGGCGGCGCGGTGCGCCCCAGCGCGGTAGCCAGCCCGATCGCGACGCCGAACACCACGAGCTCACCGGCGACGAGGCGCCAGAACGCGGCCCGCCGCCGTCCGCCGTCCAGGGCCGGTAGCAGCCGCCGCCGGTGCACGTAGCCCGCGGCGCCCAGCGCCACCACGGCCACGCTCTTGCCGACCAGCAGCAGCCCGTACCCGGTGAGCAGGTCGCCGGGCAGGTCGACCCGGACCCACGCGTTCGCCACGCCGGTCGCCACGACGAGCGCGAAGCCCCACCCCGCCAGCACCGAGAAGCGGGCGACGACCGCAGGCAGGTGGTCGGCCAGGCCGGAGGCCACGAGCACCAGGGCGGCCAGACCGCCGAACCAGACCGAGACCCCCACGACGTGCAGCCACCACGACGAGACCGCGATCTCGTGCCCCGTCGCACCGGCAGAGTGCCCGGTGAGGGAGAGCGGCACGAGCGCCACCGCCGCGACCAGGGTGACCAGGCCGGCCGCGACCGTCGTCCGGACGGCGACCGCCGCCGTCGCCACCCCCGCCGCGAACAGGGCCGACAGCAGCAGCTGGCGTCCGTAGTCGATGTCGGTGACGAAGATGCCCAGCTGGGACCCGAACCCCGCGGACCCCAGGGGCTGGCCGGCGACGTCCGCGTAGGAGCCGACGAGCACCGCCACCGCGGCCAGCGTCCAGACGACGGACGCGGTCGCCGCCACCCGGACGGCGCGCGCCCAGGCGGGCGATGTCGCCGGGATCGCCACCGCCGCCAGCATCATCGCGCCGAGCGTCAGCGCGGCGGCCAGGTCGTGCACGGCGCGGACGACGGGCAGGCCCCAGCGCACGAGCCTCCCGGGGTCGGCCAGCACCGGAGCCGCCGCGGCACCGGTGAGCAGCAGCCCTGCGACCAGCGCGATTCCGGTGGCCGCCAGCACCGCGGCGCCGAGCGGCCGGCGCCACGCGCTCACCACCTCGTCGCTCGTGCTCACACCTCAGCGTAGGCGCCGGTCGGCCAGCACCGGGAAGGCCTCGCGGGCCCGTGCGACCAGGCCCAGGTCGACGTCGAGCACGAGCGTCTCCTCGCCGTCCCCCGCCTCGGCGAGCACCTCGCCGTCCGGTGACACCACCTGGCTGCGGCCTCCCATCGCGTGACCCGAGTGCGTGCCGGCGGTGTTGGCGGCCACCAGCAGGCACTGGTTCTCCAGCGCCCGGGCGCGCCCGAGCAGGGTCCAGTGCCCGACCCGCGCGGCCGGCCAGGCCGCAGGCACGAGGACCAGCTCGCTGCCGGCGTCCAGCAGTGCCCGGAACATCTCGGGGAAGCGCAGGTCGTAGCAGGTCGCGAGGCCGGCCACGACATCCGTGCCCGGCAGGGGCACGGTGACGACCTCGGTGCCGGCCTCGAGCAGGGACGGCTCGCCCTGGCCGAAGCCGAAGCGGTGCACCTTGCGGTAGGTGGCGAGCACCGAGCCGTCCGGGCCGAGCAGCACCGAGGTGTTCCACAGGCCGCGGCCGTCGGGCCCGGCGGGCGCGCGCTCGATCACCGAGCCGGCGTGCACGACCGCCTCGATGTCGGCCGCCGCCTCGGCGATCGCGGTCACGGTGGGGCCGTCGAGGCCCTCGGCGCGGGTGGGCCAGCCGCGGTAGGCGAACCCGCCCGGCGCCCAGAGCTCGGGCAGGACGACGAGGTCGGCGCCGCGCTGGTCGCGGACCATCGCGGCGACGCGCTCGCGGCGAGCGTCGATCGGCTCGTCGTCGCCGTAGGAGAGCTGGAGGACGGCGAGGCGCATCGCTCCACTCTAGAGTGGCCCCGCATGAGCGACCTGGCGCCCGCGATCACCGCCTGGGAGCACACGGCGCGCGCCGTGCTCGCCCTCGGCCGTGACTGCGACGAGGCCGACTTCGCGACCGCCACCGAGTGCCCGGGCTGGACCGTCAAGGACCTGCTCGCCCACGTCGCCGGCGTCGAGCGGTGGCTGTCGCCCCGCCTCGCGCAGGACCCGCCGCACGATCCTGGCGACCTGCCGCACGTCCGCAACGACTTCGCGCGACGCGTCGAGGTCTCGGTCGACCTGCGCCGCGGCGTGCCGGGGCCCGCGGTGGTGGCCGAGCTGGCGGTGGTGCTCGACGCACGCTGCGCCGTCCTGGCCGGCGCCTCGGCGGACGACGTCGTGCTCGGGCCCTTCGGTGAGCAGCGCGTCGTCGACCTGCTGGCCGTGCGCACGTTCGACGTGTGGGTGCACGAGCAGGACCTGCGCCGAGCGCTGCACCGGCCGGGTGGGCTCGGGTCACCGGCCGCCGCGGTGGCGGTCGCCTACGTGCGCGCCGGTCTCGGCCGCGTGGTGGCGCGCGGCGCCGAGGTGGAGTCGGGCCGGACGGTGGTGTTCGACGTCCGGGGCCCGGTCTCGTTCACCGACGCGGTGCAGGTGTCGTCCGTCGACGGCAAGGGGCGGGGGACCGTTGTCGAGGCGAACGGGCGCTATGACGTCCGGCTCACCCTGGACACCGACGCGTTCATGCGGCGCAGCGCCGGCCGCTGGCCGGTCGAGGACACGCCGGCCGCGGTCGACGGGGACGCCGAGCTCGGCCGTCGGGTGCTCGAGGCGATGGCCGTCACCCCGTGACGTCGCCCCTGGTCCCGGCCGGCGAGCTGCGCGACCTGCTCGCCGGGACGTCGCCGCCGCTGCTGCTCGACGTCCGGTGGACGCTGGCCGGACCCGACCCGGCCGCCCACGGGGCCGGGCACCTGCCGGGCGCGGTCTTCGTCGACCTGGACGCCGACCTCGCCGCGCCGCCCGGGGCCGGCGGTCGCCACCCCCTGCCGGACGCCGACGCGTTCACCTCCACGATGCAGCGGCTGGGCGTCGGGCCCGGTCGTGAGGTGGTCGTCTACGACGGCGGCTCCGGGGCCGCGGCCCGCGCCTGGTGGAGCCTGCGCTACTTCGGGCACGCTTCGGTGCGCGTGCTGGACGGCGGCCTGGCGGCCTGGGTCTCGGTCGGTGGCGACCTGGAGACGGGGCCGGTGGCAGCGCGGCCGGCGCCGGGCGCCGTTGCGGTGCCGGGCGGGATGCCACTCCTGGACGCCGAGGGCGCGGCCCGGGTGGCGTCGTCCGGCGGCCTGCTCGACGCCCGGACGGCGGAGCGGTTCCGCGGGGAGAACGAGCCGGTCGACCCGGTCGCCGGGCGCGTGCCGGGGGCGCGCAGCCTGCCGGTCACCGCGCTGCTGCGCCCGGACGGGACGGCGCGCGCGTCGGCCGACGTGCGGGCGTTACTCGGCGAGGTGGCGGGCTCGCCGTCCGAGGTCGGCGCCTACTGCGGATCCGGGGTGACCGCCGCCCAGACGGTGCTGGCGCTCGCATCGGCCGGGATCGACGCCGGGTTGTACGCCGGCTCGTGGTCGGACTGGATCACCGACCCGTCGCGACCGGTCGCCCGAAACTGATTGTACGAGCCATCTAGTTGTGTGATACATCTAATTCCGTGACGACGATCGAGATCGAGCTGGCCGGTGCGCTGAACCAGCAGGTGATGCACCTGACCCGAGCGATGCACGTGATGCGCACGCACCTCGCCGCGACGTCGCCCGAGAACGTGCAGTGGTCCACGTACGGGCTGCTGTTCCACCTGACCACCGGTGGCCCGCAGCGCGCGGGGGCGCTGGCCGAGTGCGTCTACGTCGACCCGTCCACGGTGAGTAGACAGGTCGACCAGCTCGTGCGGCTCGGGCTCGTCGAACGCCGCGCGGACCCGGACGACGGTCGCGCGACCCTGCTGGCCGCCACCGAGGAGGGTCTGGCCCTGCACCGGCGGATGCGCACACGCCGCAACAAGGTGACCGCCGAGCTGCTCGCCGACTGGTCGCCGTCCGACGTCCGGACCCTGACCGAGCTCCTCGGCCGCTTCACCACCGAGATCGCCGAGCACATGCCCGCGCTGCTGAGCGCGGTCACCGCCGAGATGGAACCTTCGTGACCGCGACGACCACCGCCGCCGAGCCGCCGTCCGGCGGCCAGCTCAACCACCGGCAGATCGTCACGATCCTGTCCGGCCTGATGCTGGGCATGTTCCTGGCCGCGCTCGACCAGACCATCATCGCGTCGTCGATCCGGACGATCGCCGACGACCTGCAGGGCTTGTCGCTGCAGGCGTGGGCCACGACCGCCTACCTGATCACCGCGACGATCAGCACTCCGCTGTACGGCAAGCTCTCGGACATCTACGGCCGCAAGCCGTTCTTCCTGGCCGCGATCTCGATCTTCCTCGTCGGGTCCCTGCTGTCGGGTTTCGCCTGGTCGCTCTACTCGCTCGCGGCGTTCCGCGGGGTGCAGGGGCTGGGCGCCGGCGGCCTGTTCTCGTTGGCGCTGGCGATCATCGGCGACATCGTCCCGCCGCGCGAGCGCGCCAAGTACCAGGGCTACTTCCTCGCCGTGTTCGGCACGTCGAGCGTGCTGGGCCCGGTGGTCGGCGGGTTCTTCGCCGGCGCCGACTCGATCCTCGGGATCACCGGGTGGCGCTGGGTCTTCCTGGTGAACCTGCCGCTCGGCATCATCGCGCTGTTCGTCGTCGTGAAGGTGCTGAACATCCCCCACACCAGGCGCGACCACAGGATCGACTGGCAGGGGGCGGTCGCGCTGGTCGTCGGTCTGGTCCCGCTGCTGCTGCTGGCCGAGCAGGGCCGTGACTGGGGGTGGACGTCGTCCGGCTCGTTGGCCTGCTACGCCCTCGGTGCACTGGGGCTGGTCGGGTTCCTGCTGGCCGAGCGCCGAGCCGGCGACGAGGCGCTGCTTCCGTTGCGGTTCTTCAGGATCCGCACCTTCGGGCTGGGGTCGCTGTTGAACTTCGTGATCGGGATGGGCATGTTCGGTGGGTTCGCCGCGCTGCCGCTGTACCTCCAGATCGTCAAGGGTGCGACGCCCACCGAGTCGGGCCTGCTCCTGCTGCCGCTGACGGCGGGGGTGATGACCGGCTCGATCACCTCCGGGCGTGCCATCGCGCGGACCGGCCGCTACAAGTGGTTCCCGGTGGCCGGCGGCGTGCTCCTGCTCGTGGGCTCGCTGCTGATGAGCCGGCTGGGTGTCGACACCTCGTTCGTGGCCGCGAGCGCGGGGATGCTGGCGTTCGGGCTCGGTCTCGGGTTCAACATGCAGCCGCTCGTCCTTGCCATCCAGAACTCCGTCGGGCCGCGCGACATGGGGGTGGCGACGTCGTCAGCGACGTTCTTCCGGCAGATGGGGGGCACCTTCGGGACGGCGGTGTTCCTGTCGGTGCTCTTCTCGACGGCCGGCGGCCGGATCACCTCGGCCTTCGAGCGGATCGCCCCCACGCCGGAGTTCCGGGCGGCGCTGCGCGACCCGGCGGTGACCACCGACCCGGCGAACGCCCCGGTCGTGGACATGATCGCCTCGGGCGGTTCCCTGCCGCCCGCCGTGCTGGACGACTCGTCGTTCCTGATCGCGATGGACGAGGTGCTGGCACGGCCGTTCAGGGTCGGCTTCGCCGACGCGATCGACGTCGTGCTGCTGATCGCCGCTGTGGTGATGGCGATCGCCCTGGTGCTGGCCCTCTTCCTGCCGGACCTGCCTCTGCGCGAGTCCTCCGGGATGGCGCTGCGCCACGAAGAGGACCGGGCCGCCGCCGAGCGCGAGCGTCAGGCCGTCGTGACCGGGCCGGCGTCCGACGCCGCTGCCGTCGCCGCCCCCACCCCACCCCGGTCACCCCGTTGATCAAGGACCTCATACACGGCAAGTGAGCATGGAGTCCTTGATCAACGCGGAGGGAGACGGGCGTGGGTGTTACGACCAGGTGAGGGCGCGGCCGGGGGACTCGAGCACGGCGGCGATGTCGGCCAGGAACCGCGAGCCGAGGTCGCCGTCCACCAGCCGGTGGTCGAACGACAGCGCCAGCTGCGTCACCCACCGCGCCTTGATCTTGCCCTTGTGCACCCACGGCTGCTGCCGCACGGCGCCGAAGCACAGGATCGCGGCCTCGCCGGGGTTGAGGATCGGCGTCCCGCTGTCGACCCCGAAGACGCCGACGTTCGTGATCGAGATCGTGCCCCCGGCCATCTCGGCCGGCTGCGTCTTGCCTTCCCGCGCGGTCGTCGTGAGCGATCCCAACGCCTCGGCGAGCTCCCGCATCGACATCGTGTCGGCGTCCTTGATGTTCGGGACGACGAGCCCCCGCGGCGTCGCGGCCGCGATGCCGAGGTTGACGTAGTGCTTGAGGACGATCTCGCCGGCCTCGTCGTCCCAGGTCGCGTTGACACCGGGGTTGCGTCGGACACCGAGCAGCAACGCCTTCGCGACGACCAGCAGCGGCGACACCTTGACGCCGGCGAACTCGCGGTCGGCGCGCAGCCGGTCGACCAGCTTCATCGTGCGCGTGACGTCGACGGTGACAAACTCGGTCACGTGGGGGGCGGAGAACGCGCTCGACACCATCGCCTGGGCCGTCATCTTGCGCACGCCCTTGATCGGCGTGCGCGTCTCCCGCCGGCTCGTGTCAGGTCGAGAACCGCCGCCGGCACGTTCAGGACCTGACACGACGTCGGAGGAGGCGGCGAGGACGTCGTCCCGCGTCACCGAGCCACCGGGTCCGGACGGCGAGCACGCGGCGAGGTCGACACCGAGGTCGCGGGCCAGCTTGCGCACGGGCGGCTTGGCCAGCGCCCGGCCGCTGCTCGTGACGCCAGCACCGGCGGGGGACCCGACCGGCGGCAGGGACCTGCCTTCGGCGGGCGCCTGCGGCACCGGGGTGACGGGGTGTGGCTCAGCGGGTGGCGCGACCGGACGGGCCACGGTCCGGCCCGTGGAGAACGCCTCCTGCACGGACGGCGTCGCCGCCGGGTCACCTGACGGTCCACCACGGCGCGGACGCCGCTTGGCCTCGGTGGTGCGCGGGCCGTACCCGACCAGCACGGACGTCCGGCCGCCGGGAGCAGGCCCGCCGATCAGCCCGGGCTCGACCGCACCCTCCTCGGGCGGGTTCGGCACGTCCTCGACACCGTCGGGCACCGTCTCGTCGGCAGCGTCCGGCACCGTGTCGGTCGTGTCGCTCGGCGGCGGAGCGGGAACACCCGGCTCGGTCCCGGCCGGCAGGCTTTGGCCGGAACCCCCCGACACACCGACGTCCACGCTGATGATCGGGGTGCCGACGTCGACCGTCGTCCCCTCGTCGACCAGGAGCTCGGAGACGACGCCGGCGAACGGCGAGGGAAGCTCGACCAGGGACTTCGCGGTCTCGATCTCGACGATCGTGTGGTTGACCTTGATGGTCTCGCCGACGGCGACCTTCCACGACACGATCTCGGCCTCGGTCAGGCCCTCGCCCACGTCGGGCAGGCGGAACTGCTTGATGTCAGGCACGTCAACAGCTCCCTTCGTCAGTAGCCGAGCGAGCGGTCGACGGCGTCGAGCACCCGGTCGAGGTCGGGCAGGTACTCCTCCTCGTGCCGCGAGGCGGGATACGGGATGTGGAAACCGCCGACGCGCAGCACCGGGGCCTCCATCGCGTAGAAGCACTGCTCGGTCACGCGGGCGGCGATCTCGGAGCCCATGCCCAGGAACACCGCGGCCTCGTGCACGGTGACCAGCCGCCCCGTCTTGAGGACGGAGGCCGTCACGGTCTCCATGTCCAGCGGCGAGAGCGTGCGCAGGTCGATGACCTCCAGGCTCTTGCCCTCCTCGGCCGCGGCCTCGGCGGCCTGCAGCGCCGTCTTCACCATCGGGCCGTACGCGGCGACGGTCACGTGCTCGCCCTCGCGGACGACGCGGGCCGCGTGCAGCGGCATCGGGGTCGCGTCGGTGTCGACCTCGTCCTTCTCCCAGTACCGGCGCTTGGGTTCGAAGAACATCACCGGGTCGTCGCTCGCGATCGCCTGCTGGATCATCCAGTAGGCGTCCGCGGGGTTGGCGCACGAGACGACGCGAAGGCCCGCGGTGTGCGCGAAGTACGCCTCGGGCGACTCGCTGTGGTGCTCCACCGCGCCGATCCCGCCGCCGAACGGCACGCGGATGACGACGGGCAGCTTGACCGACCCCTGCGAGCGGTAGGCCATCTTCGCGAGCTGGGTGACGATCTGGTCGTAGGCCGGGTAGATGAAGCCGTCGAACTGGATCTCGCAGACCGGCCGGTACCCGCGCAGCGCCAGGCCGATCGCCGTCCCGACGATCCCCGACTCGGCCAGCGGGGTGTCGATCACCCGGTCCTCGCCGAAGTCCTTCTGCAACCCGTCGGTGACGCGGAAGACACCACCCAGCTTGCCGACGTCCTCGCCCATGATCAGGACCTTGGGCTCCGCCTCCATGGCGGCCCTCAGCCCCATGTTGATGCCCTTGGCGATCGTGATCTGGCTCATCGCGCTGCCTCCTGCGTCTCCGACGCGTCGGCGAAGGAGGCGTGGTACTCGGCGAACCACTCCCGCTCCTCCTCGACGAGCGGGTGCGGCTCACGGTAGGCGTGGTCGAACATCTCGTTCGGCTCCGGGTCGGGCAGGGCCAGGCAGCCCTGCCGGACGTGCGCCGCCAGGTCGTCGCTCTCGGCCTCGACCGACTCGAAGAACTCGCGGTCGACCAGCCCGTTGCGTGACAGGTAGGCCTTCAGGCGGGCGATCGGGTCCTTGAGCTTCCACTCCTCGACCTCGGCCGCGATCCGGTACCGGGTGGGGTCGTCGGACGTCGTGTGGGCACCCATCCGGTAGGTGAAGGCCTCGACCAGGGTCGGGCCCTCGCCGTTGCGGGCACGGTCGAGCGCGGCCTTCGTCACCGCGTAGACCGCGAGGACGTCGTTGCCGTCGACACGCACCCCGGGGAAGCCGAACCCCCGGGCCCGCTGGTACAGCGGGATGCGGGTCTGGCGCTCGCTGGGCTCGGAGATCGCCCACTGGTTGTTCTGGCAGAAGAACACGACCGTTGTAGACGCTGCCGAAGACGAAGGCCTCGTTGACATCTCCCTGCGCGCTGGCGCCGTCGCCGAAGTACGCGATCGCCGCAGAGTCGCGGTCGTACTCACCGGTCCCCACGGCACCGTCGCGCTGGATGCCCATCGCGTACCCGGTCGCGTGCAGCGTCTGCGAACCGATCACGATGCAGTAGAGGTGGAAGTTGTTCTGCGTCGGGTCCCAGCCGCCCTGGTTCACACCGCGGTAGAGGCCGAGGAGCGTGACCGGGTCGACGTCCCGGGTCCAGGCGACGCCGTGCTCGCGGTACGTGGGGAAGATGTAGTCCTGGGTGCGCGTGGCACGGCCGGAGCCGACCTGCGCCGCCTCCTGCCCCAGGCAGCTGGCCCAGATCCCCAGCTCGCCCTGGCGCTGCAGCGCGGTGGCCTCGGCGTCGATCCGCCGGACGAGCACGAGGTCGCGGTAGAACCCGCGCAGGTCGTCCGTGGTCAGATCCTCGACCAGGGGCGAGTACTCGGGGTCGTCGACCCGCTCGCCCTCGGGCGTCAGCAGCTGCACGAGCTCGGGGCCGCCGCTGTGGTCTGTGCCCCCTGTGCCGTCGGTGGTGGCGGTCACATGCTCTCCTTCGTCGTCCCGGCCACCGGGGGTCGCCCGGGCCGGCCTAGACCGTGGGTGCGCCGTCCCGGACGGTAGGTCGTGGACGACGCAGATGGTGACAGTGCTCACCACCGGGTGCCCACCGTAACCGAGGGCGCGACCCGGGAGGTAACGGCGGCCGGGCGTCAGTCGCGGTCGCGGTCCCGGTCGCCGCGGTCGCCGTCGTCGCGGTCCCGCTTCTTGTCGCGGTCGCCGTCGTCGCGGTCCCGGTCCCGCTTCTTGTCGCGGTCGTGCTTCTTGTCGCGGTCGCGGCCGTCGTCGTCACCGCGGTCGCGACCGTCGTCGTCGCCGCGGTCGCGGTCGTGCTTCGCGTCGCGGTCGTGGCTCTTGTCGCCGGCGCGGCCGTCGTCACCGCGGCGCCGGTCGTCGCGGTCGCCGTCCCGGCCCTTCTTGTCCTTGGCCTTCTTGTCCCGGGAGTCGTCGGAGTCCCGGTCCCTCGTGTCGCGGGTCCGATCGTCATCGTCCTCGGCGTCGTCGACCGCCCCGGCGGCGACCACGGGCGGCGCGACCGGCACCAGGACGGCGGCCGGCGCGAGCGCGGTGACGGTGGCCGGGGTGACCGACGCGGATACCGAGGCCGGCTGAACCAGCCCCTGCTCCTCGGCGGGCGCGGCGGGCGCCGCCGGCGCGGTGACGACGATGACGTCGATCGGTGCGGGCGCGACCTCCTCGGGGATGGCCGCGACCTCGGCCGGCGGCTCGGGCGGCGGTGCGGGCAGCGGCGCGGGCGGCAGGGCGGCCAGCGGGGGCTGGGCCGCGACCGGTGGCTCGGACGCGACCGGGGCCTCCGGGGCGTCCGGGGCGCCGGGATCGGACTCGGGGCCGGTCGGGTCGCCGAAGCCGGAGAGCCCGGGCAGCAGCCCGGAGGGTGCCTGGAC
>DASROP010000149.1:0-11196 GCA_035646835.1 Actinomycetales bacterium | reverse complement strand
CCACCGGCGACGCCCTGATGATCGGAGTGGCGACCGGTGCGGTCCAGCAGGTGATCGACGTCAGCGACGGCGACTTCGAGCTCTCCGTGGACGACCGGATCGTCTACGCCAACGACGCACGGGGCAACGGGGCAGTCACCGTCGACGACACCGGCGCCGTCCGGCACGTGACGAAGTACGACGAGCAGGTCGCGGCCAACGCCGAGCAGCCGGTCGAGACACCGGAGAAGCTCACGCCGATCCCGGAGTCGCCGCAGAACGACCGCGACAGCGAGTTCCCCACGATCACCGACGACGACCAGCCTGATGAGTCTGAGTATCCGAGCCTCGTCGACCCACCGCCCGCGCCCGCCCCGGGTCCCCCCGACAACGCCGGCCCGCCGACCGAGCCGGGCCCGCCGGTCGAGGAGCCGGTGCCCGGCCCGACCGGGCCCGCGGGTCCGCCGGACGAGCCGCCGGCAGCCCCCGAACCACCGGCGCCGCCGGCCCCGCCGGCCGACGCGTGCCCGGACCTTCCCGGCGAGCAGCCGACGGGCACGGACTGCACGCCCGCACCCGGCCAACCAGTGATCGGCACGGTCTCCGCCAAGGACCGGGTCGCCACGGTGCCGTTCACCCCGCCCTCGGACGGCGGCGCGATCGACCACTACACCCTGCGCGTCACCGCGGGCAGCCCGGACATCGCTCAGTCCGGTGAACACGAGTTCACCGTGACGTTCGGGAAGTGCAGGACGGTGAAGTTCGTCGTCGATGCGGTCGGAGCGGACGGCACCACCACCAGCTCGGCGCCCAGCGACGCCACGGCCGTGTGCCAGGCACCCGGCAAGGTGGGCAACCTCCGGGTCACCGAGCGCACCGACACGACCATCACGGTCTCCTGGAACGCACCCGGAGGCACCGGCCCGTTCACCTACGAGATCTGGGGCTTCGGCCAGGGCCGGAAGCAGACCGACAAGAAGTCGTTCAAGGCCAAGGGGCTCGACCCGGACAAGGCGTACGACTTACACGTCGTGGCGATCGGCCCGGAGGGCAAGGGCGGCCAGGCGTCGACGAGCGGGCGCACCAAGCCACCGCCGATGCCGGCCAAGGTCGGCATCTGCGAGAGCAACACCAACGGCGGTGGTGCGGGCAACAGCATCTACACCTGGAGCACGTGCGGCGGCGGCAAGTTCAAGCTCCTCACGGAGAAGTGGCAGACCTACGACATCCCGATCTACAAGATGTACCGCTTCAAGGACGGACTGGAGCAGTGGCACCTCGCCAGGGGCCAGGTCGGACTCGAGTCCGGGCGGGGCCAGGGTTGGACGAACCAGGGTCGGCTCGGCTTCGCTGCCGGTACGAATCCCGGTGCCGGGGCGGTGCACATCATCGAGCACTTCCGTGAGACGCCGAACCGCGGCTGGCGGTACCTGCCCCAGGGCCAAGGGTCCGGCATGAGCGGTGACGTGATCCAGCGCCCCGGTGGGAGCTTCTGGGCGGTCGGCTAGCCTCGGTGGCCGGATCACCACCCCCTACCGAGGAGAACCCACGCCATGGCGCGCAAGGGAAAGGTCACGGTCGTCGGCGCCGGCTACTACGGCTCCACGACGGCGCAGCGGCTGGCCGAGTACGACGTCTTCGAGACCGTCGTGATGACCGACATCAAGGATGGGTGGGCCGAGGGGCTGGCCCTCGACCTCAACCAGTCGCGGCCGATCGAGGGCTTCGAGTCGACCGTGGTGGGCAAGACCACGACGCCGGACGGCGACGGCTACGAGGTGATCGATGGCTCTGACGTCGTCGTGATCACCGCGGGGCTCCCGCGCAAGCCGGGGATGAGCCGGATGGACCTGCTCGAGGTCAACGCCAAGATCGTCCGTGGCGTCGCGGAGAACATCAAGAAGTACGCACCGGACGCCGTCGTCATCAACGTCTCCAACCCCCTCGACGAGATGACCACTCTGGCGCAGCTCGCCACCGGGTTCGACCACGCGAAGGTGATGGGCCAGGCGGGCATGCTCGACACCGCGCGGTTCACGAACTCGGTGGCCGAGAAGGCCGGCGTCGAGGTGGGCAAGGTCCGGACCCTGACCCTGGGCTCGCACGGCGACACGATGGTGCCGGTCCCCAGCGCCTGCACGGTCGACGGCACGCCGCTGACGGACGTGCTGGACACCGCGACCATCGACGAGCTCGTCACGCGCACCCGCAACGGGGGCGCCGAGGTGGTCGCGCTGCTGAAGAGCGGCTCGGCCTTCTACGCGCCCTCGGCGGCGGCGGCGCGGATGGCGCTCGCGGTCGCCCAGGACTCCGGCGCCGTGATGCCGGTGTGCGCGTGGGTCGACGGCGAGTTCGGCATCGAGGGCGTGTACCTCGGCGTCGAGGCGGAGATCGGCCGCGGGGGGGTGCGCAAGGTCGTCGAGACCGAGCTCACCGAGACCGAGCTGGCCGGGCTGCGGGAGGCCGCCGACGCCGTCCGGGCCAAGGCCTCCGACGTCGCGTCCCTCTAACCCTCCAGGCGCGACAGCACCCGCTCGACGCGCGCGGCGTCGTCGTCCAGGCCGCCGCGGTCCTCGATGTCGTTGCGGTCGTCGTCGATCCGAGCCACGTACCAGATGGCGTCGGCGAGGTCCTCCTGGTCGCCCGGGGCGAGGTGGTCCCAGCGCTCCAGCACCGACAGCAGCCGCACGTGCACGCCCGCCGCTGCCTGCCGGTCGACGTCCGGGCCGCCCTGTTCCAGGGTGAGCCGGTGCGCATCCAGGGCGCGGCGCAGGACCTCCGGCGTGGGTCGGCTCTCCAGCATGCCTGAACGGTAGGACGCGGGCGTCGATCCGCAAGCCGGTTAGCCTCCTCCGCATGCCCGTCGAGCCGTGGCTGCGTCCTGTGCTGGCGCTGGACGCCCGGCTGCCCAAGCCCGCTGCGGGGACCTTGATGCCCCAGCGCCGGGCCGCCAGCGAGCGCACCAACCGCCTGCTGGGCCCGGCCCTGATGCGCGGGGCCCGCGGGGTCGACGTCGCCGATGTCGAGGTGGCCGTCGACGGCGGCCGGATCACCGTGCGGCTCTATCGCCCGGCCGGCGCCGGGGCCGTGACGTCACGCCTTCCGCTGCACGTCTACCTGCACGGCGGGGGCTGGTGCGTCGGCAGCCTGGCCGACGTCGACCCGCGATGCCGGACGACGGCAGCCCGCGCCGGCTGCGTGGTCGCCTCCGTCGACTACCGCCTGGCGCCGGAGAACCAGTTCCCGGTCGGGCTCGAGGACGCCTACGCGGCGCTGACCTGGCTGGTGGGGAACGCGGACGAGCTCGGCATCGACCCACGGCGCGTCTCGATCGGCGGGGAGTCGGCGGGAGCGAACCTGGCGACCGTCTGCTGCCTGCTCGCCCGTGACCGCGGGGGCCCGGACATCGCGCTGCAGGTCCTCGTCGTCCCGGCCACCGACGCGACGCTGAGCCAGCCCTCGGTGGACGAGATGGCCGACGGCTACCTCCTGACCCGGCGCTCGATGGAGGAGTTCACAGCGGCCTACCTGCCCGCCGGCGCGTCCCGCACCGACCCGCTCGCCTCTCCGTTGCACGCGGACGACCTGACCCGGCTGCCGCCGGCCGTGATCCACACCGCCGAGTACGACCCGCTGCGGGACGAGGGGGAGGCCTACGCAAGACGACTGACCGACGCCGGTGTCGCCGTCCGGCTCCGCCGCCTGGCCGGGCACGTGCACCACTCCTTCGCCTTCACCCGGCTGCTGGCCTCGGCCCGCGACGCCGAGCGTGAACGGGTGGCCGCCGTCCGGTATCTTGACGTCGAGAGATTTGTTCGGAGTTCCGACTGAGGCAGGAGTGCTGCGCTGATGGCGAAGATCACGGTGGAGGGCACGGTCGTCGAGCTGGACGGCGACGAGATGACGCGGATCATCTGGCAGTTCATCAAGGACCGCCTGATCCACCCGTACCTCGACGTCCACCTCGAGTACTACGACCTCGGCATCTCACGCCGCGACGCCACCGACGACCAGGTGACCGTCGACGCGGCGAACGCCATCAAGCAGCACGGCGTCGGCGTCAAGTGCGCGACGATCACCCCGGACGAGGCCCGCGTCGAGGAGTTCGGGCTGAAGAAGATGTGGGTCTCGCCGAACGGCACGATCCGCAACATCCTCGGCGGTGTCGTGTTCCGCGAGCCGATCATCATCAGCAATGTGCCGCGGCTCGTGCCGGGATGGACGAAGCCGATCATCATCGGACGTCACGCCCACGGCGACCAGTACAAGGCGACCAACTTCAAGGTCCCCGGCGCGGGCGAGCTGACCATGACCTTCACGCCCCAGGACGGGTCCGAGCCGATCCAGCACGTCGTCGCGAACTACGGCGAGGACGGCGGCGTGGCGATGGGGATGTACAACTTCAACAAGTCGATCGAGGACTTCGCGCACGCCTCGTTCAACTATGGGCTGCAGCGCGAGTACCCGGTCTACCTGTCCACGAAGAACACGATCCTCAAGGCCTACGACGGCGCGTTCAAGGACATCTTCGCCGACGTGTTCGAGGCTGAGTTCAGGGCCGACTTCGAGGCCAAGGGGCTCACCTACGAGCACCGCCTGATCGACGACATGGTCGCGGCGGCGATGAAGTGGGAGGGCGGATACGTCTGGGCGTGCAAGAACTATGACGGCGACGTGCAGTCCGACACCGTCGCGCAGGGGTTCGGGTCGCTCGGCCTGATGGCGTCGGTGCTGATGACGCCGGACGGCAAGACCGTCGAGGCCGAGGCGGCACACGGCACCGTGACGCGGCACTTCCGCCAGCACGAGGCCGGCCAGCCGACGTCCACCAACCCGATCGCGTCGATCTTCGCCTGGACCGGGGGCCTGAAGCACCGGGGCAAGCTGGACTCCACGCCCGAGGTCACCGGCTTCGCCGAGACGCTCGAGCGCGTCTGCGTCGAGACCGTCGAGAGCGGCAAGATGACCAAGGACCTGGCGCTGCTGGTCGGCGGCGACCAGGGGTACCTGACCACCGAGGAGTTCCTCGCCGCGCTCGACGAGAACCTGGCCGCCGCGCTGGCCTGATGCAGCCGACCCCACTGATCGTCGGACCGTTGTGGTGGTTATCACCCCCAGAACGGTCCGACGATCAAGGCGGGTGAGTGGATGCGGGTCAGCGCAGGGAGCGCTAGTCTGCATGCATGGCGACCATCCAGATCCGTGACGTCCCGGACGACGTCCACCGCGTCTACCGGCGTCGCGCGGCGGAGGCGGGGATGAGCCTGCAGGAGTACCTGCGGGCCGAGCTCACGCGCCAGGCCGCCACGAAGACACCGGCGGAACTCGTCGCCGAGGTCCGGCGCCGACGGCGGATCGAAGGGGATGAGGGCTTCGCCACGGTCTCCTCGGCGGACATCATCCGTGAGGATCGCGAGTCGCATTGATCGTCGTCGACGCCTCGCTGCTCGTCGACGCGCTCGTGGGCGGATCGTCCGGGGACGCCGCGCAGGCTGCGCTCGGGGACGGCGACGAGGAGGTCGCTGCACCGGCGGTGCTCCCGGCTGAGGCCTTGTCGGGCGTCCGATCCCTGATGCTCAGGAAGGTGATCTCACGGCCCCTTGCGATGCAGGCCGTCAGTGGCATCGCGTCCCTGCGGATCCCGCTGTACCCCTTCGAGCCCTTCGTCGAGAGGGTGTGGGAGCTGCGAGACAACGTCACGGTGTACGACGCCTGGTACGTCGCTCTGGCGGAGGCGCTCGACGTCCCGCTGCTGACGGCTGACCGACGCCTCGCCGAGACTCCAGGTGCGCGCTGCGAGGTCCGCCTCGTCCGCTGATGACACGCGCCGGCGTGTCGTGCAGCAAGGTGCCGCTGAACGCGTGAGTCAGCGGAAGACGACGGTGCGGTGTCCGTCGACAAGCACCCGGTGCTCGGCGTGCCAGCGCACGGCGCGGGCGAGCACCTGGGTCTCGATGTCCTGACCGGTCGAGACCAGCTGCGGCAGGGTCATCGCGTGGTCGACCCGTTCGACCCCCTGCTCGATGATCGGGCCCTCGTCGAGGTCGCCCGTCGCGTAGTGCGCGGTGGCCCCGATCAGCTTCACGCCGCGGTCGTGCGCCTGCGCGTAGGGGCGTGCGCCCTTGAAGGACGGCAGGAAGGAGTGGTGGATGTTGATGATCCGACCCTCCAGGCGTCGGCACAGGTCGTCCGAGAGCACCTGCATGTAGCGGGCCAGCACCACGAGCTCGACGTCCAGGGACTCGACCAGCTCGAGCAGTCGCGCCTCGGATGCCGCGCGGGTCGTCTCGCCCACCGGAACGTGGTGGAACGGCACGTCGTAGGAGGACGCCAGGGGCTCGAGGGCGGTGTGGTTGGACACGATCGCGGGGACCTCGACCGGCAGCAGCCCGGAGCGCTGCCGGAAGAGCAGGTCGTTGAGGCAGTGCGCGGCGGTGCTCACCAGCACCAGGGTGCGTACAGGGCGTCCGCGTACGTCCAGGGTCCACGTCATCGTGAACGCGTCGGCCACCGGCGCGAACTCGCGACGCAAGGAGTCGTCGTCCGCCTCGACGTCCACCTCCACCCGCATCAGGAACCGTCCGGTCGCGGGGTCGCCGAACTGCTGGCTCTCGGTGATGTTGCCGCCGAGCCCCGCCAGGACCCCGCTGACCGCGTGGACGATCCCGGGCCGGTCCGGGCAGGACAGGCTGATCACGTAGTGGGTCACGCGGCGGAGGCTAGCCGCTCGGTCGAGTGGCACGTTGCGACACGGCTTCGTGGTTCAGCGGCACGTCGCGACACGCGTTTCGGTAATTTCTGTGCTGGAACGTGCCGCTGAACGCAGGCCCCGTGCAGCAACGTGCCGGGGAACGCGGCAGCCCGGGCGGTCCGGCGCGGCGTTGGTAGCCTGGCCGGGCCGCGACTGGCGTACAGGTGGCCCACCACCGGGGAGCGGCGCAGAGGTTCCGATCACGGGTCGTCCGCCTGGGCCCGGAGCGACCCGAGCGTGCCCGCCAGACCCGAGGAGCAGCCGTGAGCGAGACCACCAGCGCACCCGTCACCAACGCCAGCCTGGCGAGCGTCGATCCCGAGATCGCCGCCGTCCTGGACGCCGAGCTCGACCGCCAGCGCGGCACGCTCGAGATGATCGCGAGCGAGAACTTCGCGCCGCGCGCCGTCCTCGAGGCTCAGGGCAGCGTGCTGACCAACAAGTACGCGGAGGGCTACCCCGGCCGCCGGTACTACGGCGGTTGCGAGCACGTCGACGTCGCCGAGAACCTGGCCCGCGACCGCGCCACGGCCCTGTTCGGCGCCGAGCACGCCAACGTGCAGCCGCACTCGGGCGCCCAGGCCAACGCGTCGGTGATGCACGCCCTGATCCGGCCCGGCGACACCATCCTCGGGCTCGAGCTGGCCCACGGCGGCCACCTCACCCACGGGATGAAGATCAACTTCAGCGGGCGGCTGTACGACGTGGCCGCCTACGGCGTCGACCCCGACAGCTTCCTGATCGACATGGACGCCGTGCGCGCCAAAGCCAAGGAGAGCCAGCCGAAGATGATCATCGCCGGCTGGTCGGCCTACCCCCGCCAGCTCGACTTCGCCGCGTTCCGGGAGATCGCCGACGAGGTCGGCGCCTTCCTGCTGGTCGACATGGCGCACTTCGCCGGCCTCGTCGCGGCTGGCCTGCACCCCTCGCCGGTGCCGCACGCGGACGTCGTCACGACCACCACGCACAAGACGCTGGCCGGCCCCCGGGGCGGGCTGATCCTCTGCCGCGAGGAGTACCGGAAGAAGATCGACTCCGCGGTGTTCCCGGGCCAGCAGGGCGGGCCGCTGATGCACGTGATCGCCGCGAAGGCCGCCGCCCTCAAGATCGTTGCGAGCGACGGGTTCCGCGAGCGGCAGCAGCGCACGATCGACGGTGCACGGATCCTCGCCGACCGGCTGTCGGCCGACGACGTCGCGAGCGCCGGCGTCTCCGTGCTGACGGGAGGGACCGACGTCCACCTGGCCCTGGTCGACCTGCGGGAGTCGCCGCTGGACGGTCAGCAGGCCGAGGACCTGCTGCACCGCGTCGGCATCACGGTGAACCGCAACGCCATCCCCTTCGACCCGCGGCCGCCGATGGTCACGTCCGGACTGCGGATCGGGACGCCGGCGCTCGCCACCCGCGGCTTCGGCGACGACGAGTTCGCGGAGGTCGCCGACGTCATCGCTGCCGCGCTGCTGCCCGACGCCGACGAGGAGGCGCTGCGCGCGCGAGTGCACACGCTGACCGAGGCGTTCCCGCTCTACGAGGGCCTGGAGGGTTGGTGAGCGCTCGGATCCTCGACGGCAAGGCGACGGCGTCGGAGATCAAGTCCGAGCTGGCGCTCCGAGTCGCCGCTCTGCGAGAACGGGGCGTGACCCCGGGCCTGGGCACGGTGCTCGTGGGCGACGACCCGGGCAGCCACGCCTACGTGCGCGGCAAGCACCGCGACTGCGCCGAGGTGGGCATCGAGAGCATCGCCGTCGAGCTCCCGGCGACGGCGACGCAGGACGAGGTCGAGGCCGCCGTCCGCGCCCTGAACGCCGACGGCGCCTGCACCGGCTACCTGGTGCAGCTGCCCCTGCCGGCGGGGCTCGACGAGCAGCGCGTGCTCGAGCTCGTCGACCCGGTCAAGGACGCCGACGGCCTGCACCCGGACAACCTCGGCCGGCTGGCCGGCTCGCTGAGCGGGCCGCTGGCGTCCTCGCTGCCGTGCACCCCCCGCGGAGTGATCGAGCTGCTGGACCGCCACGACATCGACCTGGCCGGGCTCGACGTCTGCGTCGTGGGCCGCAGCGTCCTGGTCGGGCGCTCGCTGGGCCTGCTGCTCTCCCGCAAGTCCGTCAACGCCACGGTCACCTCGTGCCACACCGGCACGAAGGACCTGGCGGCCCACACCCGCGCCGCCGACGTCGTGGTCGCCGCCGCCGGCGTCCCGGCGATGATCACCGCGGAGATGGTGCGACCGGGGGCCGTCGTCGTGGACGTCGGGATGAACCGCGTCACCGACCGCGAGACGGGCAAGGGTCGCCTGGTCGGGGACGTCGACCCCGCGGTCGAGCAGGTGGCCGGCGTCCTCACCCCGGTGCCCGGCGGGGTCGGACCGATGACGCGGGCGATGCTGCTGACCAACGTCGTCGAGATCGCCGAACGCTCCCTCACCTAGCCCCCTCCCACCCCCCGGGACTTCTGCTGCGTGTCCCACCACTCGATCGGCGTTGAGACGTGGGACACGCAGCAGAAGTCAGGAGGGGGAGCGGAGGGTCTGGACGGCGAGCGCGGCGTAGAGCGCGGCGCCGTCGTCCAGCACTGCGTCGTCGAACTGGGCGGACGGCGAGTGGTTGTCCGGGGCGTCTTCGTACTGCAGCCCCTCGACGCAGGCGCCGAGGAACAGCATCGCTCCCGGCACGGCGTCGATCACTCGCGAGAAGTCCTCGGACCCGGTGATCGGGTCGGGCATCGGCATCCACCGGCTGCTCCCCAGCGCCGAGCCGACGACCTGCTCGGCGACGCCCACCGCCCCGGCGTCGTTGACGGTCACCGGGTACTGGCGGCGGAACACGGCGTCCACCTCGAGGCCGTGCGCGTGGGCGATGCCCTCGCACACGCGCACGGTGTCGCGTTCGAGCCCGGCCAGGACCGCGTCGTCGAAGCACCGGATGGTGGCGTGGAACATCGCCTCGGCGGGGATGATGTTCGCCTTCGAGCCCGCGTGGAACTGGCCCACGGTCAGCACCGCCGGGGCGAACGGACTGACGCTGCGCGACATCATCGTCTGCAGTGCGGTGACCATCTCGCACGCCGCCGGGACAGGGTCCTTCGCGCGGTGCGGTGCGCTGCCGTGGCCGCCGGCGCCCCGCACCGTGACGTACAGCTCGTTGCTGGCGGCCATCAGGGCTCCCGGCCGGCTCGTGACCATCCCGCGCGGCGCGAGCCCGGACATCACGTGCAGGGCCCAGGCGGCGTCCGGACGGCGACCCGCCGCGTCGAGGACTCCCTCGGCGATCATCACGCCGGCACCGTCGAACCCCTCCTCGCCCGGCTGGAACATCAGGACGACGTCCCCCGGCAGCTCGCCGCGGCGCTCGGCCAGCCGGTGCGCCGCCCCGACGAGCATGGTCGTGTGCAGGTCGTGGCCACAGGCGTGCATCGCGCCGTCGGTCTGCGAGCGGAAGTCGACGTCGACGTCCTCGTGCACGGGCAGGGCGTCCATGTCACCCCTCAGGAGCACGGTGCGCCGCTCGCCGTCGGGCACCGGGGCAGCACCTCGCAGCACCGCGGTGATGCTCGTGCAGCCGGTGCCGGTGCTGATCTCGAGGCCCAGGCCGGACAGCGCCTCCAGCACCGTCGCCTGCGTCCGGGGCAGGTCGAGACCGATCTCCGGCGCGCGGTGCAGGGTGTGGCGCAGCGCGACGAGGTCGCCGGTGGTCGTCATGACGGGTTCGTACCACAGGATCGCTGTCGGTGGGAGGTGGCAGCCTCGTCGTCATGAGCAGACCCCCCGCCGACGTCGTCCGCACCTTCTTCACCTCGATGCAGGGCCGGGACTGGGCGGCCGCCGCGGAGTGCCTGGCCGCCGACGTCCGGATCTGGTGGCCGGCGACCGACGAGCGGTTCCGCGGCGCGGCGTTCCTGGCCATGCAGCGGGCCTACCCGGATGGTTGGGAGATCGAGGTGGTCGAGGTGCTGGCCGCCGGTGACCGGGTGAGCGCCCGGGTGGCGGTCGTCCTCGACGGCGACCGCTACTGGTGCTTCGGCTCCTACCAGGTTCGCGAGGGTGCGATCGCCGACGGCGTCGAGCTCTGGGGAACCCAGGGCGCCGATACGCCCCCGGCGTGGAGGGCGCGATTCACGGACGGAGGCTGACGCAGGCCTGACCGCGTGCGCGCCCGGCGTCCAGGACGTCCTGACGCGCTAGCGGGCGGCCGCCAGCACCGCGACGACGGTGTCCTCGATCGATCCGGACGCGGCGATGATCACGCCCGGGTCGCCGTCCGAGAACGGCTCGAGGGTGGCCAGCTGGGAGTCGAGCAGCCCGCTCGGCATGAAGTGCCCCGTCCGCTGGGCGAGCCGCCGATCCAGCTCCGGCCGGGGTACGTCGAGCAGTACGAAGCGGACGTCGTCCGCGGCCGTGCGCAGGACGTCGCGGTAGGCGCGGCGCAGGGCGGAGCAGGCGACGACGACGTCCGTACCGGCCAAGGTCC
>DASROP010000148.1:0-34885 GCA_035646835.1 Actinomycetales bacterium | reverse complement strand
GTCGAGCAGGGACGAAAGTCGGGACTAGTGATCCGGCAGTGGCTTGTGGAAGCGCTGTCGCTCAACGGATAAAAGGTACCTCGGGGATAACAGGCTGATCTTGCCCAAGAGTCCATATCGACGGCATGGTTTGGCACCTCGATGTCGGCTCGTCGCATCCTGGGGCTGGAGTAGGTCCCAAGGGTTGGGCTGTTCGCCCATTAAAGCGGTACGCGAGCTGGGTTTAGAACGTCGTGAGACAGTTCGGTCCCTATCCGCTGCGCGCGCAGGAAACTTGAGAAGGGCTGTCCCTAGTACGAGAGGACCGGGACGGACGAACCTCTGGTGTGCCAGTTGTTCCGCCAGGAGCACGGCTGGTTAGCTACGTTCGGAAGGGATAACCGCTGAAAGCATCTAAGCGGGAAGCCTGCTTCGAGATGAGGTTTCCATGGGGCTTGCCCCGAGAGGCTCCCAGCTAGACTACTGGGTTGATAGGCCGGATGTGGAAGAGGGAACTCAAGACCCTTGAAGCTGACCGGTACTAATAAGCCGACAACTTGACTACATCTACACTTGCTTGCGTCCACTGTGCGGTTCCCGAGATACGGTCGGGTACCGACCCGTACATCTCCATAGAGTTTCGGCGGTCATAGCGTTGGGGAAACGCCCGGTTCCATTCCGAACCCGGAAGCTAAGCCCATCTGCGCCGATGGTACTGCGCGGGGGACTGCGTGGGAGAGTAGGTCGCCGCCGGACATTCTTTGACGATGACGGTCACCCCTTCGGGGGTGGCCGTCATCGCCACGTCCGGGCCCGTGCGACCCGCCCCGTGCGAACAGCCCGGACCCGTCCCGACAGCGAAGGAGGCCCGGCGTGGCCGACCACCAGCGCGGTGCCCGCCGGCCGGGCTCCCAGCGGCCGGACCGTGCCCAGAAGCCGGACCGTGCCCAGCGGCCGGACCGGTCCGAACGGGGCGGCCGAGGCCGCGGCCCACGGCCCGAACCGGTCGAGCGACGCTCCACGCGGTCCGACGAGCCGGAGCTCCCGGAGGACGTCACCGGGGCCGAGCTGGACCGCCACGTGAGGCGCGACCTCGCCACCCTCAGCAAGGACAACGCGTCCGCGGTCGCGCGCCACCTGGTGATGGCCGGCCGGCTCGTCGACGTCGATGCTGCGGCCGCCCTGCGCCACGCGCTCGCCGCCCAGCGTCGGGCCGGCCGCGTCGCGGTGGTCCGGGAGACCGCCGGGCTCGTCGCTTACCACGCGGGCGACTACGAGCTCGCCCTGCGGGAGCTGCGCACCGCGCGTCGGATGTCCGGCTCCTCCGAGCACCTGCCCGTGATGGCCGACTGCGAGCGTGGCCTGGGCCGCCCCGAGCGCGCCCTGACCTTGGCCGCCGGGCCGGAGGCGGCACGTCTCGACCGGGCGGGACAGATCGAGCTCACCATCGTGGTCGCGGGCGCCCGGATCGACCTCGGCCAACCCGAGGCGGCGGTCGTCCTGCTCCAGCTTCCCGAGCTCGAGCGCCCGCCCACCCCGGAGACCGCCGGGCGAACCGCCCGGCTGATGTCGGCCTACTCCGACGCCCTGGGGGCCGCCGGGCGCACGGACGAGGCCCGCCGGTGGCTGGAGCGCGCCGCCGCGACCGACCCGGACTCCTCGACCGGTGCCGCCGAGCGGCTGGGGGAGGGCATCGAGGTCCTGATCGACCTCGAGGACGAACCGGACCACGAATGACCGAGGGCCGCTGGCGGCGCATCGACACCTCACCTGCCGTCGAGCACGACCTCCTCGTCATCGACCTCGACGGTGTCGTCTACGTCGGCCCGGACGCCGTGCCCGGCTCGGTCGAGGCGTTGACGTCCGCCCGCCAGGCGGGGACGGCATGGGCCTTCGCCACCAACAACGCCTCGCGGACGCCGGACGAGGTCGCCGCCCACCTGCGCGAGCTCGGCCTGCCCGTGGACCCTGACGAGGTCGTCACCTCGTCGCAGGCGGCCGCGGTCCTGGTGCGAGAGCGGCTGGGCGCCGGGGCGCGGGTACTCGCCGTGGGCGGCCGCGGCGTGGCGGAGGCCTGCCGCCGCGCTGGTCTCGAGATCGTGGACACCGCGGACGACGCGCCTGCGGCCGTGGTCCAGGGCTACGGACGGCACGTGGCGTGGACCGATCTCGCGGAGGCGACCGTCGCCGTCCGGGCGGGTGCGCTCTGGATCGCGACCAACACCGACCTGACGATCCCCACGCCCCGGGGCGTGATGCCCGGCAACGGGTCGCTCGTCGCCGCGGTCGCCGCGGCGGCCGGCGTCCAGCCGCTGGTGGCCGGAAAGCCTCAACCGCACCTGTTCACCACGGCTGCTCGGCGTACCGGTGCTCGGCGACCGCTCGTGGTCGGGGATCGGCTCGACACCGACATCGCCGGCGCTGCCGCGGCGGGCCAGGCCAGCCTCCTGGTCCTCACCGGGGTCACGCGACCCGATGACCTGCTACGTGCGGACGCCGGCCACCGGCCGGACCTCGTGGCGGTCGACCTCGCGGGGCTGCACGACGCGCACCCGGTCGCCGTCCGCCACGGTGACTCCTGGACGTGCGGCCGGGCCAGGGCGAGCTGGCAGGACGACCGGCTCGTGGGCAGCGGCGCGGACGGCGACGACGGGGCCCTCGACCTGCTCCGGGCCGGTTGTGCCGCGCTGTGGGAGCGAACCGACGCCGGCGACGTCACCGGTCCGGAGATCGCGGTGGCGCCCGGTCCGACGGCGAGGTGGGCGGGCCTGGGGAGCATCGGCTGATCGTCGCGGTGCCGGGCGCTACCGTGGGCCCATGATGGAGGCGTTGCGCGCGTACGCGCAGGCTGCGGCCGGGCTGGTCGGCGAGCCGACCGCCGCGAAGGCGCAGGAGGCGGGGCAGGTGCTGCTGGACATGGTCCGGGCCGAGGTGGCCAGAACCGTCGCACGACTGGGCCTGGTCGAGGCGCACGAGGTGGATGCCCTGCGCCGGCGCGTGATCGCCCTCGAGCGTGCCGTCGAAGACCTGCGGGCGCAGCGCCCGGGCGCGAAGAAGACAGCAGCCAAGAAGGCCCCAGCGAAGAAGCCTGCCCGATGAGCGAGACCGTGGACCCGCCGGTCGAGCACACCGGGGACGAGGCCGTCGACGCCGCGCTGGAAACGCTCGGCAGGCTCGGCCCCGAGACGCCGCTGGATCGGCACGTGGCCGTGCTCGACGAGGTGCACCAGGCCCTGCAGCACCGCCTGACCGCGACCCAGGGCTGAGGCGTGGGCCGGTTGCGACGGCTCGACGCCGAGCTCGTGCGGCGCGGCCTGGCGCGGTCACGTCAGCACGCGGCCGAGCTCGTGGCCGCGGGCCGGGTCAGCGTGTCCGGGCGCCCGGCGGCCAAGGCCGCGACCCAGGTGGCCACGGCCGATCCCGTCGTGGTCGCCGGCGCCCCCACCGGGCCGGAGTACGTCGGCCGCGGGGCGCACAAGCTGGCGGGGGCACTGGACGCCTTCGCCGACGTGGTCGTCGAGGGCAGGCGTTGCCTGGACGCCGGCGCGTCGACCGGCGGGTTCACCGACGTCCTGCTGCGGCGAGGGGCCGCGCACGTCGTCGCCGTCGACGTCGGGTACGGGCAGCTGGCCTGGTCGCTCCGCAGCGACGACCGGGTCACGGTGCTCGACCGCACGAACGTCCGCGAGCTGCGGCCGGAGCAGGTGGCTCCGGCGCCCGGGTTGGTCGTCGCCGACCTGTCCTTCATCTCCCTGCGGCTGGTGCTGCCCGCCCTGAAGGCGTGCGCCGTACCCGACGCCGACCTGTTGCTGATGGTCAAGCCGCAGTTCGAGGTGGGGCGCGAGCGGCTCGGTTCGGGAGGCGTCGTCCGCGAGGCGGGTCACCGTGCCGACGCCGTGGTGGCGGTGGGCATGGCCGCCGCCGAGCTGGGCCTGACCCCGGTCGGTGTCGTGGCCAGCCCCCTCCCCGGGCCCAGCGGCAACGTCGAGTACTTCCTGCGGCTGCGCAGCGGCGCCGCCGAGCCCGAGACGGCGTTGGCCGCGATGGTCGACGAGGCGGTCCTGGCCGGGCCGACGGGTGCGAGCGTGAGGAGGTGACGCGCCGGGTGCTCGTGCTGACCCACACGGGGCGCCCCGAGGCGGTGGCCGCCGCCGAGGAGGTCCTCGAGCTGTTGCGGCGGTCCGACCTCGAGCCGGTGATGCTCGCCGACGAGGCGGCCGACGTCACGGCCGCCGGCACGGTGAGCGTCGCCGGACCCGCCGACGCCCTGGACGGGGCCGAGCTCGTGATCGTGCTCGGTGGCGACGGGACGATCCTGCGGGCCGCCGAGCTCGTTCGCGAGCGTCCTGTCCCGCTGCTGGGCGTCAACCTCGGCCATGTCGGCTTCCTCGCCGAGAGCGAGCGTGAGGACCTCGCCGAGGCCGTGGCACGGGTCGCGGCCCGGGACTACACGGTCGAGGAGCGGATGACCCTCGACGTCACGGTGACCGTGCGTGGGCAGGTCGTGGCCACGTCATGGGCCCTGAACGAGGCCACCGTCGAGAAGGCCAGCCGCGAGCGGATGCTCGAGCTCGTCACCGAGGTCGACGGCCGGCCGGTGTCGACGATCGGCTGCGACGGTGTCGTGATGGCGACCCCGACCGGGTCGACCGCGTACGCGTTCTCCGCCGGCGGCCCCGTGGTGTGGCCGGAGGTGGAGGCCCTGCTGATGGTGCCGATCTCGGCCCACGCGCTGTTCGCCCGGCCGCTCGTGGTCGCCCCGACGTCGACGCTCGCGGTGGAGGTCCTGACCCGCACGGATGGCGTCGGTGTGCTCTGGTGCGACGGGCGACGCACCGTCGAGCTGCCGCGGGGGGCGCGCATCGAGGTCCGCCGTGGCGCCGTCCCGGTGCACCTGGCGCGGCTCGTGACCGGTCCGTTCACCGACCGTCTCGTCGCCAAGTTCGAGCTGCCCGTCGCCGGCTGGCGCGGGCCGGGACGCCGGTAGCCGTGCTCGAGGAGATGCGCATCCGCCACCTGGGCGTGATCAGCGACGCGGTGCTCGTGCTCGGGCCGGGACTCACGGTGGTCACCGGGGAGACCGGCGCCGGCAAGACCATGGTGGTCACCGGGCTCGGGCTGCTGCTGGGCGCGCGGGCGGACGCCGGCGCCGTGCGCAGGGGGGCGTCCTCTGCGGTGGTGGAGGGCGCCTTCGTCGTCGGCAGCGCCTCGAAGGTCGCGGCGCGGGCCGCCGACGCGGGCGGCGAGATGGACGACGACACCCTGATCGTGGCCCGCAGCGTCGCCTCCTCGGGGCGCAGCCGGGCGCACCTGGGCGGCAGGTCCGTACCGGTCGGGGTGCTCACCGACGTGGCCGACGACCTGGTCGCCGTGCACGGGCAGTCCGAGCAGGTCCTGCTCCGCTCGCCGGCGCGCCAGCGGGAGGCGCTCGACGCCTACGCCGGCGAGGCCGTCGCCGTCCCGCTCGTCGCGTACGTCGAGGCATGGGCCCGCTGGCGCGAGGTCGGCGCGACCCTCGACGACGTCGTCTCCCACGCCACCGAGCGCGCCGCCGAGGCGAGGAGGCTCCGCGCCGACCTCGAGGAGATCGAGGGGATCGACCCGCAGCCCGGCGAGGACACGGCCCTGGCGGCCGAGACGCTGCGCCTCGCCCACGCCGAGGACCTCAGGGCTGCGGCGGGCGGCGCGCACGTCGCCCTGGTCGGCGACGAGCTCGACGCGACGCCGGCGCCGGACGCCACGGCCCTGCTGGCGAGCGCCCGGAGGGCCCTGGACGCCGTCCGCGACCACGACCCGGCCCTGGCCGAGCTGTCGGACCGGCTGACCGAGGCCGGGCTCGTCGTCTCCGACGTGGCCCTGGAGCTGTCCGCGTACTCGGAGTCGCTGGAGGCGGATCCGGCGCGCCTGCAGGCCGCGCAGGAGCGCCGCTCCGTCCTGGCTGCCCTGACGCGCAAGCACGACGCCGACACCGACGGCGTGCTGGCATGGTCCGGCACGGCCGCCCAGCGGCTGCTCGAGCTGGACGACGACGACGACCGGGTGGCGACGCTGACGGCCGAACGGGACGAGCTGACCGGGCGGCTCGGGGACCTGGCGGCCACGCTGCACGACGCGCGGGCGGAGGCCGCCGCCCGGCTCGGCGCGGCCGCCACGACGGAGCTCAGCGACCTGGCCATGCCGCACGCGGTGCTCGAGGTCGAGGTGTCCCGTACCGACGGCCTCGGGCCGCACGGCGCGGACGACGTGAGCCTCCTGCTGACCCCGCACGCGGGCGCACCCCGACGGCCGATCGCCCGGGGCGCGTCGGGTGGCGAGCTGTCGCGCGTGATGCTGGCCCTGGAGGTGACGCTGGCGGGGACCGACCCGGTGCCGACGTTCGTCTTCGACGAGGTCGACGCCGGCGTCGGCGGTCGGGCCGCCGTCGAGGTCGGCCGCCGCCTCGCGGTCCTGGCGACGACCGCGCAGGTGATCGTGGTGACGCACCTGCCGCAGGTGGCCGCGTTCGCCGACCGGCACCTGGTGGTCGTCAAGTCGGACGACGGCCAGGTCACCGAGAGCGGGGTCTCGCACCTGGACGACGAGGGGCGCGTGGTCGAGCTGGCGCGGATGCTCGCCGGCCAGGAGGACTCCGACGCCGCCCGGGCGCACGCCGCCGAGCTGCTCGCCGGAGCCCGCCGCCCCTGACGGGTCGCGCAGCGTGTGCTGACCGGGGCCACCCGGCGGCCGTGGGACCATCGGTGGTGATGAGGAACCTGCTGTCGCGGCGCCGTCCGCCCGAGCCCGCGCCTGGGGTCATCGGTCCCGTGCGCGTGGACCCCCGCACCAAGCACCTGACCAAGCGGCTGCTGCCCGGCGAGATCGCCGTGATCGACCACATGGACATCGACAAGGTGTCCGCCGAGGCGCTGGTGGGCTGTCGCCCGGTCGCGGTCGTCAACGCCGCCCCGAGCACGTCGGGCCGCTACCCGAACATGGGGCCGGAGATCATCCTGGCCGCGGGGATCCCGCTCGTCGACGCCGCGGGGCAGCAGGTGATGAGCGACCTGGACGACGGGCGCGTCGTCCGTGTTCACGGCGCCCACGTCTACCTCGGTGACCGGCTCGTCGCGGAGGGTGTCGAGCAGACCGACGCCACCGTCGCCGTCGCGATGGAGGAGGCCCGCGCCGGCCTCGCCGTCCAGCTCGAGTCGTTCGCGGCCAACACGATGGAGTACCTGCGCAAGGAGCGCGAGCTGCTCCTCGACGGCGTCGGCGTCCCCGACGTCGAGACCGATCTCGACGGCCGGCAGGTGCTGATCGTCGTCCGCGGGTACCACTACAAGGAGGACCTCGCGACGCTGCGGCCGTACATCCGTGAGTTCCGGCCGGTGATCATCGGCGTGGACGGCGGCGCGGACGCGGTGATCGAGGCCGGCTACCGACCGGACATGGTGGTGGGCGACATGGACTCCGTCTCGGACCGCACGCTGACGAGCGGTGCCGAGATCGTCGTCCACGCCTACCGGGACGGGCGGGCCCCCGGGCTGGAGCGGGTGCAGCGACTCGGCGTCGAGCCGGTCGTGTTCCCGGCGACCGGCACGAGCGAGGACGTCGCGATGCTGCTGGCCGACGACAAGGGCGCCTCCCTGATCGTGGCGGTGGGAACCCACGCGACCCTGGTGGAGTTCCTGGACAAGGGCCGGTCGGGGATGGCCAGCACGTTCCTGACCCGGCTTCGGGTGGGTGGCAAGCTGGTGGACGCCAAGGGTGTCTCACGGCTGTACCGCCAGCGGATCTCCAACCTCCAGCTCGGCGTGCTCGTGCTGGCCGGCCTGCTCGCCCTGGGCGTGGCCCTGGCGTCGACGGCGGCGGGGCAGACGTTCTTCGGCCTCGTCGGCGCCTTCGCCGACGACCTGGTGACGCTCGTGCGCGACTTCGTGAGGAACCTCTTCCAGTGATCGACTTCCGGTACCACCTCGTCTCCCTCGTCTCCGTCTTCATGGCCCTCGCCATCGGCGTGGTGCTGGGGGCGGGTCCGCTCAAGGAGGCCATCGGCGACACCCTGAGCAACCAGGTCGCCGAGCTGCGGGCCGACACCGAGGACCTGACCCAGGCCGTCGAGAACCGCGAGGTGCAGATCGCCGACCGCGACGCCTTCATCGAGAGCGTCACCGACCCCCTGCTCGCCGAGCAGCTCGGTGGGACGTCGGTCGTGCTGATCACGCTGCCCGGCGCGGACTCCGACGTCGCCGACGCGCTCGGCGAGCAGCTGGCCGCCTCCGGCGCCACGCTGACCGGCCGGGTCGCGCTCCAGCCGCGGTGGACCGACCCCGAGCAGCAGGCGTTCCGCACCACCCTGTCGGGCCAGCTCGTGCAGTACGTCGAGCCGCGCCCTCCCGCGGCGTCGGGGCCCGCCGGGGAGCTGGCGGCGGTGCTCGCCCGGGCCGTCGTCACGACCGACATCGCCGCGGCCGGCCAGTCCGACCCCGAGGCCGCGACCGTCCTGGAGGGCCTGCGCGCCAGCGAGCTGATCAGCGTCGACGGGGACCCGGCGCAGCTCGCGACCACCGCCGTCGTGCTGGCCGGGCCGCCGGACGAGGCCGCCGGCGCCGGTGACGCCGACTGGGCCGAGGCCGCCGCTCAGTCGTACACCGCGCTCGCCCTGGGCCTGGACGCCGGCTCCCGCGGCAGCGTGGTCACCGGGCCGGTCGCCTCCGCGGCGGACCCCGGCGGCCTGCTGGCACAGCTGCGTGCCGACGAGGACGTCGCCGCGGTGGTCTCCACCGTGGACGCGGTGGACACCCCGATGGGGCGCGCGACGACCGTGCTGGCGCTCCGCGAGCAGCTCGGCGGCACCGCCGGCCAGTACGGCGTGGCCGAGAACGCCGCCGCGCTGTTGCCGGCGGCTGCGGCCCCCCCGGCCGGCGGCGAAGGCGGCTGAGCGTGTCGCGACGGTTCACGGGTGCCCTGGTGGCCGCGTCCGTGGCCGGCGGGTGCTGGGCGGCGCGCCACCGCGTGCCCGGCGGCGCCGAGCGCTGGGAGCGGACCAACCACCGTGGCGAGACGGTCAGCCTGCTGGAAGGTCCCGCCTGGGCGGCGGGAGCCGTCGCCGGCGTCGCCGCGCTGGGCGTGCCGGTACGGGTGCGCGCCGGTCTGGCCGTGGCCACGGCGGGAGCGGCCCTGTTCGGCGCGGTCGACGACCTGGTGGAGTCGGGCACCCACAAGGGCCTGCGCGGGCACCTCGGCGAGCTGGCGGCGGGCCGACTGACCACCGGTGGCCTCAAGGTGCTGGGCATCGGTGTGACGTCCCTGGCCGCCGCCGCCCTCCTGCTCCGCCCCACCTCTCCCCGTGATCAAGGACTCCATGCACGCCCGGTGCGCATGGAGTCCTTGATCATCACGGGGTGGGAGGTCGGCGTCGCGGGCGCCCTCGTCGCCGGCGCCGCGAACCTCGCCAACCTGCTCGACCTGCGGCCCGGGCGGGTGCTCAAGCTCGCGATCGCGTCCGCAGCCGTCGCACCGGCCAGCCCGGCGGTCGCCGCCGCCGTCGGGTCGTCGGTGTCGCTGCTCGGGCCTGACCTCGGCGAGCGCTCGATGCTCGGTGACTGCGGGGCGAACGCCGCCGGCGCGCTGCTCGGGGCGGCACTCGTCGCGCGCACGGCGGACGACGGCAGCCGAGGGCGCCGGCTGCGCGCCGCCGTCCTCACCGGGGTGGTCGCCCTGACGGTCGCCAGCGAGCGGGTCAGCTTCACGCGCGTGATCGAGTCCGCGCCGGTGCTCCGCGAGCTCGACGCCCTCGGACGTCGGCCCTCGCAGGCATCGTGAGCGCACGGCGGCTCGGTGCCGGCATCGCCGGCGCCGCGCTCGTCATCGCCGTCGTCACCGTGCTGGCGCGCGTCGTCGGCTTCGGCCGTTGGGTGGTGTTCTCCGACAGCGTCGGCTCCACCTGCGTCGGAGAGGCCTACGCCACGGCGAACCTGCTGCCGAACGTCCTGTACGAGGTGGTGGCGGGCGGAGCCCTCACCGGTGCCGTCGTGCCCCTGCTGGCCGGGCCGTTGACGCGTGGGTTGGCGGGGCGTGGGGACGTCGACCGGATCGTCTCGGGGTTGCTGACGTGGGCCGTCGTCGTCCTGCTGCCGGTGGCGGTCCTGCTGGCCCTGTTCTCGGGGCCGCTCACCGAGCTGCTGCTGTCGTCGTCCTCCTGCTCGGGCCAGCAAGCGCTGGCGGTCCGGATGCTTCTCGTCTTCGCGCCGCAGGTGGTGCTGTACGGGGTCGGGGTCGTGCTGGTCGGCGTCCTGCAGGCCCACCGCCGCTTCTTCTGGCCGGCGCTGGCGCCGCTGCTGTCCAGCCTCGTCGTGATCGTCGCGTACCGGGCCTTCGCGGCAACGGCCGCGGGCTCCCAGGACGACCCGACGAGCCTTCCGCCGTCGGCGGAGGCTTGGCTGCTGTGGGGAACCACGGCGGGCGTGGCGGTGATGACCCTGCCCCTGCTGGTGCCGGTCGCCCGAATGGGGGTCTCGCTGCGGCCGACGCTGCGCTTCCCGGACGGCGTCGCGCGGCGTGCCCGCGCCCTGGCCGCGGCGGGCGTGGTCGCGCTGCTGGCGCAGCAGGCCTCCGTCGTGGCGGTGCTGCTGCTCTCGAACGCGTTCGGCGTCACCGGCACCATCAACGTGTTCCTGTACGTCCAGGCCGTGTACTTCCTGCCCTACGCAGTGCTGGCCGTCCCGCTGGCCACGGCGGCCTTCCCGCGGCTGGCGGCCCTCGCCGCCGACCGGGACAGGGTCGGATTCGCCGGTACCGCGGCCCGCACGACCCGGGCGGTGCTGGTCGTCGCCCTGCTGGGAGCCGCCGTCCTCGCCGCGACCGCGCCCGCCGTGGCGGCGTTCTTCGGCGCGATCGACGCCGGGGAGATCACCGGGATGGAGCCGGCGCTGACCGCGATGGCGCCCGGCCTGGTCGGGTTCGCGCTGATCGCGCACGTCGGGCGGGCCCTGTACGCCCTCGAGGAGGGACGTCGGGCCGCCGGCGCGACCGCGGCGGGGTGGCTCGCGGTCGTCGTCGCCTCGGTGGTCGCCGTGCTCGTGACCCCCGAGGCGGGTGACGTCGTGGTCGCGCTCGCGCTCGGCTCCAGCGTCGGGATGACGGTCGCCGCGGTGCTGTTGCTCGGGGGACTGCGTGCCTCGGCCGGCGCCGAGGCGCTCGCCGGCGTCGGCCGCACCCTGCTCGCCGGCGTGGTCGGCGCGCTGGCCGGGGTGCTGGCGGCGCGGTGGGTCGCCGTCGCGGCGCTGGACGCGTGGGGGACGACGGCGTGGCCCGCGATCGCCGCGGGCGCCTGTGCCGCGCTCGTGGTGGTCGTGGTGGCCGGGGCAGGTGTCGCGCTGCTGGACCGCGAGACCGTTCGCGAAGTGTCCCTCCTGCGCGCGACACGCCGGCGTGCCGCGCCGGAGGGGGACACTCGGCGGGGGGTGGGGTGAGGATGCGGGTCCTGCTGCTCGTCGGCCACAGCACCGGCGGCATCGGCGCGCACGTCGCCAGCCTCGCGGCCGGGCTGGGTGCCCACGCGGTCGACGTCACGGTGGGCACCAGCGGCACCACGGCCGAGCGCTTCGACCTCGACGCCGAGGTGGTCTGGCCGGCCGGGACGCCGACGACCCGGCTTCGTCGGCTGGCACGGTTGCGCGCGCTCGCCGCGACCTGCGACGTGCTCCACGCGCACGGGCACCAGGCCGGGCTGCTCGCCGTCGCCGTCGCCGCCACGCTGGGCCGGCGCCGCCGTCCCGCCGTGGTGGTCTCCTGGCACAACGCCGTGCTGGGCTCCGGGCCGCCCCGGCGTGCGCGCGCCGTTCTCGAGGCGCTGCAAGCCCGGCGGGCGGACCTGGTCACCGGCGCCTCCAGCGACCTGGTCGAGCGCGCCGCCGCCCTGGGGGCTCGCGACGCGGAGCTGGCGCCGGTCGCGGCGCCGTCTGCCGGCACCTGGACCGGGGACCGCGGCCAGGTGCGGCGCGACCTCGCGGCGTCGGACGGCGTCCCGGCCGGCGCGGCACTGGTGCTCACCGTCAGCCGGATCGCCCCGCAGAAGAACCTCGACGTGCTCGTCGACGCCGCCGCCCGGACCGGCCGGGACGACGTGGCCTGGGTGGTGGCCGGGGACGGCGACGGCGCCCTGCTCGAGCGGCTGCGGGCTCGGGTCGCGGCCAGCCGCGCGCCCGTGACGTTCCTCGGCGCCCGCCGCGACGTCGGCGCGCTGATGGCCGCCGCCGACGTCTTCGCGCTCACCAGCACGTGGGAGGCGCGGGCCCTCGTCGTCCAGGAGGCGATGGCGGCCGGGACGCCCGTCGTGGTCACCGACACCGGTGGCCTGCCCGACCTGGTGGCCGGAGCGGGCCTGCTGGTGCCGGTCGGGGACGCCGGCGCCCTGGCGAACGCCGTCCGGGGCCTGCTCGACGACCCGGCCGAGCGCGCACGCCTGGCCGACGCCGGACGGGCCCGGTTCGCCGAGCTCCCGGACGCCGAGGACGTGGTCGCGACATGGGCCGGGACCTACGCCCGGCTGGTCACCCGGTAGAGGCGCGCCCCCATCACCCCGAACCAGCCGAAGAGCAGCAGGAGAAGGACGTAGAACCCGCTGTCGCTCGGCGTCCCGAGCAGCCCGGTGGCCGAGGCCACCATCCCGACCGGAGTCAGGACGGAGTAGACCCACCACCCGCGCCACGCCGGGTCGCCGCGCAGCGCCAGACCGGCAGCGAGGGTGCCGACGACTCCGCCGAGCATGGTCATCAAGAACCCGATGAAGTGGAGTGTGCCGGCAAGGGTCGCCTCCTCGCCCGGCAAGCTCGTCGGCACCGCGTTGAGGAGGCCGGCGACGCCGAACATACCCAGTGCCACGGTGGCGACGTACCCCCAGCGCCGGCGCCGGAAGCATCTCCTCAGACCCGCGAGCAGCACCAACGCGAGCATGCCGGCGAGCAGGAAGTTGACGTCCTGGACCCACCCGTAGGGGCCGCGGGCGAGGGCGCTCGGAAAGGGAAGCGCATCCGAGTCGGCCACCGGCGACCAGCCCCGTGCGGTCATGAAGTCGTACTCCGCCCAGGTGAGCAGGGCGACGGTCGGCAGGAACACCAGCGGGACGGCGATCCCCGCGACGGCTGCCGAGCGCGGCGTGACTCTCCTCGTGCGCGGCGTGGTGTCGGTGTCAGTCATGCCGGCGAGGCTAGATCGCCCGCCTCGGCTCTGTCCTCGCCCGGGATGAGGAAGCACGTGCTCCGCGGTGATGATCCGCTCTCATTCCCGGTGATGATCCGCGTGGGCGGCCGGCGGGCTACCGTCGGTGGGCATGAAGAGGGCGGACGCCGAGGACGGCGCCCTGGCCGTCGGCGCGGTGCTGGTCGGGCAGAGCGACGTGTGGTTCCCCCTGCTGTCCGCCCCCAATGTCGTCGGACCTCCTGCCCTGGTGGCCGCCGCGTACGCCGTCTGTGCAGCATCGCTGACCCTCCGCCGCCGGACGCCGTTCGCCGTGCTGTGCGTCGTGGTCGGAGTGACGACTGGCATGGCCCTGGTGTTCGGGGCGTCGGAGGGTGCAGGCAGCCTGCTGCCGGCGCTGGTGGCCCTGTACTCCGTCGCCGCGCACAGCCGTCGTCGGCACGCCCTCGTGGCCGCCGGGCTGTCGCTGGCCATGGTCGTCGTCCGCGAGCTGAACAACCCGGACAACACGACGTGGGCGGAGACCGCGAACGCCTTCGCCTGGAACCTGTCGCTGGCGGCCGCCTGGCTCCTCGGCGCCTACCTGCGCACGCGGCGGCTCTACACGGCTGAGCTGGCCGGTCGTGCGGCGCGGGCGGAGACCGAGCGCGAGGAGGTCGCGCTGGCCGCCGCCTCGAGAGCCGCCGCCGAGGAGCGGGCCAGGATCGCCCGGGAGCTGCACGACGTCGTCGCCCACGGGGTCAGCGTGATGGTCGTCCAGGCCGACGCAGCCGAGGAGATGCTGGGTCGCGACCCCGCCCGCACGGTCGCGCCGCTGCAGAACATCCAGCGGACCGGCCGCGAGGCGCTGACGGACCTGCGGCGCCTGCTCGGCGTGATGCAGCCACCGAACGACGCCGACCTGCAGCCGCAGCCCGGTCTGGACCGCGTGGAGACGCTGCTGGAGCGGGTGCGTGCGGCCGGCCTCTCGGTCGAGCTCGGGGTGCGGGGCACGCCGGTGCGGCTCGCGCCAGGGGTGGACCTGGCCGCGTACCGCATCGTGCAGGAGTCGCTGACCAACGTGCTCAAGCACGCGGGGGCGACCCACGCCCGGGTGGACCTGCACTACCGCCCACCGCACGTCCACGTCGAGGTCCGTGACGACGGCCGGGCAGCCCTGAACGGCGATGCACCGTCCGGCGGACACGGGCTGGTCGGGATGGCGGAGCGGATCGCGCTGTACGGCGGTGACCTGCAGACCGGGCCGTCTCCCGGCGGCGGCTACCTCGTGCGGGCGCGGTTGCCGCTGGAGGCGGGCGCGTGATCCGGGTGCTCGTCGTCGACGACCAGGAGCTGGTGCGCGACGCGTTCGCGATGGTGCTCGACGCCCAGGACGACATCGAAGTGGTCGGGACGGCGGCGGACGGCGCCGAGGCGGTGTCGGCCGCCCGGGAGCTCCGCCCCGACGTCGTCCTGATGGACGTCCGGATGCCTGGGGTCGACGGCATCGAGGCCACCAGGCGGTTGCTGGCCGGTGACCGTCCGGATGCGCCGAAGGTGATCGTGCTGACCACGTTCGACCTGGACTCGTACGTCTACGCTGCGCTGCGCGCCGGCGCGACCGGCTTCCTGCTCAAGGACACGCCGCGGCAGGGACTGGTCGCCGCCGTCCGGGAGGCGATGGCCGCCGAGACGCTGCTGTCCCCAGCCGTCACGAGGCGCCTGGTCGAGTCGTTCCTGCGCCATCCGCCCCGGCCGGAGGGGACGCCGCACGAGGTGGCGTCGCTGTCCGAGCGGGAGCTGGAGGTGCTCAACCTGGTCGCCCGGGGCCGGTCGAACGCGGAGATCGCCGCCGACCTCTTCCTGTCCGACGCGACAGTCAAGACGCACGTCGCCCACGTGCTCGCGAAGCTCGGTCTGCGCGACCGGGTGCAGGCGGTGGTGCTGGCGTACGAGTGCGGACTGGTGTCGGCCGGCTGACGCACACGGGTGAGTCGCGGTCGGGAGTGAGGGCCGGCGCCTGCTAGCGTTGAAGCCCGTGGTGGAACGGATGACAACCTGGGCAGAGGGGTCGTCCGCGACCCGACACGTCTTCGTCACCGGCGGGGTGGCGTCCTCTCTCGGCAAGGGCCTGACGGCGTCCAGCCTCGGCCACCTGCTGCGGGCACGGGGTCTGCGGGTCTCGATGCAGAAGCTCGACCCGTACCTCAACGTCGACCCCGGCACGATGAACCCGTTCCAGCACGGCGAGGTCTTCGTCACCGACGACGGGGCCGAGACCGACCTCGACATCGGGCACTACGAGCGGTTCCTGGACATCGACCTCGACGCGTCGGCCAACGTGACGACCGGGCAGGTCTACTCCGAGGTGATCGCCAAGGAACGCCGAGGGGAGTACCTCGGCGACACCGTGCAGGTGATCCCGCACATCACGAACGAGATCAAGGCACGGATGCGGGCGCAGGCCACCACCACGGCGCCCCGGCCACCCGACGTCATCATCACGGAGGTCGGGGGGACCGTCGGCGACATCGAGTCCCTGCCGTTCCTGGAGGCGGCCCGGCAGGTCCGCCAGGACGTCGGCCGCGACCGGGTGTTCTTCGTGCACGTCTCGCTGGTGCCCTACATCGGGCCCAGCGGTGAGCTGAAGACGAAGCCGACGCAGCACTCGGTGGCGGCCCTGCGGTCGATCGGCATCCAGCCGGACGCGATCGTCTGCCGCGCCGACCGCGAGATCCCCGAGTCCGTCAAGCACAAGATCGCGGCCATGTGCGACGTCGACGAGGCCGCCGTGGTCGCCGCCGTGGACGCGCCGAGCATCTACGACATCCCGAAGGTGCTGCACGCCGAGGGGCTCGACGCCTACCTCGTCCGTCGCCTCGACCTTCCGTTCCGCGACGTCGACTGGGCGGCGTGGGACGACCTGCTCCGCCGGGTGCACTCCCCGGCCCACGACGTGACCGTCGCCCTGGTCGGCAAGTACATCGACCTGCCCGACGCCTACCTGTCGGTGACCGAGGCCCTGCGGTCCGGGGGGTTCGCGAACGATGCGAAGGTGACGATCCGCTGGGTGGCGTCGGACTCGTGCGAGACCCCCGAGGGCGCGTACCGGCAGCTGCACGGCGTGGACGCCGTCTGCGTGCCGGGCGGGTTCGGCGTCCGCGGCATCGAGGGCAAGGTGGGGGCGCTGCGGTGGTCGCGGGAGAACGGCGTCCCGACCCTGGGTCTGTGCCTGGGGCTGCAGTGCATGGTGATCGAGTACGCGCGCCACGTCGCCGGCCTGGAGGGTGCGTCGTCATCGGAGTTCGACCCGGGCTGCGAGCACCCGGTGATCGCCACGATGGACGAGCAGAAGTCGATCGTCTCCGGCGACGGTGACCTGGGCGGAACGATGCGGCTCGGCCTGTACCCGGCCGAGCTCACGCCGGGGTCCGTCGTCGCCTCGGCCTACGCAACCCACCGGGTCGGCGAGCGCCACCGGCACCGCTACGAGGTCAACAACGACTACCGGGACCGGCTCGAGGAGGCCGGGCTCGTCGTCTCGGGCGTCTCCCCGGACCGGGCGCTGGTCGAGTTCGTCGAGCTGCCCGCCGACGTCCACCCGTACTACGTGGCGACCCAGGCCCACCCCGAGCTGCGGTCGCGACCGCTCCGGGCCCACCCGCTGTTCTCCGGCCTCGTGTCCGCCGCGATCGCCCGGCAGCGCGAGGAGCGGCTGCTCGAGGTGGAGCCGGCCACCGCGGTGGCCGGGTGAGCGACGGTCTCGACGACCTCCTGCGGCCCCGGCCGGTCACCGGCTCGGACGTCGTCTTCGACGGCTGGGTCTGGGGCGTCCGCTCCGACCAGGTCGACCTCGGCGCGGCCGGGACGGTGACCCGGGATTACATCACCCACCCGGGCGCCGTCGGCATCTTGGCGCTGGACGACGAGGGCCGCGCCGCGCTCGTGCGGCAGTATCGGCACCCCACCGGCTACGAGCTCTGGGAGCTGCCCGCCGGAATGCTTGAGCCCGGGGAACAGCCATGGGAGACCGCCCGGCGGGAGCTGGCCGAGGAGGCCGACCTGCGCGCCGAGCGGTGGGACGTGCTGGTGGACTTCTTCAACTCGCCCGGCAGCAGCAGCGAGGCGATCAGGATCTTCGTCGCCCGCGACCTCACGTCGGTGCCGCAGGCGGAGATGCACGAGCGCGAGCACGAGGAGGCGGGCATGCCGACCGCCTGGTTCGACCTCGACGAGGTGCGCGACGCCGTCCTGGCCGGTCGGCTGCACAACCCGACGCTGGTCGCCGGGGTGCTGGCCGCGTGCGCGGCCCGCGACGTGGGCTGGACCACGCTGCGACCCGCCGACGCCCCCTGGCCCGAGCACCCGACCTTCCGGTCGTGATCACGACACGTCGGACCAGCGCTCGAGCACCCGGACGTCGGCCACGAAGCGCACCGGGGCGACGCCGCGCTCCGCGCACCGGGCCCAGCGGGCCGCGGTCGTCTCCAGCTCGTCGACGACCCCCGCGGCGACGTCGTCCGCGACGTCGGCGCGCACGTGCAGCAGCAGCTCGTCGTGCAGGCAGAGGACCACGTCGCCGGCCCCCGAGGCGGCCAGCCGGGCCCGGACACCGGCCGTCCACGCCTTGAAGAGCTCGGCGGCGGAGCCCTGCACGACCGCGTTGCGGGCGAACCGGCCCCGCGAGGCCAGCACCGCGCGGTAGGCCGACAGCGCGCCGGCCCCGGCCTCGGGCGGGACCTCGTCGACGTCCCACATCGGCACCAGGCGCCCCCCGAACGTCCGCACGCCGTCGCCGCGGTGACCTGCGTCCTGGGCCGCGCGCAGGTAGGCCAGCGCCACCGGGTAGGTGCGCTCCATGTCGCGCAGGGCGGCGCCGGCGGCCCCCGAGGTCTGGCCGTACATCGCGGCGAGCACGGCGACCTTGGCCACTCCTCGCTCGACCCCGAGCTGGGTCGCCACCCGGGCGTACAGGTCGTCCTGACGGGCGGCCGCGGCCAGGGCCGGGTCGCCCGACACCGCCGCGAGCACCCGTGGCTCGACCTGGCCGAGGTCGGCCCGCACGAGCAGGTGCCCCGGCTCGGCGCGGACGGCGACGCGCAGCTCCCGGGGCATGCTGTGCAGCCCGGCCAGCGCTGTCATCCGGCCGGCCCCGCCGTCGCTGCCCGACCACGCGCCGCGCAGTCGGCCGCCGCGGAGGTGGGTGTCGAGCCAGCGGTAGCCGTACGTCGTCGCCACCCGCTCGGACTTGCGCCAGGCCAGCAGGGCCTCGACGGCGGGGTGCGCGCCGGCGACCTGCTCCAGGCGCCACGAGCGCGTGTCGGGCAGGTCGAGGCCGACGGCGGCGAGGGCCGACCGGACCGAGGCCGGGTTGCGCAGGTCGGTGCCGGGCAGGTGCGCGAGGACCGGAGCGTCCCGGGTGTCCCGGACCACGGCCTCGTCGGCGGGGTTTTCCGCGCGCCGTCCGGCGACGCCGGCGACGACCGCCTCGGCGGCGTCGCGGTCCACGGGCAGCCCCGTGACGGCCAGCTCGACGGCCACCAGGGCGGCCGCCGACTCCGACCACGCGGTGTGCACCGGGTCGCCGCCGGCGTCCAGGTCGCGCAGCGTCCGGCCCTGCTCGTCGGACGCCTGCAGGGCCAGGGCGGCCCACCGGGTCGCCCGCCGGCCGACGTCCTCGGCCCCACCCAGCGCCCAGCCGCCGTCCGCCCAGTCCGGCCGGAGGTGACCGTCGGGCCGCACCGGCTCCAGCGGGTCCCCGTCGTCGCCGTCCGGTCGGAGCAGGTCGAGCTGGCCGGACGTCGGGCGCGTCCCGGCGTCCAGGCCGGTCACCCCCGCCCAGACGTGGGCGGGGTCGTCGAGGCTCCCGCCGTGCAGGAGCCGGTGGACGGCGGCCAGGTCCCAGCAGCGGCGCAGCCGCAGGGCCGGGTCGTCGCTCAGCACGCCGGAGACCGTGGCCTCGGCGGACCACCAGACCCAGCGCGGGGCCAGCTCGGCGTCCACGCGCCGCAGCACGCCGGCGACGTCACCGGCGGGAATCCCCCAGCTGCGGTCGCGGGTGGCCAGCACCGCGCCGTGCCGCGTGGTGACCAGGGCCAGGTGCGACGAGGCGGGCAGGTCGCCGACGCCGGGTCCGCTCACCGCGGTGAGGGTAGTCGGGGGTGCGGACGAACCGGCTGCTCGGCACACTCGGTCCCGGCAGGACTCCGACGGCGCGAGAGGATCACGATGGCCGACAAGGACGAGCACTCGGGCGAGGTCGAGCGGTTGTCGGGGATGGAGAAGGCCGCGACCGGCCTGGTGTCCCGGCTGATCGACGCGGGCATCGACGGCATCGGGCCGCTGGCCCCGGCCGCCGCCGTCGCCGATAAGGCCAAGGCCGGCCGGGACGGCGACGTCGAGGCCGCGATCGACGACGTCGTGGCGCTGCACACCAAGCTGGCCGCGGCGGGCGGTTTCGTCACCGGCCTGGGTGGGTTCATCACGCTGCCGATCGCCTTGCCGGCCAACGTCGCCGGCTTCTACGGCATCGCCACCCGGATGGTGGCGGCCACGGCTCACCTGCGCGGCTACGACCTGTCCCGCGAGGAGGTGCGCACCGCCGTCCTGCTCGTGCTGGTCGGTGCGGACGCCGACACCATCCTCACCAAGGCCGGGATGAGCCCGATGGGACGGGTCGCCGGCCTGGCGGTCAAGCGGCTGCCCGCACCGGCCCTGATGGTGCTGAACAAGGGCATCGGCTTCCGGCTGCTGTCCCAGCTCGGCAAGAAGGGGCTCGGGCGCCTCGGCCGCGGGGTCCCGCTCGCCGGAGGCCTGATCGGGGCCGCCCTGGACTGGTGGCTGGTCCGCAGGATCGCCCGCGCCGCCCGCGAGGAGTTCGTGCTCCGCCGCTGAACGGTCAACCGTCCGGTCGCGCCTGCCGATGAGGGTGGGTGAGCCCGAGTCGGTCGGTGGCCCGCACCGCGTGGGGTGCGGGCACGGTCGTCGTGCTCGGCGGGCTGCTGGCCGTCACCCTGCTGGCCGTCACCCTGCTGGCCGTCGTCCTGCCGCGGCTGGCCACCGCGTCCGGCCCCGACGTCCCACCGCTGCCGGGCGGTCTCTCGGCCGTGCCTCTGGGCACGCCCGCCGCCCCGCCGTCCGGGGAGGGTGGGTTCGCCGTCCTGGCCACCCAGCCGGGCACCGCCGACGCGGTGGGCTGGGACCCGTGCCGGCCCGTTCGCTACGTGGTCAACCCCGCCGAGAGGCCCTCGCAGGGCCAGTACCTGTTCTCCGAGGCGGTGGCCGAGCTTCGGCGCGTCACCGGGCTGGTGTTCGTCGAGGAGGGCGTCACGGGTGAGGTGCCGCTCGACGAACGGCCCGGGATGCTGCCGGAGTACGGGCCGCGCTGGGCGCCGGTGCTCGTGGCCTGGTCCGAGCCAGGCGTCGCCCCCGGGCTCGCCGGCGACATCGCCGGGTTCGCGGGCCCGGTCACGGTGGACGGCGAGCAGCCGGACAGCAGCAGGTTCGTCAGCGGGCAGGTGGTGCTCGACGGGCCGCAGCTGGCCGAGATGGCCGCCGGCCCGGCGGGGCTGGCCCGGGCGCGGGCCGTGATCCTGCACGAGCTGGCGCACCTGGTGGGACTCGACCACGTCGACGACCCGAAGCAGCTGATGTACCCGGCGACGACGCCGCTCGTCGTCGACCTCGCCGACGGCGACCTGCGCGGCCTGGCCGCCGTGTCCGGACGCCCGTGCCGCACCGACTTCTGAGGTGTCTCGCCGTCTTGACGTCATGACAGCATGAAGCGACCATGGTGTCATGGGCCGACGCAAGACGACCGTGTACCTGGACGCCGACGTCCTGACCGCCACCAAGGTGCTGGCTGCGGCCCGGGAGCGAACGGAGAGCCAGGTGGTCGAGGACGCGCTGCGTGCGTACCTGCGCACCGGCGATGTCGAGGTGGCTCGCGCCGACCTTCGCGCCTTGATGGACCGGCTGGCCCAGCGGGCGGACCTCGATGACGCGGCAGCCATGGCCGTGGCAGTGGACGAGGTCCGAGCGGCGCGGGCGACCCGGCACTCCGCCGTCACCCGGTAGGTGCGCCCGCCTCGGGCGGTGGCCGACACCAACGTGTTGGTGGCCGCCGCGATCACCCCTCGTGGAACATGTGGTCGCCTGCTTGAGGCCGCCATCGAGGGCCGATGGCAGCTGGTGGCGTCACCGCAGCTCCTCGCGGAACTGGGCACGGTGCTGTCACGGGACAAGTTCCGGCGTTGGCTCAGCGACGATGAGGCGGTCCGCTTCGTCGCCGGCGTGAGCGTCCTTGCCGACGTGATCCCCGACCCTCCCGCGGCATCGAGGCGGCAGACGGCTGACCCGAAGGACGAGTTCCTGATCGCCTTGGCCCGAGGCGCAGACGTCGAGGCGCTGATCTTCGGCGACCCCGATCTCACCGGGCTGGTGGACCAGGTTCCCCCGGTGCTCAGCCCGGCGGCCTTCCTCGACCGGCTGACCGAGTGATCGTCACCGGCTACCGATGCGCTTCGGACGTCAGTGCCGGGGGACAATCGCTGACGAGGTGCGGGAGCTGAGAGAGGCTGCGGATCGTCTCCACTCCTGGCGGGGCTGGTTCGCCACGGCGGTTGAGCCACACGCCGCGTAACCCTGCGGCAGTGGCCGCCACCGCGTCGACCTCGAGCCGGTCACCGACGTACATGGTTGCCTTGGGCTGCGCATTCAGCCGAGAGCAGGCCCCGGTGAAGATGCTCGGGTCGGGTTTGGCGACGCCCAGCTCGCCCGAGGTCAGCACGACGTCGAGGTGCCGGCCGAGACCGGTTTCGCGCGACCTTGGCCACTTGCTGGTCCAGATCCCCGTTGGACAGCACTCCGACCTGGGTGAGACGACGCACGGCCTCCAGGCTGGGGCTCGCATCTGGAAACGCCCGCCACGCCGCCTCGTAGGCGGCGAGGTAGCCACGGAAGACCGAGTCGAGTCGTTCGTCCGGCCAATCACTCGCGTCGATCGCGATCCGCGGAAGGAAGTCACGAAGCCGCGCCCGGCGTTGATCCTTGACGTTGATCTGCCCTGCTCTGTACGCAGCGAAGTGCCGTTCCGCGATGCGGTCCCAGTCCACGACGAGGGCAGCGACGTCGACGGCGTCGACCCAGCCCGTCCCGAGGAGCCACGTCTCCACCGCCGCCCCGGCTGCACTGTCGTGGTCGACCAGTGTGCCGTCGAGGTCGAACAACACGAGGTCCATCCGCGAACACGTCACTCGGTCATGGTCTCAGCAGGACCCAGCGGCCGGAGGAACAGCGGGCGGACGACCTTCGTTGAGGACTGCATGCGCCGTACCGCCGCGTTCACCGCGCTCTGGAAGGCCCTGCGGGGCCAGCGCCGGCCGGGCGGCCCGTCGGTGGGGGAGCAGTTCGCCGCCGCGCCGAGGATGGTGCGGGCGACCCTGAGCGGCCGCTACCCGCACCTGCCCAAGTCCCGGCTCGCGCTGATGGCCCTCGCGGTCGCCTACATCGTGTCCCCGGTCGACCTGGTGCCGGAGGCGGCCCTGCTGCTGGTGGGGCTGGGTGACGACGCGATGGTGCTGGCCTGGCTCAGCGGCGCCCTGCTCAGCGAGACCCAGGCCTTCGTCGAGTGGGAGCGCACCGAGGGGGCCGGTCGCAAGGAGCACAGCGAGCGCGTCGTGCCGGGCGAGGTCCTCTGACCTGCTCGACGTCCCGTCCACAGGCGGCATCGGCGTCACACCGTCCACAGGTCTGGGCCGCCGTCTGTCCCTGACCGGCCCGCCGGACGACGGTGGGCGCCATGACGACCGACACCCTCCGCGTCTCCCACCCCAGCGACCTGCTGGCCTACGTGCCCTACCGGGTCGGCTACCAACCCTCGCGCAGCATCGTGCTGGTCTGCCTGCGCGGGCCCCGCCACCGGGTCGGTCTGGTGACCCGTGTCGACCTGCCACCCGACGGCGCCGCGCTGGACGTGCAGGTGCAGCGACTGGTGGCGTTCGCGGCCTCCGACGGTGCGACTGCGGTGGTGCTGGTCGTGTACGCGGAGCCGGGCGACGAGTCGGTCGCCCACGCCGACGTCGTGCGGACGGTCCAGGACGAGACCGAGGCGGCCGACCTCGAGCTGCTCGATGCCTACCTGGTCGGCAGAGGCCGGTACAGCTCCCTGGTCTGCGACAACCCGAGGTGCTGCCCACCGGCCGGGCACCCCCTCAGCGACCTGGCGTCGAGCGTGGTCAGCGCAGAGATGGTGGCCCTCGGCGCCGTGGTCGGTGCGGATCGTGCGGAGGCCCTGGGCAACCTGACGCCGGCGGACGACGACCGCCGGGCCCGCGTCGAGCGCGCGGCCGGGCTCGCGGCGAGCACGGCGCCGGTCCGGCCGGCGAAACGGGCGCGGTGGCGCAGCAGGCTCCTGACCGCATGGCGCCGCGAGGCCGCGGCGGCGGCGACCGGCGCGGATGGCGAGGTGCCGGCGGACGTCGCCGGATCCCTGCTGGCGGGGCTCGACGACCCCACGCTGCGCGACGCGGTGATGCTCAGCTGCGTACCGGGCTGCGGCCTGGCCCCGGAGGCGCTGGCCGCGCACGGGCTCGACCAGGACGTCGCGTCGTTGCTGGACCGGGTGTTCGACGCCGAGGACGCGATCCGGCCGGACGGCGACCGCGCCGACGCGAGCTCGGCCGTGCTCCGGAGCCTGGTCAGGCAGGGAACCCCGCCACGCACCGCGGCGCCGCTGGGCCTGCTGGCGTGGCTGTCGTGGTGGCACGGGGACGGCTCGACCGCGCGGAGCCTCGTCGACCTCGCCCTGGCGTCCGACCCCGGCCACCGGCTGGCGCTGCTGCTCGGCGAGGCGCTCGACCGGGGCGTCCCGCCCGGGTGGGCGCAGCGCGACCGGCAGCTCGATCTCACCGGGGCCCCCCGGGAGTAGTCCGTCTCGCATTGTGGGACTGGGTGTCCAGATCCGCGGGGCGTGGTTACCCTCGTCACAGGTCATGAGCGCCAGCGTCAAGCCCCGGCTCGCTGGCCGGCAACCCTCCTCCGCGGTGGGGTGCCCCGGGTGATGACCCGGCCGTACCGAGGTGGTGCGGCAAGCGCGGGCCTGCGGGCCCCTGAGGCTCCGGGAGCCCATCACATGAGTAGCGGTCAGTCCTTCGAGACACGACAGATCCACGCCGGCCAGACGCCCGACCCCACCACGGGTGCGCGCGCCCTGCCGATCTACCAGACGACCTCCTACGTCTTCAACGACACCGAGCACGCGGCGAACCTGTTCGGGCTCAAGGAGTTCGGCAACATCTACACCCGCCTGACGAACCCGACGACGGACGTCGTCGAGCAGCGGATCGCCAGCCTGGAGGGCGGTGTGGGCGCCCTGCTGCTGGCCTCCGGGCAGTCGGCGGAGACCATCGCCCTGCTGAACCTGGCCGAGGCCGGTGACCACGTCGTGGCCAGCCCGAGCCTCTACGGGGGCACCTACAACCTGCTGCACTACACCTTCCCCAAGCTCGGCATCGCCGTCACGTTCGTCGACGACCCCGACGACCTCGGGTCGTGGCGCGCCGCGGCCCGGGAGAACACCAAGGCGTTCTACGCCGAGACCATCCCCAACCCCAAGCAGGACGTGCTCGACATCGAGGGCGTCGCAGGTGTGGCCCACGAGATCGGTGTCCCGCTCGTCGTCGACAACACGGTCGCGACCCCCTACCTGATCCGGCCCCTGGAGTGGGGGGCGGACGTCGTCGTGCACTCGGCGACGAAGTACCTGGGGGGTCACGGGACGTCGATCGCCGGCGTGATCGTGGACGGCGGCACGTTCGACTACGCGGCTCACCCGGAGCGGTTCCCCAACTACAACGAGCCGGACCCGAGCTACCACGGGCTGGTCTACGCCCGCGACCTCGGCGTCGGCAGCCCGCTGGGCGCCAACCTGGCCTACATCCTCAAGGCGCGGGTGCAGCTGCTGCGCGACCTCGGCCCCGCCATCTCGCCGTTCAACGCCTTCCTGATCGCCCAAGGGGTGGAGACGCTGAGCCTCCGGGTCGAGCGGCACGTCGCCAACGCCACCGCGGTGGCCCGGTGGCTGGAGGGCCGCGACGCGGTGGAGAGCGTCGCCTACGCGGGGCTCGAGTCGAGCCCCTGGTACGAGCGGGCCCAGAAGTACGCGCCGCGCGGCGCCGGCGCGGTGCTCGCGTTCGAGATCGCCGGTGGTCTCGAGGCCGGCCGGCGCTTCGTCGACGGGCTCGAGCTGCACAGCCACGTGGCCAACATCGGCGACGTCCGCAGCCTCGTGATCCACCCGGCGTCCACGACGCACAGCCAGCTGACCCCCGAGGAGCAGGCGCTCTCCGGGGTCACGCCCGGGCTGGTCCGTCTCGCAGTCGGCATCGAGGGCCTGGACGACATCCTCGCGGACCTCGAGGCGGGGTTCCGGGCGGCGAAGGGCGTCTGATGCCCGCCCACCCGCAGGCCGTGGTGCCGGCGTCCGGGGCGTGGCGCGAGGGCGACCCCGTCGGCGACCGGCGGTTCGTCGACCTCGGCCACCAGCGGCTCGAGGCCGGCGGCGCCCTGCCCGGCGTCCGCCTCGCCTACGAGACGTGGGGGACCCTCTCGCCGCGCGGCGACAACGCGGTGCTGGTCGAGCACGCCCTCACCGGTGACAGCCACGTCACCGGCCCCCCGGGTCCCGGGCACCCGACGCCGGGGTGGTGGCAGAACCTGATCGGGCCGGGGCAGGCGATCGACACCGACCGCTGGTTCGTGGTGGCCCCGAACGTGCTCGGCGGGTGCCAGGGCAGCACCGGGCCGTCGTCGGCCGCCCCCGACGGACGGCCGTGGGGGAGCCGGTTCCCCTTCCTCACGGTGCGCGACCAGGTCGTGTCCGAGGCCGCGCTGGCCGACGCCCTCGGTGTCGATGCCTGGGCGCTGGTCCTGGGTGGGTCGATGGGCGGGATGCGCGCCCTGGAGTGGGGGGTGATGCACCCCGAGCGGGTGCGTCGCCTCCTCGTGCTGGCCGCCTCGACCGTGGCCACCGCCGACCAGATCGCCTGGTGCGCGGCGCAGCTGGCGGCGATCCGCAGCGACCCGGGCTTTCGCGGCGGCGACTACTACGGCGCGGCGGACGGCGAGGGGCCCCACGCCGGCCTCGGTGTCGCCCGGCGGATCGCCCACGCCACCTACCGCAGTGCCGACGAGCTGGACCTGCGGTTCGGCCGGGCGGCTCAGCCGGGGGAGCGCCCGATCGGCGGGGGAGGGCGCTACGCCGTCGAGTCGTACCTCGACCACCACGCCGACAAGCTCGTGCACCGGTTCGACGCGAACTCCTACCTGGTCCTCACCGAGGCGATGAGCTCGCATGACGTCGGGCGCAGCCGCCCGAGCGTGCAGTCCGCCCTCGCCCGGGTGACGGCGCGCACGGTGGTGGCGTCGATCGACTCCGACCGGCTCTACCCCCTGCGGCTGGGCGAGGAGATCGCCCGCGGCGTGCGCGGGTGCCGGGGCCTGGACGTCGTCTCCTCGCCGCACGGGCACGACGGTTTCCTGGTCGAGACCGCGGCGGTGGCCGACCTGTCGGCCGACCTGCTGGCAGCGGCCCCGATCCGGGCCGTCGGCTGACCGGGTGCCGGCTGCCGGCTCAGGCGGGCAGGACGGCGTCGAGCTCGGCCTTCAGCCGCCACCAGCTGGAGGCCAGGCCGGGGTGCAGCACGAGCGCGTCGACGTCGCCGACCGGGACCCAGCGCAGCTCGTCGGACTCGGCGGTGACCGGTCGCGGGTCGACCGGCGCGACGGGACGTCCCAGCACGACCCGGTAGATCCAGTCCCCGTGATCGGCACCGACCACGAGCCCGAGCACCTCGACGGCGTCCGGGTCGACGCCCGTCTCCTCCCGGGTCTCGCGCAGCGCCCCGGTCAGGGGATCCTCGTGGCTGTCGGTGGCCCCGCCGGGGATGCCCCACGTCCCGCCCTGGTGGGTCCAGGCGGCCCGCAGCTGGAGCAGGACCTCGAGCCCGGGGGTCCCGTCCGGGGCGGGTCGCGCCAGCAGCAGGCCGGAGGCGCCGAACACCCCCCAGTGGCGCAGCCCGCACCGGCACCGGACCCAGCCGTTGCCGTCCCCGACACCCATGGAGCCCACGGTACGGCCGCGCGCCCGGGGCGGCGCAGGAGCGCGTCGGTCCGGTAGCGTCGGCGGCGGTCGGCAGGAGCCGCCCGGACCCGCAGAGGAGGCACGGATGGCCATCGTCGTCGGCTACGTCCCCACCAAGGAGGGCCGGGCCGCGCTCACGGCCGCGTCGTCCGAGGCCCGGCTGCGCAACGCCCGTCTCGTCGTCATCAACAGCAACCGCGGCGGCAAGGACCTGGACGCCGTCGAGGCGGCCAGGTACGAGACCGAGCTCGGCCAGGTGCGGGCGCAGCTCGACGAGGCCGGGGTCGAGCACGAGGTGCGGCAGCTGGTGCGTGGACTCGAGCCGGCGGAGGACCTGATCGGTGTCGCCGAGGAGGTCGACGCGCAGCTGATCGTGATCGGCCTGCGGCGCCGGACGCCGGTGGGCAAGCTGATCCTCGGCTCGAACGCCCAGCGCGTGCTGCTCGACGCTCCCTGCCCGGTGCTGGCGGTCAAGGCTGCTGAAGGCGCAGCCTCGGAATGAGCCTCCGTCTGGCGCAGGACGCGGACGCCGACGCGCTGCTCTCGACCGATCCGTTCGCCCTGCTCGCCGGGATGCTGCTCGACCAGCAGTTCCCGATGGAGCGGGCGTTCGCCGGTCCGCTGCTGCTGGCGAGGCGGATGGACCCGTCCGGTCCGCCGCGACTCGACCCGTCTGCGGTGTCCTCCGCGGACCCGGAGGCCCTCACGGCGTGGATGACCGGACCACCCGCCGTCCACCGCTACCCCGGGAGCATGGGCGCTCGGCTGCAGGCGCTCGCCGCGCACGTCCTGGAGCACTACGACGGTGACACGACGCGGATCTGGCGCGACCCCGCGGCGGACGGGGGCGAGCCGACCGGTCAGCTGGTGCGGTCGCGGCTCGAGGCACTTCCCGGGTTCGGACGGCAGAAGGCCTCGATCTTCCTGGCGCTGTTGGGCAAACAGCTGGACGTGACGCCGTCCGGCTGGCGGGACGCCGCGGGCGACTACGGAACGGACGGCTCCTTCCGCTCCGTGGCCGACGTCCGCGACCCCGAGTCCCTGGCCAAGGTGCGCGAGACCAAGAAGCTCGCCAAGGCCGAGAAGAAGGCGGCCGCCGGGCGCTGACCCGGACCGTGGTCAGGGTTTCGTCCGGGTGTGCCGCGGGCATGTGTCACCATGGCTACTTGACCAGGTCCCTGACGACGCATGCCCGGATCCGGGCATGCGGGCGGGATCCTGGGCGTTGTGCCCCCTGAAACCCGGCTGCTGAAGCAGCAGTTCGACGAAAGGCAGTCAGTGTCGTCGGTTCCGTCCTCCCGGTCGCTCACGCCCGAGACCACACCCGTGACCACACCCGTGACCACACCCGTGACCACCCCTGGCCCCACTGTCGCTGCCGCCGCCACGAAGCGGACGTCTGCGGCGACGGCCTCGACGGCGAGCTCCACCAAGAAGTCGTCGAGCAAGGCCGCGAAGGGCGCCGCCTCGTCGAGCGGAAGCGGCAAGAGCGCGGCCAAGAAGTCGGCGCCCAAGCCTGCGGCGAAGAAGGCTGCGGCGAAGAAGGCTGGGGCGGCGAAGCCCGTGGCGAAGAAGGCTGTGGCGAAGGCCGTGACCAAGAAGGCGGCACCGCAGAAGGCGGCCGCGACGGCGACGGCGAAGAAGGCCGCCCCCGCGAAGGAGGCGGCGAAGAAGGCCGCCCCCGCGAAGGCTGCGGCGAAGAAGGCTGTGAAGAAGGCCGCGGCGAAGCAGGCGGCGGCGAAGGCCGGTGAGGTCACCGAGACCACCGCGGCGCCGCCCGACACCGAGCGCGACGCCGAGACCGAGGCGGCCGACGCGGAGGTCGTGGCCAAGGAAGGCGGTTTCGTCCTGCGGGACGACGACGACGAGGACGCCCCCCAGGTCCAGGTCGTCACGGCCGGCGCGACGGCCGACCCGGTCAAGGACTACCTCAAGCAGATCGGCAAGGTCGCGCTGCTCAACGCCGAGCAGGAGGTCGAGCTCGCCAAGCGCATCGAGGCCGGCCTGTTCGCCGAGGAGACGCTGAACGCGGGCAAGAAGCTGGCCGTCAAGCTCGATCGTGAGATGCGGTGGATCGCCCACGACGGCCGCCGGGCCAAGAACCACCTGTTGGAGGCCAACCTGCGGCTGGTCGTGTCGCTGGCCAAGCGGTATACCGGTCGCGGCATGCTCTTCCTGGACCTGATCCAGGAGGGCAACCTCGGTCTGATCCGGGCGGTCGAGAAGTTCGACTACACCAAGGGCTACAAGTTCTCCACGTACGCGACGTGGTGGATCCGGCAGGCGATCACGCGCGCGATGGCCGACCAGGCCCGCACCATCCGGATCCCGGTGCACATGGTCGAGGTGATCAACAAGCTGGCCCGCGTGCAGCGGCAGATGCTGCAGGACCTCGGCCGCGAGCCCACGCCGGAGGAGCTCGCCAAGGAGCTCGACATGACGCCGGAGAAGGTCGTCGAGGTGCAGAAGTACGGCCGCGAGCCGATCTCCTTGCACACGCCCCTCGGCGAGGACGGCGACAGCGAGTTCGGCGACCTGATCGAGGACTCCGAGGCCGTCGTCCCGGCGGACGCCGTGTCGTTCACGCTGCTGCAGGAGCAGCTGCACTCGGTGCTCGACACGCTCTCCGAGCGCGAGGCCGGTGTCGTGTCGATGCGGTTCGGCCTCACCGACGGACAGCCCAAGACCCTCGACGAGATTGGCAAGGTCTACGGCGTCACCCGGGAGCGGATCCGCCAGATAGAGTCCAAGACGATGTCGAAGCTGCGCCACCCGAGCCGCTCGCAGGTGCTGCGCGACTACCTGGACTGACAGTTTCCGAAGGTCCATAAGCCCGCAGGTCAGCGGCGCCTACGGGGCCTCTTCGTGTCGTCGGGGATCACGACGCGCTCATTAGCCTACGGCGACGTCCGCGACGTTCAGGTCGCGACCGGGCCGCCGTCGTCGCCCGGACACTCGCCCTTCTTGTAGCCGCCGTTGCCGCCACCGGCCGGGTCGCTGTGGGGGTTCCCACCGCTGGAGTTGTGGCCGCAGTTGCCCCAGCCGTTGTCGCCGCCGTTGGCCGACGGCGGCGACCGGCACGACCTGCCCGTCCGGACGCTGCGGCTCGCCGGCCGCCGTGGCCGGCGCCACCCCGATACCTGCCAGGGCGATCGTCATTCCGACCGCACACAGAGCTCTCCGCACGATTGACCTCCTCGTTCGCCGGGCGCCATTCCCGTCACCGAGCATCGGCACGGCGGACGGAGCCCTCTACCCGGCAAACGGGTGACAGGCGTGCGCCGTCATCCGTTCGTCAAGCGGGTGCAACACGAGCGTCCGCGCGGTCGCAACGTCCCTTTGTCACGGTGGAGGGAGTCGACGAGAGAGGGCGAACATCCCATGATCACCGTGACTGGTTACTTCACCAACACCGACCCGGAGCTGAGCAGCGAGGGCGTGGCGTCGCTCGTCGGCCAGGAGGTGCCGCTTACCATCGAGCACGGGAGTCAGGACGCCGGCCGCCCGGCCGTCGTCACCGACGCGGGCACCGACGGCGAGTTCGTGCACATCACCTTCGAGCTGGCCGGCACCGCGCACCCCGACATCTGCGACTCCCTGAAGGCGGAGGGCTACCGGGGGTCGGTCGGCTTCCGTTCCCTGAGCCGCGACGGCGAGCGGATCACGTCCATCGACCTGTGGACCGCCGTCGGGACCAGGCCCTGGGCCGAGCGCGTGATGCGGGGACGTCACCGCGGCACGTACGCCACCGCCGTGATCGACACCGACCTGCTCGCCGATGCCGCGCACCGTCGGGCCGTCACCGACCGCACCAAGGCGGAGGCGATGCGCGGCTGGGCGACGCACTTCTCCGGCGAGCGCCACGGCCGGTACCGGCTCAAGCTCGAGCGCGTCCCGGCCATGCCGTCGCGGTGCGAAGTCAACGTGCTCCTGCTGCCCGAGGGCACCACCTTGTAGGACCGCTCAGTGACCGTCATGGCGCTCGGTGAGCTGTGGCACGGCCCCACCATGTCCGTGACTGTGCTCACCAGCCGCGGTGGCCGCCATCCCGGGCGTCGCCAGCGCGGCGACGACGAGGGCGCCGAGCCCGAGCGAGGCCAGCCGCCCCCTGCCCGCAGCTGCCGCCCGGTCAGGGCCACTCCGGGCCGTGCCCACAGCAGGAGGGCCACCAGCATCAGCGCCTCGAGCGAGACCGCCATCGCCTCCGCCGTCCCGGGTGACACGAGCCAGCCAGCCATCGCCGCCAACGACACGGCTCCGGCGGTCCTCGGGAGCGGCGTCGTCGACCTCGCCAGGGCGCCCGTCCCCCAGCCGAGCTGCCAGCAGGCGAGCGCGGCCACCCCGACGGCGAGCACTCCCGGCTGCTCGCGGATCTGGGCGACGTGCACGAGTCCGGCGCCGAGCGACGCGAAGGCCGCCCAGCACCGGGCCACGTCGCGGCCGGGGCTCACGCGTCAGGCCGCGGCCGTCGTCCGGCCCTTGTCCTGCGACAGGCCGACGCCGAGCAGCAGCAGTGCGCTGCCGAGGTGCAGCACGTTGTCCGCGGCGTTGAGCGCCAGGACGTTCAGCGAGCTGTCGAGGATGAACAGGCCGATGATCCCGAGCACGAGGTAGACGGCGCCGACCAGGGTGTTCATGCCCTTGGCGGCGCGGGCGCCCCTCGTCGCCGCGAGCACGAGGACGGCGCCGACGAGCAGGTGGATGATGTTGTGCAGCGGGTTGACGTCGAACACGATCAGCGGCTCACCTTCGGTGGCCGCGAAACCGACGCCGCCGGTGACGGCGAAGCCGGCGGCACCGACCAGCAGGTAGACGACGCCGAAGACGTACCCGAGCAGCTTGTTGGGCGATCCGGACGCGGCATGATCACAGCCTTGGTTCCGCGACGGCAGGGTGCTCGTCAGAGCGAGCCGAGCGGACCGGCGTCCGCCCCTGAGGTCTCGCACACCCAGCGAGGGTCGGGCCCGAGGTCGGGCGTGATCCGCAGCTCGTGCACGACCTCGTCGGCGCATGCGAGGCAGGCCGGCCACCGGACGCCCGCCGCCTCCGCCATGGCGTCCTGTACGTCCTGGGCGATCTGGCCGGCGACGTGCTCGGCGCCCTCGGGCCACTGCTCGAGCCACCAGCGACGACTGGCCACGACGTCGTCGACGAGGTCGACGTGCGCGGGTGCGTCGAGCCGCCGGGCTACCAGGTCGGCGACGACGCAGGCCCTGGCGCGAAGCAAGGCCTGGTCGTCCACGTCAGCCCCCCGCGCCGTTCAGGACCGCGACCAGCCACGTCACGGCGGCCAGCAGGGCGGACGTGAGCTCGACGGCGATGGCGATGCCGACCGCCTTGAGGGCCACCATCGTGGACTGCCTCGAGCCGGGACCGGGCCCGAGCCGCGCCCTCTCCGCCAGGTACAGGGCCCCGACGAAGGCGATCGGCAGGCCGACCAGGGGGATCAGGAAGAAGCCGGCGATGCCGGCCAGCCCGGCGATGATGAGCGACCTGCGGGGGACGCCGGACGACGTCATCGTGCGGCCGGCGGTGAGGTACTTGAGCACCTGACCTGCGCCGAGCAGGAGCACCACAGCCCCCAGCACGAGCCAGCCCGCCGTGGTCTGCGCGATCAGCGCCCAGACGGCGACGGCACCCCCGATCAGGAGGGCGCCAGGGATCACCGGGAGCACCGTGCCGACGACCCCGACGGCGATGGCCAGGCCGCAGACGAGGGTGATGTCCTCGACCAGGGCCTCCATCAGAGAGGATCAGCCGTCGTCAGCGCTCGCTGTCCGGCGCCGTGGCCGGGACGTCGGAGAGACGCGAGGACTCGTCGATGATGCGGGCCGCGACCTCACGGAGCTTGTCGGAGTGCGCCCGGCCGTGGTGGGCGCAGAAGAGCAGCTCACCGCCGGAGGACAGGTGCACCCGCAGGTACGCCTGTGCCCCGCAGCGGTCGCAGCGGTCGGCCGCGGTCAGGGTCTCGTTCGCGAGCGTGGCGGTCACGGTGGGTCCCTTCCGTGGTGCGGTCGGCTGCCTCTGGGTGTCAGCCCATCGGCAGGTGGCGTCCTCGTCTGAAGATGCTGTTGCTGCCTGAACATCAAAGCATCGCCGGGCGTTCCCGGGCGGGAGGTTCGGCCAGGTTCGCTGTCCGCGTAGCGCCGAGGGCTGTGATCCTGCTCACCGGCAGCATGGCTGCCGCCGGACGGCGTGGTGCCCCCGGCGTGTCGCACGTCGCGACTAACCTGCTGGAGTGCCTCCCAGCAAGCCCGCCACGACCACGCGACGCAAGCCCGCGGCGTCCGACCCCGCCGGCTACACCGCCCGGCACCTGTCGGTGCTCGAGGGCCTGGAGGCGGTCCGTAAGCGGCCGGGCATGTACATCGGCTCGACCGACTCCCGCGGCCTCATGCACTGCCTCTGGGAGATCATCGACAACGCCGTCGACGAGGCGCTGAGCCAGCACGCGCAGGCCATCGACATCGTCCTGCACGCCGACTCCTCGGTGGAGGTCACCGACGACGGTCGCGGCATCCCGGTCGACGCCGAGCCGAAGACCGGCCTCTCCGGGGTCGAGGTGGTCTTCACGAAGCTGCACGCGGGGGGCAAGTTCGGCGGCGGGTCGTACGCGGCCTCCGGCGGGCTGCACGGGGTGGGCGCCAGCGTGGTCAACGCCCTGTCGTCGCGGCTGGACGTCGAGGTCGACCGGGGCGGCAAGACCTACGCGATGAGCTTCCGACGGGGCGAGCCGGGTGTCTTCGACGACCGCGACGGCAAGGGACCCGGCTCCCCGTTCACGCCGTTCACGGACCGGTCGGAGCTGCGGGTGAGCGGCAAGGTGAAGAAGGGCGTCAGCGGGACCCGCATCCGGTACTGGGCCGACCACCAGGTGTTCACGGTCGACGCGGCGTTCGTCTACGACGAGCTCGTCACCCGGGCCCGGCAGACCTCGTTCCTCGTGCCGGGACTGCGGCTCGTCGTCCGCGACGAACGGGGGCTGCCGGGGACGCCGGGGGAGTCCGGGCCGACCGAGGAGCTGTTCCAGCACGACGGCGGAATAGTCGAGTTCGTCGACCACCTCGCCACCGACGACCCGGTCACGGACACGTGGCGTCTGCACGGGAGCGGGCACTTCCACGAGACGGTGCCGGTGCTGGACGCACTGGGGCACATGGAGCCCACCGAGGTCGAGCGCGAGGCCGTCGTCGACATCGCCCTGCGCTGGGGCACCGGGTACGACACCGAGCTGCGCAGCTTCGTCAACATCATCGCCACACCGAAGGGCGGTACGCACGTCGCGGGTTTCGAGGCGTCGCTGCTCAAGACGTTCCGCAAGGTCGTCGAGGCCAACGCGCGCAAGCTCAAGGTGGGCAACGACAAGCTCGACAAGGACGACGTCCTGGCCGGGATGACCGCCGTCCTCACCGTGCGCCTGGCCGAGCCGCAGTTCGAGGGTCAGACCAAGGAGGTCCTCGGCACCTCGGCCGTGCGGGCCATCGTGGCGCGGGTGGTGGAACGCGAGCTGACCGCGATGCTGAACTCGTCGAAGCGGGGGCCGAAGCAGCAGTCGGCTCTGCTGCTCGACAAGGTCGTCTCGGAGATGAAGACGCGCATCAGCGCGCG
>DASROP010000147.1:0-53779 GCA_035646835.1 Actinomycetales bacterium | reverse complement strand
CCAGGCTGTGCTCCGACCCCGGGCAGAACCTGCGGGCGCGCCGTGAGCTACGAGCGCTGGCTCGCCTCGGCGCCGAGGCGAGCCAGCGCTCGTAGCTCACGGCGCGCCCGCAGGTTCTGCCCGGGGTCGGAGCACAGCCTGGCGCCGGCGAGGACGCCAACCTCGATTTGCCTCGCCAGCTCGACCTCGTCGGCGGCGGTCAGGAGCGGGTGCTGCCCGATGCGGCTGGGGAAGTCGCTGCCGACGAGCGGCGCGGCCGGGGGACGACGGTCCGGATGATGCCGGTGGCGCGCAGCAAGAGCCCGACGATGGCGCGGGCCCTCGGGCCTCGTGACCGGGGGAGGCCTCCGGCCGGGCTCAGGGCCGAGCGGCTCCTCGATCCACGTTGCGGCCATGGTCCCTCACTCGTCCGGCGGCGCCTCATCGGCTGATGCGCGGGACTGTAAGGACGGCCACCGACAACGCCGTCCGCGTGGACCACCGCGACCGAGCCCCGCCGGCGACGGAGTCAGACCCGGACCAGCTGTGACGGCACGACCGTCACCGTGAACGGCTCGGTGACGGTCACCGGTTCGTCCCCGGCCGCGAACGCGATCTCGTCGTAGCCACCGGCACGCCAGCGGAGTATGCGGACGCTCGGTTCGTCGACGTCGACCAGCCAGTAGTGGGGGACCGCGAGCCGGGCGTAACCGGAGCGCTTGAGGACCGCTTCTCGCCCGGCGGTCGACGGCGAGCGCACCTCGGCGACCAGAAGCGGGACGTCACCGTTCTCGATCGTGGCGAACTCGCGACGGACGATCGTGAGGTCCGGCTCGAAGTGGGTCCGGTCCGGGTCGTCGACGTTGATCGGCAACGGGAACACATACAAGTGCCCGGGACAGCTCGCGTCGAGAATCCGCGCCAGGTTCTTGCAGCCCACCTGGTGCAGCCGACGGACCATCGGACTCACGAGCAGCCACCCGTCGGACAGCTCGTACCGCCGTCCGTCGTCGGGCAGACCCTCCAGCTCATCGACGGTGAAGCGACGGTCGATCTCGATGTCACCGGTCACGCCTCCCATGATGCCTCGTCGTCGAGGGCGGGGACAGTGCCGCAGCTGTCGTCGATGAACGCCCGCCAGCCGTGCGGGGTGACGAGCAGCAGGTCGCCCTGGAACGCGGGCAGCAGGTGGTTCGCGTACCGCCAGCCGCTGAGAACCCGGTACTCAGGCGGCCCGAAGACGACACGACCCGGCCTCGCGACGACGGTTACGAACGCGTGCTCCGGTCGACCCCGGGCGGTGGGCAGGGACCCCCAGAGGTCGTGGGCGACGTCGTGGAGCAGCTCCGACCGGGCGGTGCGGCTCAGGTCGGCGTCCATCTGGTCGGTGGGTTTGACGTCGGCCCAGTCGATCCGGACGGCGGCGCACAGCGCCTGCTTCGTCGTCGGCAGGTGGACGAGGGACACGATGGTCCCGGGCGTCATCGACAGCACGGTCGACAACTGTGTGAGGAAGCGGGCCGGATCACGGAGCTGGGAAGGGCGCGGCTCGGGGTCGGCGGTCGTCGTGGGCATCGGGAACGGGGCCATCCCCCGATGCTGCACCGGGTCGCCGTCCGGTCCGGCGTTGTCCACAGACTCGGGCGCCACTCGTCGAGTCCGCCGTCCTGTGGACAACCCCCATCCCGCCTCTGGACGGCGCCATGCTCTCTGCCGACCAGCTCAAACGCGACACCTGGAGGCACCGATGGGCTACTCGACAGACTTCCTCGGACACATCGAGATCACCCCGCCCCTGAACCCGGCGGAGGTGGAGTACCTGACCGCGTTCAGCGAGAGCCGCCGCTGGGACCGCCCCGGCGGGCCGTACGAGGTGCCGGACAACCCGCGGGACGACGCGGTCGTCCTCGGCGAGCCCGACCCGGAGACCGGCGCCCCGAACGTCCGGGGGCCGATCTCCGAGGGGGCGGGCACCGAGCGGTTCAACCGGCCGGCGCGCGGTCAGCCGCAGCTGCGGTGCCAGTGGGTCCCCTGCCCCGACGGCTGCTGCCTCAGCGACGACGGGCACGAGAAGTTCTACGAGCCGACCGTCTGGATGCGCTACCTGATCGACCACTTCATGAAGCCAGGCGCGACGGCGAGCCGCTCGGGCCTGCCCTGCTTCGAAAGCTTCACCTTCGACCACGAGCTGAACGGCGTCATCGCCGCCTGTCGACGCGACACGAGGCGGCTCTGGGTGATCCGGGTGACACGCAACCGGGTCACCGAGAAGGACCTGGCGCCCGGTGTCCCCGAGAGCGTGGTGTGGGGGCTGTTTCCGTACGAGCGGGAGATCGACCGGCTCGACGAGCTGCGCCGGCGCCGGCGGATCGCCACGGTGGGACCCGTCGTCCGGCTCTGATCACGGTGGCGGCGCCCCACGGCGCTCAGGACCGGGCGGCCAGCTGCTCACGTAGGTAGGCGATGTCGGCGGCCTGGCCCTCGCTCGGCGTCTCGACCAGAACCGGGGAGCCGGCCGCGGCGGCGACGCCGGCCAGCACCTCGGGCGCGATGGTGCCATCGGCGATGTTGGCGTGCCGGTCGCGCGACGACCCGAACGGGTCGCGGGAGTTGTTGAGGTGCACCAGGTCGACGCGGCCGGTGATCGCCTTCACGCGGTCGACGATGCCGTCGAGGTCCTCGCCCGCGGCGAACGCGTGACAGGTGTCCAGGCAGAACCCGACGCCGAACTCGCCGACGGCGTCCCACAGCCGGGCGACGGCGTCGAAGCGGCGGGCCATCGCGTTGTCGCCGCCGGCGGTGTTCTCGATCAGGATCGGCGTGTCGAAGCCGCCCTCTGCCGCCTGCCGCTCGACGAACTTGCGCCAGTTGGCGAAGCCCTCCGCGGGGTCCTCGCTCTGGGTGACGTGGCCGGCGTGGACGATCAGCCCGCGGGCGCCGACCGTGGCCGCCGCCGTCGCGTGCTGCATGACCGTCTTGCGCGAGGGGATCCGGATGCGGTTGTTGGTCGACGCCACGTTCAGCACGTAGGGCGCGTGCACGTACACGGCGACGTCGGACGCGACGAGCGCCTCGGCCTGCGGGTGCGCCGGCGGCTTCTTCCACCCCTGCGGGTCGGAGAGGAAGAACTGGACCACCCCGGCGCCGCACTCCGCAGCGGCAGCCAGGGGGTCGTCGTCCCGAACGTGTGCACCGATCAGCATGCCGACGACGCTATCCCCCGTCAGCTGTCGTACGAACCGGGAGGCGGCAGCTGCTGCAGGGCCCACGTGTTGCCGTCGGGGTCGGTGAAGCCGGTGAACGACCCCCACGCCAGCACCTGCACCTCGCCGGCTTCGACGCCGCGCTCGACGAGGTACGCGCGAGCCGCCTCGGCGTCCTCGACCACGACCTGGATGCCGTCCTGCGAGCCGGGCGGCATCTCGGAGATGCCCTCACCGATCGCGATCGAGCAGGCGGAGCCGGGCGGGGTCAGCTGGGCGAAGCGCGTGTTCTCGTCGACCCTGGCCTCGATGTCGAGGGTGAACCCGACCTTGTCGCGGTAGAACTCGATCGCCCGGTCGACGTCGGTGACCGGGACGAAGATGAGCTCGATCTTCATGTCCATGGCTGGCTCCTTCTCGGTGGCGGTGTGAACGCCCCGACGCTAGGCGTCGTAGAGGCCAGTTCCTGTCCGCTACCGGGCCTGTTCGGCGCGAAGCCTCTGTACTCCGGACATCGGCTCTGCGCCGGCGACCTCAGGGGCACCGTCGACCGGCGGTCGGCGTGGGCTGTCGTCTACGGGGTCGCCGCGTTCGCCGTGCCAGGTCGCCAGCCGTCCGGCGCGGCTCACCGCCCGGAGCCGACGCTCGGTGGCGGCTCGGCCCTGGTTGGAGGTGGCCAGCAGCAGATGGTCGTGAGTGCGGAGGATCGTGCTGTCGTCCGGAACGAAGATCTCGCCGTCCCGCAGGATGAGGGTGATGGCGGCGTCGCCGGGAAGTCGCAGCTCTGACAGGTACACCCCGGCCAGCCTGGACTCGTCCGGAACGGCGAACTGCAGAAGGGTGGCGTCGATCTCCTCCAGCGGCGCGGACTCGATGTTCACCTCACGGGTCGCCCCCGGCTCGCCGACACCGAGGAGCCGTGCGGCGAACGGCAGGGTGGGTCCCTGGATGAGGGTGAACACGACGACCAGCACGAAGATGACGTCGAAGATCTTCTGCGCGGAAGGGAGCCCGACGGTGATCGGGATGGTCGCGAGGACGATGGGGACGGCCCCCCGCAGTCCGGCCCAGGACATGAACGCCTGTTCTCGCCACGGGATGCGGTACGGCGTGGCACACAGCAGGACCGAGAGCGGGCGGGCGACCAGGAGCAAGGCGCCGCCGACGATGAGGGCCGGGAGGAGTGCGTCGGGAAGACGGCTGGGACTCGCCAGCAGGCCGAGCATGATGAACAGCCCGATCTGGGCGAGCCAGGCGAGCCCCTCCGCGAATCCCGTCGTCGCGTTGCGGTGGGGCAGGGTGGCGTTCCCCAGCCACAGGCCCGCGACGTAGACGGCGAGGAAAGGGCTGCCGCCGGCCAGGCCGGCGATCGCGAACGCAAGAAAGGCGATCGCCATGGTGGCCAGTGGGTACAGGCCGGCCGAGGGGAGGGCGCTCCTCGACAGCATCCACTGCCCGGCGCGGGCGACGAGCAGGCCGAGGACCGCGCCGACCACGAGCTGGTACAGCATCATCCCCCCGATCGTCAGCGCGTTGGCCTCCTCCCAGGCGTCAGAGGTGACGACGGTGACCAGGATGATGACGGGCGGGTCGTTGAACCCCGACTCGGCCTCGAGCGTGGCGCGGACCCTCCGCTGGAGCGGAATCCTCCTGAGCACAGAGAACACGGCCGCAGCGTCCGTCGACGAGATCACGGCACCGAGGAGGACCGCCGTGCGCAGGTCCACGTCGAGCGCGACGTAGGCCAGGCCCGCTGTGACCGCGACGCTGACGGCGACACCAACGGTCGCCAGGACGACGGAGAGTCCGGCGACGGGACGGATCACGTGCCACTGCGTCGTGAACCCACCCTCGGCGAGGATCACCGCCAGGGCGATGGAGCCCAGAACCATCGTGAGATCGGTGTCCTCGAACCCGAGCCCGATGCCCGCCTCCCCGATCACCAGGCCGATCGCGAGGTAGAGGAGGAGGCTGGGCAGGCCGGCCCGGGTCGAGATCCGCACCGCCGCCACCCCGGCGAGCAGCACCGCTGTGACGGCAAGCAGGACGAGGTTGAGGTCGGACGGGTTCACCGTCGCACGGTGCCGGTGGGAGGTGGCGTGAGGAGCCGGCGCACTACCGATCACCTGGCCCGGTCTGCCGGGCCACGCCGTGCAACAGGTCAGCCGTGAGCCGGGTCTCGATGTCGGTGATCTCGAGCGCGCACACCTCGACGCCCCAGGTCGCGGTGAGTGTCGTGACGTCGAGAGGAAGCTGCGACTCGAAGCGCTCACGGGCGATGAGCAGGGCCGCCAGGTCGGTGCGAGCGACCTCCTTGGAGAGTCCGCTCTCCAGCGCGCGGGAGGTGGCGCCGAACGCATCAGGGGACGCGCTCGTCGACCGCGACGGATCCGTGACCCGGTACAGGCCGTCGGCCAGCAGGCGGACCTGCACACCGTCGCGAGTCGTGGACATCACGAACAGTGGCAGGTGTACCGGACGCAGCGACACGGGGGTGAGCCGCTCGAGACCCGGTAGCCGGAGGACGAGCCCAGGGCCGCGGACACCCACGACGCGACCGAGCCGCGACACCACCATGCGCTCGTGCTCCGACACGACCCGCACGGAGAAGCCGGCCAGAACCACCAGCGCTGTCGCACCCATCGCGATCCAGAACCAGCCGGTTGTCGGCAGATCCAGGCCCGTCCCGGCCGCGAGACGGGCAGTCGCGGTATGCACCCTTATCCCCTCCGTCGCAGTCGTCTTGTGCGGCAAGTCTCTCCCGCATGCGGGGGCTGCGATATCCGTGGTGCCACCCAACTCTTGCGAGACAGGTGCTGTCTCGTGGACAGCGAACTCAGGGATGGGTGAGGCTGCAGGAGTGAACTCCTTCTCGCGTCTACCGCTGTACTGGAGGGTCTGCCTCATCAACGGCATGGTCTTCGTCGTGGGCACAGCGGCACTAGCGATCTCCCCGGCCACGGTGTCACCGCGGGTGCTGGTCTCTGAGGCCGTCGTGCTCACCATCGGGCTCAGCGTGATCTTGGTGCTGAACTCCTTGCTCTTGCGCACGAGCCTGGCGCCGCTGGACCGGCTCATCCGGCTGATGGAGAGCGTGGACATGCGACACCCGGGACAACGGCTCCCTGAAGCGGGCAGCGGCGCCGTGTCGCACTTGGTGCGCAGCTTCAACGCCATGCTCGAGCGCCTCGAGACCGAGCGGGGCAGGAGCAACGCGATGGCCCTGGCAGCGAAGGAGGCCGAACGTCACCGGATCGCGCAGGAGTTGCACGACGAAGTGGGTCAAGGTCTGACCGTCGTGCTCCTGGGCCTCAAACGGGCTGTCGACCGGGCCCCCGACGAGATCGCCGAGGAGCTGCGCCTGGTGCAGGAGACCGCTCGCTCCAGCCTGGACGAGGTCCGGGACGTGGCCCGCCGGCTGCGACCGGGCGTGCTCGAGGACCTGGGCCTGCTCAGCGCGCTGTCCGCCCTCGCGACGGACCTGTCCACGCACAGCGGCGTGCACGTCCGGCGCGGGTTCGCTCCCGGCCTACCGGGGCTCACGCCGGAGACAGAGCTGGTGATCTACCGGGTCGCCCAAGAGGCACTGACCAATGCGGCCCGGCACGCGAACGCCGACACCGTGGAGCTCTCGTTGAGCAAGCAGGGCGATGGTGTCGCGTTGCTTGTCGCCGACAACGGCCGCGGACTTGGCAGCCGGCCCGAAGGTGCCGGTATCCGCGGCATGCGCGAACGAGCACTGCTGGTCGATGGGGAACTGAACGTCGGTCCGCGGATCGGTGGAGGCACCGAGGTGCGCCTGGTCCTACCCGTCCGGGCGAAGCCATGACCCCAGCCGGCACGACTCGGATCCTGCTCGCAGACGACCACGGTCTCGTCCGGCGTGGGGTGCGCCTGATCCTGGACAGTGATCCGGGCCTCACCGTGGTCGCCGAGGCCGGTGACGGCGCGGAGGCAGTGGCCCTCGCGCGGGACCAGGAGATCGACCTGGCGGTACTCGACGTGGCGATGCCGAGGATGACCGGCTTGCAGGCCGCGCGTGAGATCTCCCGGGGGCGGTCACGGCCACGGATCCTCATGCTGTCCATGTACGACAACGAGCAGTACTTCTTCGAGTCGTTGAGGGCAGGGGCTTCCGGGTACGTGCTGAAGTCCGTGGCCGACCAGGACCTCGTGGAGGCGTGTCACGCGGCGATGCGAGGTGAGTCGTTCCTCTACCCAGGGGCCATGAGCGCGCTGGTCCGCAACTACCTCGAGCGAGTGCGTCGTGGAGAACGGGTGCCGGCCAAGGTGCTGACCCCGCGGGAGGACGAGGTCCTCAAGCTGGTGGCGGAGGGCAGCTCCTCCAAGGAGATCGCCGAGATCCTGACGATCAGCCTCAAGACGGTGGAACGGCACCGGGCCAACATGCTTCAGAAGCTCGGCATGCGAGATCGCACCGAGTTGACCAGGTACGCCATCCGAGCGGGACTGATCGAGCCGTAGCTCAGGTCAGGTGAAGGCGAAGTACCGAAGCCAGACGTAGGGCCACGCGACAATCAGGGTGACGCTGGTGCCTCGACCATCGCCTGCTCCATGTGGGTGACGCCGTCCGAAGGCGTTGTCGGTGGTGGCTGTCAACGTCGTTCTCGTCGTCCTTCCGGGCGACGATGACGAGAGGGGGACGTCGTGATGCGACGGATTCTGGGCGCCGTGGTGGCGCTGTTGGTGGTGTCGGTGCTGTCGGGCTGCGGGTCGGTGGGGGACGCGGTCTCGAGCGACGGCGAGGGTTCGCAGGTGGTGTCGGGGGAGTCGGCGGCTCCGGTCGTCGAGGCTGAGACCGAGGTCGAGGCCGAGCCGGCTGCGGTGATCGAGGTCGTCGAGTACGGCTTCACGCAGGTGCCGGCGGGGGAGTACAGCTCGCCGCAGGTGAGCTACGGGGTGGTTTTCGCGAACAGCGGGACCGCGATCGCGGTCGACGCGCGGGTGCAGATCACGTTCACCGGGGCGGACGGCGCCGTCGTCAGCGCCGAGGAGAACTACCTGACCGCGGTCCTGCCGGGCCAGCAGGCCGCCCTCGGCGCGAGCGTCTACGACCTCGACGGCGTGACCTCGATGTCCGTGCAGGTGCTGCCCGGCGGTACCGAGCCGGCCGACGACGTCGCCGGAAGCTTCGAGGTGACCCAGGTCGCGACGAGCGCTGAGGAGTACGGCGGTCTGACGACGACCGCCACGGTGTCGTCGCCGTTCTCCAAGGACCTGCAGGACCTGTACGCCACGGCGATCCACCGTGGTGCGGACGGCGCGATCGTCGGTGGGGACTTCACGTACCTGTCCTTCGTGCCCGCCGGGGGGACCGCCGGCGTGGAGATCTCGACGGCGGCAGACCTGCCGGCGCCGGCGTCGTCCGAGGTCTATGTCCAGCTCTCGGGCCTGTCCTTGCTGGGCTGAGGTGACGGCGACGTGGCGCCCGCGTGGCGCCGCGTCGCCGTCCCGGCTGTCGGTGGTGGGTGGCATCGTGGTCGCTACAGGGTCGAGAAGGGGGAGCGTCATGGCCGAGGACGTCTGGTTCCGCTCGCACGTGGAGCGGCTGCTGCAGGAGATCTGGGACCGCCACGAGCTGGTGGTGGACGACGACGGCGACTACCCGTTCCGGGTCGGGACGGCGGCCGCGTGGGTCACGGTGGAGCTCGGGTCGCCGATGGCGGTCCGCGTGTTCGCGCACGCCGCGCTCGGGGTGAGGCGGACGGCGAAGCTGCTGACCGAGCTGAACAGCGTCACCGCGCGGTCCCGGTTCGGCAGCGTCTACTGGTCGTGCGGCGTGGTCGTCTGCGAGTACGCGCTGCCCGCCGAGGCCGTCGATCGCGAGTCGCTGCAAGGCACCTGCGGCCTCGTCGGAGGTCAGGCCAGCGCCCTCGGCCCGATGCTGGCGGCCGTCTTCGGGGGCGAGACGCCGTTCGACGACGAGCTGGTCTCCGGCGATGCCGAGCCCGGTCGCGACGTGGCGTGAGCTGAGAGACGACCATGCCGCGGTGCATCCCCGCCGATCCCGTGTTCACCTCTGCCGCGGAGCAACAGGTGTGGCAGGCGCTGAAGCAGAGCCTCAGGCCGCACGACGTCCTGATGGCGAACCTGCGGATCACCGACGACGACGGCGACCACGAGGCCGACGTCGTGGTGGCGATGCCGGACGCCGGCATCGTGGTCGTCGAGGTCAAGGGCGGCCGGATCAGCCACGACGGCCAGCGCTGGCGCCAGGGCAACAACAGCCGCCACCTCGACCCGGTGGCCCAGGCACGCAGGTGCAAATACGCGATCCGCGACTACCTCGACCGCGACCCGCGATGGGGACGCCGTCGCACCCGCTTCGCCCACGCCGTCGCCTTCCCGCACAGCGCGATCGCGCCGTCCTTCGACCGGCCGGAGTGCCCGCGAGCGATGGTGCTCGACCGCGACGACCTGCCCGGCAGCCCCGCCGGGATGCTGTACGACCTCGTCACCGACCAGCGCAGCGAGAACCCGTGCGCGACCCAGGACGACGTGGACACGATGGTCGACGTCCTCAGCGGCCGGATGCTGCCGCAGGGCGACCTGATCGCCGAGATCGCCGAGCGGGCCGCGGACGTCGACCTGATGACCGAGCGCCAGGCGACGATCCTCTCCGCGCTGCGGGCCGTGCCACGCGTCGAGGTGATCGGCGGCGCCGGTTCGGGCAAGACCTGGCTCGCCCTGGAGCAGGCCCGGCGCCTGTCCAAGGCCGGCCAGCGCGTCGCGCTCACCTGCTACAGCCGCGGCCTGGCCGAGTACCTGCGTCGCCGTGTGGCGGGGCTCAAACGCCACGAGCGTCCCGCGTACGTCGGCACCTTCCACGGGCTCGGGCAGGTGTGGGGTGCTCCCAGCGGCTCGGACGACGACAGCCGGTTCTGGGAAGAACGCCTCCCGGCCGAGATGGCCCGCCTCGCGCTCGACCTGCCCGACGACCAGCTCTTCGACGCGGTCGTCGTCGACGAGGCACAGGACTTCGCGGACTCCTGGTGGCCTGCGCTGCTGTCCGCACTGCGCGACCAGGAGCGTGGTGGTGTCTACGTCTTCGCGGACGAGGGCCAGAGGGTCTTCGCCCGGCAGGGCCGTGCGCCGCTGTCGCTCGTCCCGGTGCTCCTGGACGAGAACCTCCGCAACACGCTCCCGATCGCCCAGACCTTCGGGTCCCTGACCCAGATGCAGATGCGCTACCGCGGCGGGGACGGCGACCCGGTGCGTTTCGTCGCCTGCTCGGACGACGAGGCGCTGGGTCAGGCGGACGACGAGGTCGAGGTTCTTCTCGAGGAGGGCTGGCCGGCCGAGCACGTCGCCCTGCTGACCACGGGCAAGCGCCACCCCGAGCAGGTCGAACGCCAGGCCCGAGGCCAGGGCCACTACTGGGAGTCCTTCTACGACGCGGACCAGGTCTTCTACGGGCACGTCCTCGGCTTCAAGGGGCTCGAACGACCGGCCGTCGTCCTCGCCGTGAACGGGTTCGGTCGCGACGAGCGGGCCCGAGAGAAGCTGTACGTCGGCCTGTCCCGTGCCCGCGACCGGCTCGTCGTCTGCGGGGACCCAGGGCTGATCCGCGACATCGGCGGCGAGGGTGTCGCCCACCGGCTCGGCATCACCTGAGACGGTCAAACCCCCCTCCCTCAACGTTGATCAAGGACTCCATGCCCGGCTCGCGAGCATGGAGTCCTTGATCAACTTGGGGTTTGAAACCCTAGGTCTCGTGGCGGCCGTGTGACGGTGTTCGGCAGCGTACTGATCGACCCCGCGGCGGCTCGTGACCTGGACATCGCCGTGGGCTACAGGACGACGGCCGAACGCGACGTCGTCCTTCCCCTCGACGAGAGCGAAGCCGGCCGCTACGCGACCCGTCAGATGTCGCCGATGCTCGAGTTCATGGAGACGGACTGGCTCCGCCGGCTCGACCTGGAGCTCCTGGCCTCGAGCGACGCCGAGACTCATTGAGCAGGAGCCGCAATGGGCGTCGAGGGAGTGGCCGGCGTCAGGCGCATCGGCCGAACGCCTCGAACCTGGCTGCCAGGCGCTCCTTGTCGGGCCAGTCGGCCCTGCGCGCGGGCAGCTGCAACGTTCCGCCGTGCATCGCCTGGATGCCGTACCGCAGCATCGGGCCGTCCGTCTCGGCGAGCAGGTCGGAGTCGATGGTGACCCTGTAGTCCGGGGAGATCCCCAGCAGCCGGGCGTCGTAGGCGCTGTGGTGGATCTTGCACATGGCCAGGCCGTTGGTGACGATCGGCAGGCCGCCGACCTCGGTGTCCCCGATGATGTGCGCGGCGTCGAGGAGCTCGCCGTGCCGCAATGAGCACACCGTGCACCGCGTCGCGTAGGCGCGGATCACCCGCCCGCGGAACTCCGGCTGGTGCAGCCGCTGGCGTACGAGCCGCTCCGCGTAGCGACGCTGGTCGTCCGTCCACTCCGCCGGCTTGGGCATGAACCTCAGGCTCTCGTCCACGGCGATGGTGAAGCGCCGGGCCGAGCGGTCGTCGTCCATGACGTAGACCGGAAAGACCGGGACATAGACGCCAGTGGCGATCTTGCGCAGCAGGATCAGGGGCAGCCCGAGCTCGGCCGCGCGTCGCAGCTTCGTGTTGTCGCCGGCGTCCGAACCGGCCCGGTAGTCGTAGCGGAAGAAGCCGCCCTCGACGTCCTGGTCCTCGTAGGGCCCGTCGGGCGAGCTGACGATCGTCAGCGTCGCCACCAGGTCGCGCGGGTTCCAGATGCCCTTCGACGTGTCGATCAGCCGCCGCGTGGTCCCCTCGAGCGGAAAGCTGCTGAGCTCGGCCCGGCTGACGAAGCCGCCGTTGTGCACCGTGCGCTCGGCGAGGCGGTCCATCACCAGCTGGCGCAGCAGCCGGTCCTCGCTCTCGGACAGCACCCCGCCTTCCTACCAGCTCGCAGCCCGAATCCAGTGCTGCCGGCCGATGTGACCCGTTCGGGGGACATGTGGGTGTTCGGCTGCGGCAGCGGGACGGCGGCTGCGAGCGTCGAGCACGGTCTACCCCGGGGGAGCGCCATGTCGGTACCAGGCGAACAGCCGCCGTTCTACGCCCAGCCGGCGCAGCAGCCCTACACCGCTGGGCCCGCGCCTGCCGGGTACGGACAGGTGCAGCCGTACGGGGCGCCGCCACCGCCGTCCCGCAACGTCCCCGTGGCGTACGGCCAGGGCTACCCGCCGCCGTCTGCGCAGAACGCGGCTGCCCTGGCCATCCTCGGCCGCAAGTCGGGCGGCCTGGCCGCGGTGCTGTCGATCCTGCTGGTGGGTGCGGGGCAGATGTACTGCGGCCACGTCGGCCGGGGCCTGGCGTTCCTCGGCGGGTCGTTCGTCGCCTACCTCCTCATGTTCGTGACGCTGGGCTTCCTGTTCTTCCTGCCGCTCGGCATCTTCATCTGGGCGCTCGTCGACGCCGTCGGTCTCGCCAACCGCCACAACGCCGAGCTCGCGCGTCGTCTGTCCCTCGGCCCGGCGTACTAAGTGTAGTCACTTTCTGTGGGTACAGTGACTACATGGACGTCGGCATCCGCGAGCTGAAGGCACGTCTCTCCGAGTACGTCGAGCGCGCGTCACGGGGTGAGCTGGTCCGCGTGACGGACCGGGGGGTGCCTCGCGCCGTGCTGATGCCGCTGCCGGCCGGCGACAACGTCGACCGCGGTCTCGTCGACGGCTGGATCGTGCGCGAGACCATCGAGGTGCCCGCGGCCGTCGAGCCCGTCCAGCCCCCGATCGGCCCGAGTACGACCGAGATCCTCTCCGGCGACCGGGGCGAGTAGGTGCAGTACCTGGACAGCAGCGCATTGGTGAAGCGGTACGTGGCGGAGCCCGACTCGTCGGCAGCGGCTCGACTACTGGCCTCCGACCCCGAATGGGTGACCGCTGCTCACACCGAGGTCGAGGTCCGGCGGACGCTGGCGATTCGCCTGGCGGTCGATCCGGTCGGACTCGCTGCCGCTCGCGAGGCGTTCGCAGGCGACTGGCGACGGACCGCCGTCGTCCAGCTCGACGCGATCACCTGCCGCACGGCCGCGGAGCTGGCCGAGCTGACCGGTGCCCGGAGTCTCGATGCGCTGCACCTGGCCGCGGCCCAGCGCGTCGGGGCGCCCGTCGTCCGTCTGGTGACGTTCGACGCGCGGCAGGCGCAGGCGGCCCGATCGCTCGGCTGGGCAGTGATCGGCGCCTGAGCGCCTGACCTGACCGCCGAGCGGCGCCACCACTCAGCGGGCCAGGTCATCGAGCAGGTCGGCGACGACGGCCTCCTCCTCGACGGCGCGGCCGTTCGTGCGCATTGACGTCACGAGCCCCGGCGACCAGGGCGCCTGCGCGCGGGAGGAGTCGGTGAGCGCCCGCCCGCCGTGGCCGGCAGCCACGGCCGCCTCGTACTGCTCGCGCTCGTACCGCCAGGGCTCGGCGCGCCACCGGTCGACGACCCGGACGGCGATCCGTAGACCACCCCAGTCGAAGTCGCCGTGATAGTGCAGGCGTGCGCCGCTGGTCACCATGAGGTCGAGCACGGCCGCGACCGCAGAGCTCGGCTGGCCGTGCGTGCAGACCAGCGGCCTGCAGCCGGCCCCGAGGACGTCCGCGGCGATCGCCACCACCGACGGGTTCTCGCAGACGTACACGTCGGTGCCCGTGAGGGGTAACCGTCCTGGCCCGGTGGTCAACTGTCGCAGCGTCAGGTGAACCGGCTCGCCCGCACGGCGCCACGCGTCGAGCACCCGACCCAGGCCCGACACCCCGTCACCGGGCAGCCCCAGCGTGAGCGCCGGCGCGCTCAGGTCACCGACCCCGACCCTGACACCCGCCCAGACGCGGCGCCTGGCCGCGGCGCCCTCGCCCGGCGCCACGTCCCCGAGCGCGGCCGCGGCGCCGAGGACCAGCGTCGTCAGTGGCCGGTCGTCGTCGAGCCCGTGGGCGTCGTGCAGTGCCGTCGTCGCCAGGCGGCTGCGCAGCACCGGGTCGCCGGCGGGCAGCTCCCTCAGCACGGCGTCCAGCTGCCCGAGCAGCTCCAACGCGCGGGACGGTGTGCCGGCCAGGCGGCGCAGCAGTCCCGTCGCCCACACGGTCTGAGCCCAGGGCTGCAGGGCCGGTCGTGGTCCCACCGCCTCGAGCAGGCGCGACCGCACCCGCTCCCACGCTGACGCCTGGGCAACCAGCTCACCGGCACGGTCGCGCAGGGGACCGGTCAGGGCGACGACGGCGGTCTGGAGGTCCGGCGCCGCCCCCGCCCCGCGGAGCACGGCGTCGAGCTCGCCGACCCGGACCGACAGTGCACCCGAAGACCGCGGACGCCGGCCGAGCAGCGCGATCAGCGACTCGCGCTGGGCGGCGGTCGGTTCGGCCAGCCTCAGCCGATCCGCCGGCGGCCACCCTCGCTCGCGCCGGTCGCGGACCCGGTGCACCAGCCACGCCAGGGTCTCGTCGCCGAGAAGCCGTTGCAGCTTCGGGAGGTCGACCGGCGCCGGGGGGTGGGCACCGCTCACGCGAACAGGCCGTCGTCCGCCGGGCTCGCCCTCGCCGCCACAGCCCGGGTCGGCTCGTCGGCCCTAGTGCGCCGGGTGCCGTCCCACTCCCAGCGGGAGACGAGGACGGCGTCGATCCCGTCGCGACGGGAGAGGTGGGCGATGGCCAGACCCGGCACCGTCGGGTAGCAGCCCCACTCCCGCTCGCTCGTCAGGACGTAGTCGAGGTCGAACTCCGACAGCAGCCCGAGGCACTTCGCCCGGCTGTCGTCGTCCACGCCGGCGAAGGCCTCGTCGAGCAGGACGAGCCGTGGGGCGTGCGGGTTTCCGGCCGAGGCGTAGTGGGACGCGGCCGCGGCGAACAGGGGGATGGTCGCGGCCAGCACCCGCTCGCCGCCGGACGCCGGGCCGCTCGCCGGCCGCCAGCGGCCCTCGGCATAACGCTGGACGGCGAACCGGTGCCACGCCCGGTAGTCCAGCGCCGCGCTGAGATGCTCGCTCCACGTGCCGCCCTCGTCGCGGGCGCGGACCGCCGCGATCTGCGCCTGCAGGAAGTCTCCGACGGCTTCCCGGTCGGGCTCGCTCCACGCGTCGCTGGTCTGACGCAGCAGCCGGCCACGCGCCTCGGCCAGGCCGGCGGGGCCGTCGTCCGCGGGGGTCCACTCGAACCGGAGCCGCATGCCGGTGCTCGTCGGTCGTTGCGACAGCTCGGTGTTCATCCGCTCGACCTGTGCCTCGGCGCCCCGGATCAGCTCGGCAAGCCGCGCCGCGACCTCGTCGACCAGGTGGTTCTCCAGCACCGTTCGCTCGTGCGCGGACAGGACACGCTCGCGCTCGGTGAGCTCGTCGTTCAGCGCGGCCGTCAGCTGCCCGACGCTCAGGTCGCGGTTGCGGAAGCTGGTGGTGACGACGACCCCGTCGTCACCCGGGATGTGCGAGACGGCGTTGCCGGAGCGTGAGAGCACCTCGCCGAGGCCGGCCAGGCCCTCGGTGACCTGGCGCGTGGCGCGCTGCCAGGCGTCGTCGTCCTCGCGGACGTCGGCCAGCGCTGCCTCCACCGACCGGGCTAGGACGACCGTCGGCGTCGGTGCCCACTCCGAGTCGGGGTCGGGGATCTCGAGGTCCGGGACGGCGGCCGCCAGCAGCCCCGTCCGCGCGAAGGCGCGCAGCCGTTCGGTGGCCCCGGCACGCGTGTCGGTGACCCGCTGGAGCTGTTCGGCCAGCTCCTGCTCGCGGCCCTCGGCGTCGCCGACGGCTCTGGCCAGGTCCAGGCGTCGCTGCGTGAGCTCCTCGGTCGCACGCGACAGGCGGTCTAGCTCGGCCTGGACCTCGGCCAGCCTCCGCTCCAGGTCGGCGACGGCGGCGCCGACGGTCGAGCGCAGGCCGTCACGGTGCGCGGCGGCCCGGTGCTCGACAGCCGCGACCTCGCCGGTGACCTCCCGGCGGCGCCCGAGCTCGTGCCGCGCCCGACCCAGGTCTTCCTCGGCCTCGGCCAGGGCGGCTCCGGCGGCATCCCGCGCCGACAGCGCGGGCCACAGCTGAGCCAGCGTCCGCCGGTAGTCCTCCAGGGCCCGGGCGACGGCGTCCAGCGCGTCCCGCTCGCCAGGCAGGCCGCGCTCTGCCGCCGCTCGGTTCCGCTCGGTCTCCGCGGCCGTCAGCTGCTCGCGGGCCGCGGCTTCGGCGGTCTCGTCGCGGGTGAGCCGCTCGGCGGCGCGGGCGCGCAAGGTGACCCGCTCGCTGACCGTCGCGTGCGCCCCCCGCAGGTGACCGTCGTCGGGCACCGCGGCGAGCTCGGCCTCGACGGCCGCGAGCTGCACGGCGACCGCTGCGCGGTCGCCGGCCACGGTCGTCAGCCGCGCGTCCACGCTCTCCAGCTCGGCCGCCAGCTCGGCGAGACGGTCCCGCCGCGTGCGCTCCCGGGTACCGGCGCCGATGTAGCGCGCCTCGTCCTTGCGCCAGCGGCCGGTCAGGGACCCGACCCGGTACCGCCCGTCGGTCGACACCCAGGTGGGTGCGTCGCCGGGCCCGAGGCCGATGCCGGACAGGACGGCGCCCACCACGTCGTCCGGCACGGCGGCCGACTGCGTGTCGCCCCGGTCGACGGCCACCCGCAGCGTCGTCCCCAGGTTGCGCTCTACCGGCACGGCCGTGGCCACGACGGCGTCGTCGGCGTCCAGCAGCTCACCGGTCGGGGTGACCCAGGCGTCGAGCAGCCCTGCCGCTTCGAGCGCGGCCTCGACCCCCGCCCGGGCGGCGGGGTCGGTGTCGTCGGCGAAGTCGACCAGCCGCCACAGCGGTGCGCCAGCGCGGTCACGGCGTGACGGGTGGTCGCGGGTCGGGGAGGGGTCGGGGACGACGTCGACCCCGGCCTCGAGCTCGGCCCGCTCCTCGACGATCACGGCGCGCTGGACGCCCAGTGCCCTCTCGCCGGCCTGGAGCCCCGCGTCACGGCGCCCCAGCAGGTCGGCGGCGGCGCGGCCGGCGGTCTCGGCGAAGGCGGCGAGCGGGTAGCGGCCCGCCAGCGTCTCGACCCAGCCGCCGAGGGCCTCCACCGGGTCCTCGGGGCCGACCGCGCCGGGGACGACCGACCGCAGTGCCGTCGCACCGTCCAGCCAGCCGCGCGCGGCCGAGACCAGGGCCTCGCCGGACGCGGCAACCTGGGCGCGAGCCTGCGAGAGCTGCTCGACGGCGGCATCGGCGGCCTGCGCCGACTCCTCCCGGCGGCGCTGCGCGTCGGTGTGCTCGACCCGCCGGCGGTCGGCACGGTCCACCAGCTGCCTGAGCTGCTCGACGGCCCGCAGCGTCGTGTCCACGTCACGCTCGACCTGGCCGCGGTCCGGCTCGTGCAGGTCCGCCGTGGGGACACGCGCCTGCGACGCCTGCCGCTGCGCGTCGGCACCGAGGCCGCCCGCCGCCTCGACCGCGTCGTCGTGGCGCCGGGTCGCGGACGCCGTCCGCTTGGTCTGCCGTGCGACGTCGTCGGTGGCGGTCTCGGCCTCGGCCCTCGCGACCGTGGCCCGCCCACCGGCGTCGACCACGTCCTGCTCCGCACGCCGGAGGTCCTCGGCCGAGCGCATCTCGGGACTGGAGATCAGCACCCGCTCGTGCTCGGCCGCGACGACACGCGACCGCTCGACGTCCTGCTGTGCTGCCGTGGCCCGCTGCTCGTCCTCGCGGGCCCTGGTCAGTGCGTCGCGCGCTGCGGTCAGCCGACGCCCCGTCTCCTCGTACCGTGACTGCGCGGTGCGTGGCTCGGCGGCCCTGCGGCGGGACGCGATGCGGGCGTAAGCGCCGTATGTCGTCGCGAACGCTGCCGCGGCGTCCCGTGCCTCCCGGTGCGCCGCCAGGGCCAGCCGCTCCTCCTCCAGGCTCCGGAAGGCGTCGGCGACGTCCACGACCACGGCGTCGTCCAGCGGCGGCAGCGCCTCGGTCAGCGCGGCCGAGAGGCGGCGCTCGTCGGGGCGCTTGGACAGCGAGGGCTGCCGCAGCTGCACCAGCAGGGTCACCAGGGCGTCGTAGCGGTCGGGGGAGAGGTCGAACAGCGCCTCGTTGACCGCGCGGCGGTAGCGCTCCGCCTCCCGGTGAACGGTGCCGCGCTCGCCGATCGCCTCGCTCAGCCGCTCACGGGTCAGGACCCTGCGGTCGGGGCCGACCAGGTGCAGGTCGTCCCCGACCCCCTGGTCGGTGACGAAGAACCAGCTCGTCACCCCGGTTCGTCCCGTGACCGCCTTCAGCCCGGCGCCGATCGTCAGGCGGTGCTGTTGCCCCGCGGCGTCGCGGCGACCGAACTCACACCAGGCGTAGCCGGTGCGCTCGCTGTGCGGGTGCCGGCCGCCGAGCAGCAGGTTCCACTCCATCCGCTTGCCGGGGTCGCCGTCCGGTTCGACCCGGTGCGATGCCGTGTTGCCCTCCAGCAGGAAAGGCAGCAGCAGCGCGAGCACCTTCGACTTGCCGGTCCCGTTGTTGCCGCGCAGCAGGAGGTGGCCGTCGCGGAACGCGAACTCCTCCGCGTCGTAGTAGAAGAGGTCCACCAGGCCGGCGCGTACCGGCTGCCAACGGGTCGCGGTCACGCGAGTGCTTCCTCCGGGACGACGGCCGCGGCGACGCGGAACCGGGCGAGCGCGGGCAGCGCGCGCACCCCGTCGTCGTCCCGGTCGGCCAGCCGCAGCGCCGCCAGACGGTCGACCGCCCTGGCGGTCAGCTCGGCGACCGCGGCGGGTTCGTCGGACCCCTTGCGCCAGTGCGTGCGGTGCTCGACCGCGAGCGCGGCTGCGTGGCTCTCCAGCGCAGCCAGCGGCACCGCGGCGCCGTCGAACGCGGCCAGGTGCTCGGCCAGGAGCAGGGTGACGTGCCCGTCGGTGCCCTCCTCGGGCATCGTCACGTCGCTGAGCGCGTCGCGTCCCGCGGGATCGACCAGGGCGATGCCCTCGGCGCGCACCTCCTCCACCAGTCCCGTCGCTTCGCGGATGCGGCGCAAGACGGCGGCGCGCTGCGACGAGAGGTAGGCCGTCTCGTCGTCCGTCAGGTCGGAGTAGTACACGACGGGGTCGTCCAGCAGGCGTCGGGTCAGCCGGTGGCGGACTGCGCGGGTCCGGGCCTCGTCGGTATCGGCGACCAGCTCGTCTGCTGCCAGGGCCAGACGCTCGTCGAGACCCGTCGCGTCGACCGTGGACGGCCCGCGGCCGGTCACCAGCAGCCCGGAGAGGACCCTGCGGTCCACGTCGTAGAGCGCGTCGCCGGGGCCGTGGACGTATCCCGTCTCGTCACCCGCGACGCGTCGCAGCACGCCGAGCGCGAGCAGCACCCGCACCGCAGCGACCAGGTCGGCCCGGTCCTCGCGCGTGTCGAGGTCGAGCCGGACCCCGGCAGCCCCCAGGTCGGGGTCGGCCGCGCCTGCGAGCACCGACTCCGCGAGCCGGCCGAGTGTGGTCTGGGCGTCCGACCGTTCGAGCGCGGCGAGCGCCAGGCAGAGCAGCACGTAGCGGCGGCGGCGCAACGGCTGGCCCGGGGCCGACATCGCGGGACGCGTCCCGTCGTCCAGGTCAGCCGGCCGCTTGCGCAGCCGCACCGTCTCGGGGTCCACCTGAACGTGCCAGCCCGTCTCCCGTGCGAACCAGTCCCGCAGCCACACGGACTGTCGCTTCACGGCGCCGAACGCCGGGTCGGTGCTGGGCAGCAGGGGCCTGCGGAGCAGCGCCCGGGCGGCCCGCCGCCGCTCGGCGAGCCGGCTGGCCTCCAGCGCGTCGGTCAGCCCGTCGGTCACGACGCGGCTCCTTCACGGAGGTCGTCGTCACGCCGTGCGTCGCCGGTGACGTCGTGCACCGTCAGGACGTGGTCCGGCCCGCGCAGCACCCCACCGGGGGTGCGGACGGCGGCCCGACGACCGTCGTGCGTGGGAGACAGGCGCACCGCGAGCGAGCCGTCGCTGGTGGTCGTCTCGACCGTCGCGGCGCCCGGGACCCGAGCCGACAGTGCGTCGCCGAGCAGCGACAGGAAAAGCCCGAAGGAGTCCGGGTCGAGCTCGTCGAGCTCGGAGAGCCTGGTCGGGCGCCCCGTGGCCAGCCGGCGCCGCGCAGCCTCGACCTGCTCGTGCTCGGCGGCCGCCAGGGCCGCCAGGTGCGTGCGCTGCGCCGAGCGGTCGGTCACCGAAGCCGGCTTGCCGCGTCGCTCGATCCGCCCGGTGCGGCGGAGCCGCGGGGTGATCACCACCGGTGGAGCCTGCGACCAGGGGGTGGACGGCGGCACCATGGTCTGCTCCCGTGCGTCCAGCGTCTCCACGTCCACCGTGAGGTGCCGCGCCGGCGCGAGGCCGAAGGCGGCCCTCCAGATCCGGTGGCAGCTCGTGTCGTCGGGGGCCTGGGCGAACCACAGGGCGAGCCTGCGGAAGTCGGCGGACCGGTCCGAGCGCCCGGACCGCCGGTCGTGCAGCGCGGCCGCCGCGGTCAGCAGGGCGGGGACGGCGGCTCGCGCGCGGTCTCGCAGCAGCGCGGACTGCGAGGGGTGGTGACGGTCGCCGATGAACCAGTGCCGCAACCCCGCCCAGCGTGACCGCCACTGCCGCACCCGCAGCGCGACGCTCTCGTCGGCCGACTCCGTGCCGGCGTCCTCGCCGGGTGCCGCGTCCCGCGCCTCCCGCCGGGCCGCGGCCAGCAGGAGGGCGTCGACGTCCGGCTCGAGCGCGTCGAGCTGGGCCGCGATGTCGGCCCCGGCCACCACGAGGTCCCGCAGGAACCGCTGGAGGTACTCCACCAGGCGGTCCTTGTACGCCAGGAACACCTCGACGTCCGCGTCCGCGAGGTCGACCGACCGCTGCACCGACGACATGAACGCCTGCGCATTGGCTGCCAGGCCGGCGAACCGGTCGGTAAGCAGGATCAGCCCCGCGTGCGCCTTTGCGTCATCGGCGGGGTCGAGGGTGTCCAAGCCCCGCAGCTGGTCGCGGATGTCGGCCAGCGCCACGGCCTGCAGCTCTCCGCGCTGGCCGAGGGCCGCATCGTAGGCGACCAGCGCCGCCTCCACCGCGTCGCCGTCACGCGTGAGCGAGTACAGGTAACGGGCGCGGTGGAAGTCCTCGACCGTCGTCACCCGGCTCGTGTCGGGGTCGGCCCGCAGGTTGCCCCAGGTGACCAGCTGGTCGAGCAGGAGGGTCAGCTCGTGGTCAGCTGGTGGTTCTCGCATATCGTCCGCGACGTCCTCGGGGCGCAGGTGCACCGTGAAGCGCGCCTTGGCCGCCGCGAACGTGTCGAGCACGTCGCGGTACGCCGTCGTTTTCTCCACCGCCAGGTGGGTGAACGGCCGTAGCGACGAGGTGGTCTCCGACATGTCCTGGCTGCCTCCTCCCGCTCCGTCGCCGTCCACCGGCTGGGCGGTAGATAATCACAGGGGTCGGACAGCCTGAAAGGCTGCCCCGGGCACCTGACTGTCCCGGGGCAATGTGACTATGGTCGGGGACCATAGTAATCTGCGGGGGTGGAGGAGAACTGGATCCAGGCCAGCATCTTCAAGGCGCGCTGCCTCGCCCTCATCGACGAGGTCGCGCGCTCTCGCACGAGCATCGTCGTCACCAAACGCGGGAGGCCCGTCGCGAGGCTGGTTCCCCTGGACGACGAGCCCGCGCCGACCCTCGGGTCCGTGACCCTGCTCGCCGAGGACGACGAGGCGTACTACGCGACGGGAGAGGCCTGGGGTGCAGAGCGCTGACCCGGTCCTGCTGGACACGCACGCGCTGCTCTGGTGGCAAGCCGGATCCGACCGGCTGTCGGAACCGGCCCGCGACCACCTGGCCACCGCGCGCACCCTCCTGGTGAGCCCGATCAGCTGCTGGGAGATCGCCATGCTGGTGGCGCGCGGCCGGGTCCGCCTCGACCGGCCGACGGCGGCCTGGACCCGCGACCTGTTCGCGGCCGACCGGGTGGTGCTCGCCGAGCTGACAGCAGCCGTGGCCGTCGCGGCCGCGGAGCTGCCCGGCTTCCACGGCGACCCTGCGGACCGCTTCCTCTACGCCAGCGCGCGGCGGCACGGCGTGCCGCTGCTCACCAAGGACCGCCTCATCCACCGTTACGCACGAACGGACCGCAGCGTCACCGCCGTCTGGTGACGGAGACTGAACGGGAGCCTGCACCCGTGCGCTCGGGAAGGCGGGAACGCCACGTTGGTGGCCACGTCGAGACGTCCTCGGCGACCGCCCTCCGGAGGTACCCACCGTGTCCCGACTCCACCAGCTGACGCGCCCGCTGCTCCTCGCCGCAGGCGCGTGCTTCCTGCTCGCCCTGCCGTTCGAGCTCGAGAGCACGGTCCTGAGCGACCGGCCCTTCGCCGAGGTCGCCCAGTCACCCGCCCACGCGGCCGCGGCCTGGCTGGCGATGGCAGGCTTCGTCCTCCTCGGCCTCGCCGTCCCGGGGCTGGCCGCGCGGCCGGGCAGCCGAGGTGGTCTCGGGACGGCGGCCACCCTGCTCGGCACCCTCGGCGCCTTCGCCGGCAGCACCCTCCAGTGGTACGTCGCCGTCGTCATCCCGTGGCAGGCGAGGTCGTCGGCTCCCGACCTCGCCGGCGAGCTCGGCGGCGTCGGCTTCTACGCCCTGATCGCGGCCTTCACGCTCGGCACCATCGCGCTCGGCGTCGGGTGCCTGCGCAGCGGCGTGGTCGGCCGGACGGCGGGGGTCTTGATCGTGCTGGGCGGGCTGTGCGCGCCGTTGTCGCTGGCCTTCATGGCCGTGACGGGCGTGGCCCTGATCGTCGCCGGCCGTTCGCTGGCCACCTCACGGAAGCCCGCTCCCGCCCTGGTGTAGGACGAATCGAGTCCGGACGGCGACGCCACGGCCTACGCTGTGGACGCTGGCTGGCGGGGGAGGGCCATGAACGGACGGCGCACGGGCGCCCGCGCTGTCGCCGCGGTTCAGGTCGTGCTGGCCTGCGTGGTGCTCTCGGGCCTCTGGTTCGTCCCCGCCCATCTCGGTGGGAGTCCCGACGACCGGGTTGCCGTCGTCCTGCTCACCGTGGTGCTCACCGGGCTGATGCTGATCGGCGCCACGTTGGCGGGCCGCCGTCCGGACGCCCCGCTCGCCTGGGTCCTGCTGGCCACGTCGTGCGTGACCCAGCTGTCCCTGGCCGCGGGCGTCTGGGCAGCCCTCGCCCTCGACCAGGGGTGGCCGTTCGTCTCGGTGCCGGTGTGGCTCACCACCTGGCTCTGGGTGTCCCTGCCGCTCGGTCTGGTCGTCGTCCTGCTGCGACTGCCCGACGGTCGCCCTGCCGGTCACGCCTGGGTCCGCGTCGAGCGGGTCGCCGTCGCCCTGAGCGCCACCCTGGCCCTGCTCTGCGCCCTGGTGCCCGGCGGCGAGGGCACGGTCGGGGGAGTCCCCAACCCGCTCGGCGTCGCGGCCCTCGCGCCGCTCACCCCTGCTGTCGACGGCCTGGCCCTCCTGCTCGCGCTGCTCCTGCTGGCCGGACTCGTGTCCCTGTCGCTCCGCTTCCGGCGGGCGGGACCCGTTGAGCGACAACAGCTCCGGTGGGTCGGCCTCGGGGCCGGCCTGCTCGTCGCCTCCGTCCTGTCCACGACCGTCCTGGGACTGTGGTGGGTTACGGAGGTGGTCGGCGCGCTGGCGTTCGTGGCCTGCCTGGCCGTGGCCGTGCTGCGTCACCGGTTGTGGGACCTGGGGCTGGTCCTGCGCCGCGGGCTGACCTACGCGGTGCTGACCGGCCTGCTCCTGGCCCTCTACCTCGGTCTGGCCCTGGTGCTGCGCTCCCTGCTGCCCGCGGACCCCGAGCTGCTGCCCGGGCTCGTGACGACCGCCGTCGTGGCACTCGCCGCGCTCCCGCTGCGCAGGCTCGTGGGCCACGAGATCGACAGGATGCTCTTCGGCGACGGGGGCGACGCGCTCGAGGTGGTCCGCAACCTCGGACGCCGGCTCGAGCAGACGCCGGCGGACAGCCCGATCGCGGGGGCGCTGAGCGAGCTGGGGAGCAGCCTGCGACTCCCGCACCTCGTCGTCACGCTGGCAGACGGCACCGTCGAGGCACGTCACGGCGCACCGCTCGCCACCGACCTGTCCCTGCCGCTCAGTCACGCCGGCGAGCTCGTGGGCCGCCTGGAGGTCTCACGTCGCCACCCCGCCGAGGAGCTGCACCCACGCGACGTCGCCCTGCTGACGGACGTCGCAGCCCACCTGGGTGTCGCCGTCCGCGCGGTCTCCCTGCGCACCGACCTGCGCCGAAGTCACGAGCGTCTGCTCGGGGCCAGAACCGAGGAACGACAACGGTTGCAGCGGGACCTGCACGACGGCCTCGGGCCCGTGCTCGGCGCCGCGGGGATGCGGGTCGGCGCCGCGCGCAACCTCATCGCCGCGGGCGCTGGCGCCGGTCGGGTCGACGACGTGCTGTCGTACGTGGGGGCTGACGTCGACAGCGCCGTGGAGGAGGTGCGTCGCATCCTGGCCGGCCTGCGCCCCACGACGCTCGACGAGGTCGGGTTGCTCGCGGCGCTTCAGGACCACGTCCGCGGCTGGGCCGGAGGGCTCGCTGTGGAGCTCGACGTCCCCGACCGCCTGCCTCCGCTCGATCCGGTCACGGAGGCCACCGCCTACCGCATCGCGCTCGAAGGGCTGCGCAACGCGGAGAGGCACAGCGGCGGGCGCCGAGCGGTGGTGAGGCTCGCGGTGGACGACAGGCGGCTGACCGTGGAGGTGTCGGACGACGGCGTCGGGCTCGACGCGCAGGCGCCGGCCGGCGTCGGGCTGCTCTCGATGCGTTCTCGCGCGGAGCAGCTGGGTGGCCGGTTGGAGGTGACGGCCGCGCACGCGCGGGGCGCCGTCGTCCGCGGTGTGCTTCCCCTGCAGGCGACGTCGTGACCGTCCGGGTGCTCCTCGCCGACGACCACCCCGTCTTCCTCGCGGGCCTGCGGATGCTGCTCGAGACCGTCGACGGGATCGAGGTCGTCGGGACGGCGGACGACGGCCAGGCCATGCTCGACCTGGCCGGCGAGGTGCCCGCCGACGTCGCCGTGGTCGACCTCGACATGCCGGTGCTCGATGGCAGCTCGGTGGTCGCCGAGCTCCGCGCCCGTGAGGCGGGCGTGCGCGTGCTGGTGCTCACCATGCACGACGAGGAGGAGGTGGTGCTCCGAGCGATGCGGGCTGGGGCCCACGGCTACCTGCTCAAGGGAGCGGCGCCGGACGAGATAGCCCGGGCGATCCGCGGTGTCGCCGACGGGCACACCGTCCTGGCCGGGCCGGTCGGGCACCAGATCCTGCAGGCCGCCGTCCGCCCGCCCGGGCACGGACCGATCCCCGAGCTGACCCCCCGTGAACGGGAGATCCTCGACCTCGTCGCCCGCGGGCTGACCAACCCTCAGATCGCGCGGCAGCTCTTCCTGTCGGTCAAGACGGTGCAGAACGCGATGAGCAGCCTGTTCGCCAAGCTCGGCGTCACCCACCGCGGCGCAGCCATCGTGATCGCCCGCGAGGCGGGCCTCGGCACCTGACCGCGCCGCCGGGCGACGACATCGACGGCGTGAGGGCGTTACTCCAGGGCCGAGCGCAGATCGGTGTGCGAGAAGTCGTCACCCTTGAACAGCAAGGGCTCGCCGGTGGCACGCGCCAGCGCGTAGGAGAAGCAGTCGCCGAGGTTCAGTCTCGCGGGGTGCCCGCTGCCCTTGCCGTAGTCGCGGTACGCCTCGCGCGCGATCTCCGCATGCGCGGAAGTCACTGCCACGACGGTCACCCCCGACGTCTGGAGGAGGTCATCGAACTGGCGCGAGGCCACCGGGTCCTCGGCTGAGTCGACGACGACGGCGGCCTCGACGTAGGTCGCCGCCGACAGGCGCGCGTCCCGGCTCCGGGCGAGCGCGCGGGCGTACACGTCGCTGTCGGGCTCGTCCCTGACGATGGCGACGAGCGCGGACGCGTCGACGATCACCGGGGAAGACCCTTGCTGTCGTACAGGAGGTCCCCGTGATCCTGGTCCGCGAACGGGCCCTTCAGTCGTGGGGCGATGCCGCGGCCTATCGCGAGGATCCGCTCGGTGAGGTCCGTGACGTGGTCGGAGTCGGCGGCATCGAGCCGCGCGAGCCGCTCCTCGACCGCGACCGTGATCGCCGTCGTGAGGCTCTCACCGGTCCGCTCGGCGAGCTCACGGGTGAGGCGCTGCGTCCTCTCGTTCTTGATGTTCATCCCCACGGGTAGCACTCTACCCTGGTGGTAGACTACGTCTACCATACGTCGAACCCGCTCGATCCCCGGGCCCAGCGCGCTGGGTGCCGGGACCTCCCAGGGGACGGCGGCCTCCACGCGCACGTGCCCGTGCCGCCGTCCGACGCCCTGCACCAGTGCGACGAGGTCTTCGGGAAGGGCGCCACCGGCGGCTTCGGGACGTCCAGCCTCCAGTCGTGGCCCCGCAGTGCCGCGGGACCGAGGTGGCGCCCGGCCAGCTTCGCGCCCGCTACGGGCAGGGGACGGCGCCGGTGACCCTGGTCAGGCCGGCTGGTGCAGTACCGGCCGGCGCAGGTCGAGGTAGGTGACGTCGTCCATCACCGACATCCCCTCCTCCATCGCCGCGCGGGCGTCGTGCGGCGGGTCCTCGGCCTCGCCGCGGCGGGCATCTTCCTCGCTGGAGAAGTACGCCACCTCGGTGAAGGTGCCGTCGTCGTGCGTGGCCACGACGAGGCCCAGCAGGTCCGGCCGAAGCCCGGAGGAGGTGGTCTCCAGCGTCCTCTCGGACTCCCGCAGCCGAGTGGCGTCACTCGTGCGGCCCCGGATCACCTGCACGAAGCCCGCGTCGGACGACGGACCCCCGCGGAGCGTCTCCGCCTCGGCACTGTCGTGGAAGGCCACGTCACCGGCGAAGAGACCCGACGTCCTCGACCACCAGTCGTCCTGCTCCGGCCGGGCGCTGTTGCGCCGTGCCGACGGCTCGTCGTCGAAGCAGACGATGCCGACGAAGCTGCCGTCGTCCGTCGTGCCCGAGGTACTGCCCAGCCAGCCGTCCGCGCCCGCCGACAGGCGCTCGACCCAGTCGTCGAGCGCCTTCAGCACCGGCCCGTCGTCAGTGAGCTGTCCCTGGATGACCTGCACGAACATGTGTCGCCTCCTGGTCGCGGATCGCGTCGCGGGAGGTCGGTCGAGGCTGGGCCGGCGTGTCCGTCGACTCTCGGGGCTCGGGGATTCCGGGCGCCTGTGGTTGCCAGGCGACCCAGCGGCACTCGCGCAGGTCCCAGTAACGTCCGGAGCTCATTCGACCACCTCTCGATGACCACCCATCGTGCGCCCCGCCGGGCGTGGTGCCAAGCGGTTTCGACGACTTCTGCAGCCTGGTGCCGGACCAGAACGTGATCAACTGGGCAGACAGCACATGTGGCGCGGCAGGAAGTGGGTCGGCGATGGGGACGGCGGGACGGCGCGACGACGTCACGGTCACGTTGCCGTGGATGAGGGAGGGGACGGCGTTCCTGCTGGCTGCCGTGGATCGGCTGGACGACGGGCAGCTGGCCGAGCCGAGCGGGCTGCCGGGCTGGAGCCGGGCGCACGTCGTCGGGCACCTCGCCCGCAACGCCGAGGCACTCGGGCGACTCGTCGCGTGGGCCCGGACCGGTGTCGAGACTCCGATGTACGCCAGCCGCTCGGAGCGTGCCGCCGAGATCGAGGTGTCGGCCACGTTGCCCGCGGACCGGCTGCGTGACGACCTGGTGCGGACGGCGGCAGAGCTCGACGAGGCGCTCGACGCCCTGGACGACGCCGGCCGACGGGCCCGCGTGCGCAGTGCGCTGGGCCGCGACATGCCGGCGTCCGACATCCCGTGGATGCGGATCCGGGAGGTGTGGCTGCACGCCGTCGACCTCGCCGCCGGGGCCGTGGTCGCGGACCTGCCGGTCGGAGTGGTCGACCTGCTGCTCGACGATGCCTCCGGCTTCCTGTCCGGGCGCGACGGGTGCCCCGCGGTGACGCTCGAGCCGACCGACCGCGACCGGCGGTGGGTGCTCGGCCCGGACGACGCGGTCCCCGTCGTCGTCACCGGGTCGGCGACCGATGTGCTGGGGTGGCTGGTGGGCCGCGCGGACGGCAGCCTGCTGACCGTCCGTCGTCCGGGTGCCGACGTGGCTCTCCCGAAGCTGCCCACCTGGCTCTGACCCGTCTCCCAGCCAGCGGTGTCGGTGGGGTGGCCCAGACTGGGGTCACGACGACCGAGGGGGGAGCGGGATGAGAGACGTGGACGGTCGGCTGGTGCTCAGCCCGACCGACCTGACCAAGCACCTCGCGTGCGCGCACCTCACGACCCTCGACCTCGCCGTGGCCCACCGCGGCCTGGCCAAGCCGGACCAGGGTGACGACGAGGCGCTGCAGCTGATCTTCGCGAAGGGCCTGGCCCACGAGGCGGACTACCTCGCGAAGCTCAAGGGCGACGGGCTCTCCGTCGTCGAGGTCGACACCGTCTTCGGGCACACCGAGCGGCAGGAGGCCGAGCGGCAGACGCTGGAGGCGATGCGCTCCGGCATCGACGTCGTCTACCAGGCCACGCTGTACGACGGGATGTGGGGCGGCCAGGCCGACTTCCTGCTCAAGGTAGACCGGCCCTCCGACCTCGGCGCCTGGTCGTACGAGGTCGCGGACACGAAGCTGGCCCGGCGGCTCAAGGTGCCCGCCCTGCTCCAGATGGCCACCTACGCCGAACGGCTCGCCGTCCTTCAGGGCACCGACCCCGAGCACCTCTACGTGGTGACCGGCGACGGGGTCTCGCACCCCTGGCGCCTGTTCGACGTCGCCTCGTACGCACGGCGCGCCCGGACCCGGCTCCGCGCCGCGGTCACCGCGCCGGCACCCACCGAGCCGGTGCCGGTGGCGCACTGCTCCCAGTGCCGCTGGCTCGGCCGGTGCCAGGGGCAGTGGCGGGCGGACGACGACCTCTCCCTGGTGGCGTTCATGCGCGCCGACCACCGCGAACGCCTCCGCGAGCAGGGCGTCCGCACCGTCGAGCAGCTGGCGGGCTCGGACCCGCTGTCGCTCGAGGGCATCGGCTCCGGCACCCGGGAGCGCATGGTGCAACAGGCCGCCCTGCAGGTGCGCGAGCGCCAGACCCGCGGGCCCCACTACGCGCTGCTGGACCCCGAGCCGCGACGCGGGCTGCTGCGGCTACCGCCCCCCAGCGACGGCGACGTGTACCTCGACTTCGAGGGCGACCCGTGGGCGGACGGCGGGGAGGGCCGCGACTACCTGGCCGGTCTCGGCGACCGCGCCGGCGCCTTCACGGGGCTGTGGGCCCATGACCCCGACGCCGAGCGCCGACTCGTGATCGACCTCGTCGACGACCTCACGGCCCGTTGGCGGGCCGACCCGGGCATGCACGTCTACCACTACGCCCCGTACGAGACGACGGCGCTGAAACGGATGACCGCGCGCCACGGCGTCCGGGAGACCGAGCTCGACCAGCTGCTGCGTGCCGAGCGCTTCGTCGACCTGTACGCCGTCGTCAGGCAGGGGCTGCGGATCAGCAAGGAGTCCTACTCCATCAAGAAGATGGAGGCCTTCTACTGGGAAGAGGTGCGGGGGGCGGGCGACGTCGCCGACGCGATGTCGAGTGTGATCGCCTACGAGCGTTGGATGGTCGAGCACGACGACGAGACCCTGCCGCAGATCGAGGCCTACAACCGCACAGACGTCGAGAGCACCCTCGCCCTGCATGACTGGCTCGAGGAGCGCCGCTCCGAGCTGGAGGGGGTGCACGGCCCGCAGCCGCGACCGGACAACGAGCCGTTCGACCCGGCGGAGCCGCTGAGCGACGCCGAGGTCGCCGAGATCGAGCTCGCCGAGCGCCTGCGCGACGGTGGCCACCCGCTGCTCGCCGACCTCGTGCAGTGGCACCGCCGCGAGGCCCGGCCCGGCTGGTGGGACGTCTTCCGTCTGGAGGACCTCGACGACGACGAGCTGACGGACGACGGCAGCGCGATCGGCCGGCTGGGCGCCCCCGTCGAGGTCGGTGAGATCAAGCAGAGCCGGCTGTGGCGGTACGAGTTCCCGCCCCAGGACTGCAAGATCGGCGTCGGCAAGACCGCCCTGGACGTCGACACGCACGACAGCGCCGGGACCGTCGAGGAGATCGACGCCGTCGAAGGCTACGTCGTCCTCCGGCTGGGCAAGAAGCGAGAACCCTTGACGTCACGCGGTTTCGGACCACCGGGGCCGATCGACGACCGTGCCCTCCGTGGCGCCGTCCACCGGCTCGGCACCTCGGTGCTCGCAGGTGAGCAACCGCTCGGGCGAAACGTCCTCGACCGGCGCGTGCCCGCCGCCACCGAGCTGGCGCCGGGGGAGTCGTCCGAGGCGGCCGTCATCCGGCTCGGACGGTCGCTGTCGGGCGAGGTGCTCGCCGTCCAGGGACCGCCGGGAACGGGCAAGACCACGATCGGCGCGGCACTGATCCGCGCCCTGCTCGACGAGGGACTGCGCGTCGGTGTGGTGGCCCAGTCCCACGAGGTGATCGGGCACCTGCTGAGGTCGGTGGCGCGTCCCGCCCTCCAGCGGTGCAACGACGTCGACGACTTCTGCGGCGCGCCCGGTGTCGAGCAGGCCGGCAACGACGACGTCGTGACCCGCCTCGGCGACGGGAGCGCCCGACTCGTCGGCGGCACCGCCTGGTTGTGGTCGCGGGAGGACATGGCGGGCAGCGTCGACGTCCTGGTCGTCGACGAGGCCGGCCAGTTCAGCCTGGCGAACGCCCTCGCCGTCTCGCAGGCCGCCACGTCGATGGTGCTGCTCGGCGACCCGCAGCAGCTGAGCCAGCCGAGCCAGGCCCTGCACCCCGACGGGGCCGGCGTCTCGGTGCTCGAGCACCTGCTCGACGGCCACGACACGGTGCCGGCCGACCGCGGCGTCTTCCTCGCCACGACCTGGCGGATGCACCCGGCCATCGCCGGTTTCGTCTCCGACCTCTCCTACGAGGGGCGGCTGAGCTCGGCGCCGGGTCGTGAACGGCAACGCATCGAGGGCACGACGTCGATCGAGGGGAGCGGGCTGCGGTTCGTGCCGGTCGAGCACGTCGGTCGCGCCGCGGCCTCGGAGGAGGAGTGCGACGCCGTCCGCCGGCTGGTCGACGGGCTCGTGGGCGCCCGCTGGCGCGACCACGAGGGAACCGAGCACACGATGGGGCCGGACGACGTCCTGGTCGTCGCGCCCTACAACAGCCACGTCGCGCGGCTGAAGGCCGCGCTACCCGGCGTCCGGGTCGGGACGGTCGACAAGTTCCAGGGCAAGGAGGCGCCGGTCGTGATCTACACGACCGCGAGCTCCAGTGCCGACGACGCGCCCCGCGGCGTCGACTTCCTCTACGACACGCACCGGCTCAACGTCGCGGTCTCGCGGGCCAAGTGCCTGGCCGTCCTCGTCGGCAGCCCTCGCCTCCTGGACGCGGCGGTGCACTCCCCGGAACAGCTGCGCAAGGTCAACGCCCTGTGCCGGTTCGTCGAGGTCGCCGGCCCCGGCTGACCGCTACGGTCGGCGGGTGACCCTCGTGACCCTGGACGACGTCCGCGCGGCCGCCGAGCGGGTCGCCGGCCTGGCGATCCGCACGCCGGTTATCGCCCTGCCCCACCCGGACCGCATCGACGACGTCCTGCACTGCAAGGCCGAGTCGCTGCAGCCGACCGGCGCGTTCAAGGTCCGCGGGGCCGCCAACGCGATCACGCTGGCGATGGCCGAGGCGCGCGAGCACGGCGTGGTGGCGCAGTCGTCGGGCAACCACGCCCGTGCGGTCGCCTGGCTCGCCCGCCGGCTCGACCTGCACGCCGTGATCGTGATGCCCGATGCCGCGCCACCGGTCAAGATCGAGGGCGTCCGGGCGCTGGGCGCCGACGTCGAGATCGTGCCGTCGTCCGAACGGGACACCCGGCCGCTGGAGCTGGTCGCCTCCCACGGTCTCGTGCACGTGCCGCCGTACGACCATCCGCACATCATCGCCGGGCAGGGCACCGTCGGGCTCGAGCTGTGCGAGCAGGTCGACGACCTCGACGTGGTGCTGGTTCCGATCTCGGGCGGTGGGTTGATCTCCGGGGTCGCGACGGCGGTCAAGGCGCTGCGGCCCGACGTCCGGGTGATCGGCGTCGAGCCCGAGCTGGCCGCCGACGCGGCGCAGAGCCTGCGCGAGGGAACGCGCGTCACCTGGGACGGGTCGCTGACCTACCGCACCCTCGCCGACGGGCTGCGGACGACGGCCCTCGGCGTCCACCCGTGGGAGCACGTGCGCCGCCTGGTCGACGACATCGTCACCGTGACGGAGGAGCAGATCCTCGCCGCGATGCGGCACCTCGCACTCGCCGGCCGGCTGGTCACCGAGCCGTCGGGCGCCGTCGCGGTGGCCGCCTGGATGCACGGCCTCGTCCCGGCGGCGCGGACGACGGCGGCGGTCGTGTCCGGCGGCAACGTCGACCCCGCGCTGCTCTCGCGCGTGCTCGCTCAGCGCCAGAAGACGGAGACGGGGTCGCGGTCGAGCTCGGTCAGCAGGTCGTCGACCCGCCCGGACGCCGGCAGGAAGTCATAGTGCTGGTAGTTCCCCTGCCGGTCCCTCCAGTACAGGGCCCACGTGCCGCTGTACTCCAGTCGCGCCACCGCGCACCGGCTCCATAGCGACCCACCCTGCACCGGGATCCGGGACTCGATGATCGTCACGTGGCCGTCGTCGACGTCGCACTCGGTGCGGACGGCGTCATGCACGCTCTCCGGCAGCCGCGTCCGGCACCACGCGGCCACTCGGTCGACGTCCTGGGGCGGCAGGGGAGCCATGGGACAACGCTGACACGAGATCGCGGCATCGGGCCGCGGGACACGCGATGATTCACCGCACGTTCACACCGTTGCGCGACGAAACATCCCGAATCGAACGCGTCGCCCGAGGTCCGCGATTGTCCTGCGGGAGCCGCCGCCGCTGCCGTACTTTGGCGAACCGGCCGGCTGGGCCGGCCCCGGCGAGGACGAAGGGCGATGCGGATGACGGTCGGAGGCTCCGTCTCCACGGAGCCGTCCGCGACCGTCGACCTCCGGGGCCAGGACTGGGGCGTCCTCGGCCGCGCCCTCGACGGCGGCGGCCGGATGGGCGAGCTGATCCGCGCCCGCGACTGGGCGGCGACGCCGCTCGGCCCTCCCGGGCAGTGGTCGACGAGCCTGCGCAGCGCGGTCGCCCTGTGCGTGTCGTCACGCTTCCCGATGCGCCTCTTCTGGGGCCCCGAGCTCGTGATGATCTACAACGACGCCTACAGCCCGATCCCCGGTGACAAGCACCCGGCCTGCCTCGGCCGGCCGTGCGCGGAGGTGTGGCCCGAGGTCTGGGACGACGTCGGGCCGCTGATCGCCGGCGTGCTCGACGGGGGGCCGGGCACGTGGTCGGAGGACCACCTCCTGGTCCTCAACCGCCACGGGTACCCGGAGGAGTGCTACTTCACCCTCTCCTACAGCCCGGTGTTCGACGACGACGGGAGCGTCGGCGGTGTGATGGCGGCGGTGAGCGAGACGACGGGCCGGGTCCTGACCGAGCGGCGTCTGGGCACCCTGCGCCTGCTGTCGGACCGCGTGGGCGACGCCCGCACCGAGGCCGAGGTCTGCCAGCGGGCGGTCGAGGCCATCGCGAGCGACGACGCGGACCTGCCCTTCGCGGCGCTGTACCTGGCCGACGACCGGTGGGCGTCGTTGGGGCTGACCGCATCGGAGGGCACCCCGGTGCGCGCCTGGCCGGCGTCCGTGGGTCGCGACGCCGCCGCCGGTGGGCTGGATGCGAGCCTCTGGTCCGTGCTGGAGTATGCCGCCGTCGTCGTCGAGGAGGTGGACGTCGACACCGCGAGCGGCCGTCGCTCGATGTTCATGGTGCCGGTGGTCTACACCGACGCGGAGGGGCCCCTCGGCGTCCTCGTGCTCTGCGTCAACCCACGACGCCGCCTCGACCGTGACCTCCGTGACTTCGTCGACCTCGTCGCGGCCCACGTGGCGACGGCGCTGGCCGCCCAGCGCCGCGCCGCCCGACGTGAGGCGCTGGCGGCCGCCTCGCTGGCGCTGTCGGGCGTGGCGACGCTCGGAGCCGTCCTCGACACGGTGACGGAGCAGTCGCGCGCCCTCGTCGGCGCGCTGGACGCCGCGGTCGACCTGGAGGTGGGGGACGGCTGGGAGGGTGCCATCACCCCCGGAGGACCCTCGCCGCAGCCGCGGACCACCGGGTCCCGGGCCGACGACCTGGTCGTGCCGCTCGTCGGCCGGGACGGGCAGAGGCTGGGGGCGCTGCGGGTCGGCGAGCGCGTGGTCGGCCGGTACACACCGGACGACGAGGCGGTGCTGGCGCAGTTCGCGCAGATGGCCAGCGCGCGGATCGAGAACACCCGCCTGTACGAGCGCGAGCGCGACGTGGCCGTCGCACTGCAGCGCAGCCTGCTGCCCCAGGCGATGCCCCCTGCGCCCGGGCTCGTCGTCGCGTCGCGCTACCTCCCGGGCGCCGACGGCACCGAGGTCGGCGGTGACTGGTACGACGTGATCGAGCTGCCCGACCGGTGCACCGGCCTGGTGATCGGGGACGTGCTCGGGCGGGGTGTCCGGGCCGCGGCGGTGATGGGCCAGCTGCGCGCCGTCCTGCGTGCCTACGCCCTGGAGGGCCTGGCGCCGGCGGCCCTGCTGACGAGGCTGGACCTCGTCGTCCGGTCCTTCGACGAGACCCAGCTCACGACGTGCACGTACGCGATCTACGACCCGGCGCGACGGACGCTGACGATGGCGACGGCCGGGCACCTGCCACCCGTGGTGATCAGCCCGGGCGGGGGCGCGTTGCTGCTCGAGCTCGACCCGGGCCTTCCCCTCGGCGCCGGCGGCAACGGGGTCGAACCCGACTACCGCGACGTCGTGCTGGGCCTCGCGCCCGGGTCCAGCATGCTGCTCTTCACCGACGGCCTGATCGAGGAGCGGGGACGGTCCCTCGGGCAGGGGCTGGAGCAACTCCGCGAGGCCGTCGGATGGCCGGGAACGTCCGCCGAGGAGCTGTGCGACCGCGCGTTGCAGGCGCTGGGGCGCGACCTGGCCCACGACGACGACACCGCGCTCCTCGCCGTCCGGTCCTTGCCGGGCGACGACCGCGGCGAGGGCGTCGGCGTGATCGAGCTGGGCGCCTCGCTGCGATCCCCGCAGCGGGCGCGGCGGTTCGTGCGCGCGAGGCTCGAGTCGCACGCGGTCGCCGCGGCGGTCGCCGACTCGGCAGAGCTGCTCGTCAGCGAGCTCGTCACCAACGTGATCGTGCACGCCGAGAACGCCCTGAGCGTCTCCGTCGCGATCACCGACACCCTGGTCTCGATCGCGGTCCACGACGCCGACGCGGTGATTCCCCGGTCGGGGCTCCAGGCCGACAGCCTCGCCGAGGGCGGCCGGGGCCTGGCGCTGGTCGACCAGGTGGCCAGCCGGTGGGGCGCCGACCTGCTGCCCGACGGCAAGCGCGTGTGGTTCGAGCTCGACCTGACCTGACCGGTACCGTCGCGCCGGTGACCCCACGCGACCTCGCCGACGACCTCCTCGACGCCGTCCTGACCGCCTCGCCGCTGTCGGCGTCCCTCCTCGGGCTGCCGGGATACGACGACCGCCTGGACGACCTCTCCGCCGACGCCGCCGTCCGCGCCGCCGAGCGCTACGACGCGATCGCCTCGGCCGCGGCGGCGATGCCGGTGGACGGGCTGGGCGAGACCGACCGGCAGACGGTCGAGTTCGTCCGGCACGTGGCCGCCACCGAACGCGACTCCGCCCGGCTGGGTGCGATCGAGTGGACGGTGACCGACCTGTGGGTCGCGCCGGCGTCCGCGCTGCTCGAGTTCCTGCCGCGCACGCCGCTGGACACCCCTGGGCGGCGGGCCGGGCACCTGGCCCGGCTGGCCCAGGTGCCCGCGTACCTGTCGGACGCCGCCTCGCGTCACCGCGACGGCGTGGCGGCGGGCCGGACGCCGGTCGAGCGCCTCGTGCGCGCCGCCATCGACCACCTGGGACGGGTCCTGGACGGCGACCTGGCCGGTCTCCGCGTGCCGTCCGACGACGCCGGCTTCGTCGCCGAGCGCGACACCCTGGTCACGGACGTCGTCCGGCCTGCGCTGGAGGCGTACCGCGACTCCCTGGTCGCGGACGTCCTGCCGTCCGGCCGGGACGACGACCACGTCGGCCTGACGAACCTGCCGGGCGGCGAGGCCATCTACGCGACGCTGGTCCGCCAGCACACGTCGACCGGTCTGGCGCCGGACGAGCTGCACGACATGGGCCTCGGCCTGGTCGAGAACCTGGTGAAGGAGTACGCCGAGGTTGGCCAGAGGGTGTTCGCGACCTCGGACCAGGCCGAGATCTTCTCCCACCTCCGGGACGACGACGAGCTCGCGTTCGACAGCGCGGAGGAGATGCTCGAGGCGGCCAGGACCGCGATCGAGCGGGCCGAGGGCGTGGCGCCGCGGTGGTTCGGCACGGTGCCGTCCCAGCGGTGCCAGGTCGAGGCGATCCCGGCCGCCGCCGCACCGGGCGCCCCGCCCGCGTACTACCTGCCGCCGGCGATGGACGGGTCGCGGCCGGGCACGTACTTCCTCAACACGCACGAGGCCACGCAGCGTCGGCGCCACACCGCGGAGACCGTGGCGTTCCACGAAGCCGTTCCTGGCCACCACTTCCAGCTCACCGTGGCGCAGGAGCAGGACGATCTCCCCGTCGTCCGCCGGGTGATGATCGACACCGCCTTCGCCGAGGGCTGGGGGCTGTACTGCGAGCGCCTCGCCGACGAGATGGGCCTGTACTCCGGCGACGTCGCGCGGCTCGGGATGCTCGCGGCGGACTCGTGGCGGGCGGCCCGGCTGGTCGTCGACACCGGGCTGCACGCTCGCGGCTGGTTGCGGCAGCAGGCGATCGACTGGATGACCGAGAACACCCCGCTCTCGCGGCTCGAGGTCGCGACCGAGGTCGACCGCTACATCGCCTACCCGGGCCAGGCCCTGTCGTACATGGTCGGCCGGCACGAGCTGCTCAGGCTGCGGACGACGACGAGCGATCGGCTCGGCGAGGCGTTCGACCTCAAGGCGTTCCACGACATGCTGCTGGCGACCGGCGGCCTCCCGCTCACGGTGCTGGCCTCCGCGGTCGACCGCTGGAGCCCGGATCGACGTGCTTGATCACGAGGACGGATGGTGGTGATCAAGCACGTCGTTCCCGGTCAGGCGTCCGGGGTCGCGGCGTTCACCGCCGCGTGGGCCGCGGGGACGGTGCCCAGCCGTCCGGCCTGGTAGTCCTCGAACGCCTGCACCAGCTCGGCCCGGGTGTTCATCACGAACGGCCCGTAGGCGGCGACCGGCTCGCGGATCGGCCGGCCGCCGAGGATGAACACGTCGAACGCGTCGGTGCGTGAGTCCTGCCGGTCCGCGGCCGCGACGGTGATGCTGTCGCCGGCGCCGTAGACGGCGAGCTGGCCCGACTCGAAGGGCCGTCGTCCGGGCCCGACCGAGCCGGACCCGCCCAGCGCGTAGGCGAGGGCGTTGAAGTCCGACCGCCACGGCAGGGTCAGGGAGGCACCGCGGGCGATCGTCGCGTGCACGAGCGTGATCGGCGTGTACGTCGACCCGGGGCCCTCGACGTCCCCGACCGAGCCGGCGATGACGCGAACCAGCGCGCCGCCGTCCGGGGAGCTCAGCAGGGCGACCTTCGCGGAGGTGATGTCCTGGTACCGCGGCGTTGCGAGCTTCTGCGTGCGGGGCAGGTTCACCCAGAGCTGGAGGCCGTGGAACAGCCCGCCGCTGGTGACCAGGTGCTCGGGCGGTGTCTCGATGTGCAGGATGCCCCCGCCGGCGGTCATCCACTGCGTGTCGCCCCCGCCGATCAGGCCGCCGCCCCCGTGGGAGTCGGAGTGCGCCATCTCGCCGTCGATCATGTAGGTGACGGTCTCGAAGCCCCGGTGCGGGTGCCACGAGGTGCCCTTGGGCTCGCCCGGCGCGTACTCGACCTCGCCCATCTGGTCCATGTGGATGAACGGGTCCAGCTCGCGCAGGTCCACACCGTGGAAGGCGCGGCGCACCGGGAAGCCCTCGCCCTCGAAACCCCTCGGCGCGGTGGTGACGGAGACGACCGGTCGCGCCTGCTCCGTGCCAGGGTCGACGACGGGCACGCGGGGGAGCGTCAGCAGGTTCTCGACGGTGACGGCGGCCATGTCCTACTCCCGGACGCCGGCGTGGGAGTGCTGGGTGTGCTCGGCGTGGTCGGCCTGGTCGGCCTGCTCGGCCGCGACCTTGCGGCGGACGTCGTCCATGTCGAGCGCCTTGACGCCGTCGACGACCTGCTCCAGCGCGGGAGCGGGCAGGGCGCCGGCCTGCGCGAAGACGAGGATGCCGTCGCGGAACGCCATCAGCGTCGGGATCGACGTGATGTTCGCCATCGACGCCAGGGCCTGCTCGGCCTCGGTGTCCACCTTGCCGAAGGTGACGTCGGAGTGGGTCTCGGACGCCGCGGAGTACACCGGGGCGAACTGACGGCACGGGCCGCACCACTCCGCCCAGAAGTCGATCAGGACGATGCCGTCGCTCTCGACGGCCTTCGCGAACGTGTCTGTGGTCAGGTCGATAGTGGCCATGCCACGTACAAGGCGTGACGGCGCGGTCGTGTTCCCGGGAACCGAGCACGCAGTCCTTGATCAACCGCGACGGAGGAGCTCGTTCACGGGGAGGCCGCGGATGGAGGCATCGAGCACCTCGATGGTGTGGGCCATCGGCATCCGGGCGCCCCGGCGCTCGAGCGCCGCCGCGACCTGCATCAGGCACCCGGGGTTGGCGGTGACGAGCAGGTCTGCCCCGGTGGCAAGGACGTCGGCGGCCTTGCGGTCACCCAGCTCGCGGGCCGGCTCCGGGGCCAGGATGTTGTAGATGCCCGCCGAGCCGCAGCAGATGTCGGCGTCGGCGATCTCGCGCAGCTGCACGCCAGGGATCTCGCGCAGCAGGGCCCGCGGCTGGCTGCGCACGCCCTGCGCGTGGCCGAGGTGGCAGGCGTCGTGGTAGGCCACCGTGACGCCCAGCGGGTGGCGCGGGGCCACGGTGCCGAGCTCGGCGAGCAGCTCGGACACGTCCCGCACCCGCGACGAGAAGGCGGCCGCGCGCTCGGCGTAGGCGTTCTCGTCGGAGAGCAGGTCGGCGTACTCCTTCATGCTCGACCCGCAGCCCGCCGCGTTGACCACCACCGTCTGGACGCCGGCAGCCTCGAAGCCGTCGATCGTGGCGCGGGCGTAACGCCGGGCCTCGGCCTCGCGGCCGTTGTGCACGGACAGGGCGCCGCAGCAGCCCTGTGACGGCGGCACCACCACGTCGCACCCCTCGGCGGCCAGCACCCGTGCCGTGGCGGCGTTGACACCGGGGAAGAACTCGCCCTGCACGCAGCCGGTCAGCAGCCCCACGACGGCCCGCCGCTCCCCGACGGCGGGCACCCGCGTCGGCACGCGCTCGCGCGGTCCGAGCCGGGGGGCCAGGGCCGCCATCGCCGCCAACCTCGGCGCCAGCCGCTCGAGCAGCCCCGACCGGCGCACGAGACGGTCCAGTCCGGTGCGCTGGTAGGTGCGCAGGGGACCGCGCAGCGCCCGCAGTCGACGCGGGTGCGGGAAGACCGCGAAGACCGCTCCGCGCAGCAGCCGGTCGCGCCACCCCCGGTCGTGCCGCCGCTCGACCTGCGCCCGGGTGGCCTCGATCAGCCGGTTGTACTGCACCCCCGACGGGCAGGCCGTGACACACGCCATGCACCCGAGGCAGGCGTCGATGTGGCCGACCATCGACTCGGTCATCGGCTCGCCCTGCAGGCCCTGTTCCATCAGGTGGATGCGTCCGCGAGGCGAGTCCATCTCCTCGCCCCACAGGGCGAACGTCGGGCAGGTCGGTAGGCAGAACCCGCAGTGCACGCAGTCGCCGATCAGCTCGAGCGAGGGCGGCCGGTGGTCGTCGAACGCGGCCATCAGATGCCCCCGACGAAGCGGCCGGGTGACAAGGTGCGTGCCGGGTCGAACTGGTGCTTGACCCGGCGCATCAGGTCGAGCGCCGGGACCGGCCCCCAGGAGTCGACGGCGGCCTTGACGTCGGCGGGTCCGTCGAGGACGACGAGGGCCCCGCCGAGCGACGCGCACGTGCGGCGCAGGCGCTCGACGAGGGCGGCCACGGCGCCGACGTCCGTCTCGTGCACCGCCAGGTAGGTGACGCCCGCCCCGGCGCTGCCGCGCAGGTCGATCCGGTCACCGCCCGCCGTCGCATCGGCGAGCACTCGCTCCAGGCCGGAGACGGCGAACGTGGCCTTCAGCGCCGTCGCCGGCGTGCCGTGCCAGGGGTAGCGAGACCAGTCGTCGGGCAGGTCACCGGTCGCCGTGGTCGCACCGTCCCCGAGGAGCGCGACGGTGGCCGCCGTCCGCGCCCGGACGCCGGTCTCGCGGCCCTCCAGCAGCACCGACACGGCGCCACGGCCGTCGCCCCACCGGATCTCCACCGCCGACGGCACCACCTGTGCGTGCAGGACGGCCTGCACCAGGCGCTGCGCCTCGGCGGGCGTCGCCACGTCCCGCGTCACCAGGCTGCGCGCCGCCGGGATCGGGTGCAGCCGGAACACCGCCTCGGTGACCACCGCCAGCGTCCCGAACGAACCCACCACGAGCTTGCCGAGGTCGTAGCCCGCGACGTTCTTGACGACGCGCCCGCCCGCGTGCGCGACGACGCCGTCCGCGCGGACCACGGTGACGCCGATGAGCAGGTCGCGGACCGTGCCCGAGAGCAGGCGACCCGGCCCGCTCGCGGCGGTGGCCAGCGTGCCGCCGACGGTGGCGCCCGGGACCGTCTCGTCGACCGAGAGTCGTTGTCCAGCAATGGCGACGGCGCGCTGGACGTCGGCCAGCCCCGCACCCGCCTGCGCCTCGACGATGAGGTCACCGCTCGCGTGGTCGAGGACGGCGTCCATCCGGGAGAGGTCGACGACGAGGTCCGCGCGTTCCGGCGGCCGGCCCCACGACAGCTTGGTGCCGTGCCCGCGGGGGACGACCGCGAGCCCGTGCGAGGCGGCGGCTCGCATCACGTCGGCCACCTGCTCGGTGGACGCCGGCCTGGCCACCAGCGAGGGCGTCACGCCGTCCACGTCGTCGGACGTCCCGGCGTCCCGCACGTCGCCGCAGGCCGACTTCACGGCCGAACGGGCCTCGTCCAGCGTGCGGGTCGCCATCAGAAGGCCTCGGCCACGCCTGCCTCGACGAGCGGGTGCGCGCCGCGGTGGCGGCCCGGCACCTCGCCGCACAGCCGCGGGGTCGGGAACACCTTGCCCGGGTTGGCGATCCCGGCCGGGTCGAACGCGCACCGCACCATCTGCATCGTGTCGAGGTCGTCGTCGGTGAACATCCTCGGCATGTACGCCACCTTGTCGGCGCCCACGCCGTGCTCGCCCGTGATCGACCCCCCGTGGGCCAGGCACAGGTCGAGGATGGCCCCGCTGACCTCTTCCGCCGCCGTCCCCGCTCCGTCGACCGAGTCGTCGAAGAGCACCAGCGGGTGCAGGTTGCCGTCGCCGGCGTGGAAGACGTTGGCGACCCGGACACCGGTGCGCGACGACAGGTCGGCGATCGCCAGCAGCACCTCGGGCAGGGCGGTGCGCGGGATCACGCCGTCCTGGACGATGTAGTCGGGGCTGATCCGGCCGACGGCGGCGAAGGCCGACTTGCGGCCCTTCCAGATCAGCGCGCGCTCCGCGTCGTCCGCGGCGACGCGGATCTCGAAGGCGGCGCTCTCGCGGCACAACCGCTGCACGTCGTCCAGCTCGGCGCTCACGTCGGCCGCCGGCCCGTCCAGCTCGATCACCAGCACCGCGCCGGCGCCCTCCGGGTACTGGCAGTGCACCGCCGCCTCGGCCGCCTCGATCGCGAGTGCGTCCATCATCTCGATGGCGGCCGGCACGATGCCCGCGGAGATGATCGCCGTCGTGGCCGCCCCGGCGTCGTCCGTGGTCGCGAAGCCGCACAGCACCGTCTGGACGTCCTCGGGCAGACGCACCAACCGCAGCGTCACGGAGGTCGCCACCCCGAGCGTCCCCTCCGATCCGACGACCGCGCCGAGCAGGTCGTAGCCCGGCGCGTCCGGGGCCGTGCCGCCCAGCGCCACCACGTCGCCGTCCGGTGTGACGAACTCGGCGCCGACGACGTGGTTGGTGGTGAAGCCGTACTTGAGGCAGTGGGCACCGCCGGAGTTCTCGGCCAGGTTCCCGCCGATCGAGCAGACCTGCTGGCTGCTCGGGTCCGGGGCGTAGTAGTAGCCGAACCCGGTGGCGGCCTTGGTGACGTCGAGGTTGACGACGCCGGGTTGGACGACCGCGCGCTGGTCGTCGGGTCGGACGGCGAGGATCGCGCGCATCCGCGAGGTCACGACCAGGACGCCGTCGGCGTGCGGGAGCGCGCCGCCGGAGAGGCCGGTGCCGGACCCGCGAGCCACGAACGGCACGCCGTGCTCCGCGCAGGCGCGGACGACGGCCGCCAGCTGCCCGGTCGTCTGCGGGAGCACGACCAGCGCGGGGGTGACGCGGTACTGGGCGAGGCCGTCACAGTCGTAGGTGCGCAACCGGGTGTGGTCGGTGATCACCGCGTCCGGAGGCAGCACCCGTTGCGCGGCAATGGTGACGGCGTTCAGACCGGTCCGGTTCACGGCTCGCTCAGGGCATCCGCTCGTACGCGGGGAGGGTGAGGAAGTCGGGGTACGTCTCGGCCAGCGCCATCTCGGTGAAGGTGGCCCGGGCGTCGTCCCAGCGGCCGTCGTGGAACGCGTCGCCCTTGGCCTCGGCGATCTTCGTCATCTCCTGCTCGACGATCTGCTCGACGAGGTCGTGGGTCACCGTCTCGCCGTCCGACATCGTGACGCCGCCGGAGATCCACTGCCAGATCTGGGACCGGGAGATCTCTGCGGTGGCGGCGTCCTCCATCAGGTTGTTGATGCCCACGGCTCCCTGGCCGCGCAGCCACGACTCGATGTACTGGATGCCGACGCTGACGTTGCTGCGCAGCCCGGCCTCGGTCACGTCGCCCGGGGTCGACGCGACGTCCAGCAGCTGTGCCGCGGTGACCTCGACGTCGTCGCGGGTGTTGTCGATCTGGTGCGGGTGGTCGCCGAGGACGGCGTCGAAGGCCTCGCGGCACGTCTGGACCATGCCCGGGTGGGCGACCCAGGAGCCATCGAACCCGTCACCGGCCTCGCGGGCCTTGTCGTCGACGACCTTGGCAAACGCGACCTCGTTGACCTCGGGGTCCTTGCTCGGGATGAAGGCGGCCATGCCGCCGATCGCGTGGGCACCGCGCCGGTGGCAGGTGCGCACGAGCAGCTCGGTGTAGGCGCGCATGAAGGGCACCGTCATCGTCACCGAGTTGCGGTCGGGCAGGCCGAACTCGGCCGCGCGGGTGCGGAAGCACTTGATCACGCTGAACATGTAGTCCCAGCGCCCCGCGTTGAGGCCGGCGGAGTGCTCACGCAGCTCGTAGAGGATCTCCTCCATCTCGAACGCTGCGGGGTACGTCTCGATCAGCACGGTGGCGCGGATCGTGCCGCGGGGGATGCCGAGGTGGTCCTGCGCGAGGTTGAACGCGTCGTTCCAGAGCCGGGCCTCGAGGTGGCTCTCTATCTTGGGCAGGTAGAAGTACGGGCCCTGGCCCCGGTCGATCTGCTTCTGGCCGCACCCGGTGAGGTAGAGCGCGAAGTCGAGGAGGCTGCCGGAGACCGGTTCGGAGTCGACGAGCACGTGCTTCTCCGGCAGGTGCCAGCCACGGGGCCGGACGACGATCGTGGCGAGCTGGTCGTCCGGCGCGAGGGCGTACGACTTGCCCTCGGGGCTGGTGAAGTCGACGGTGCGGTCGATCGCGTCGAGCAGGTTGAGCTGGCCGCCGATCACGTTCTCCCACAAGGGTGAGTTCGCATCCTCGTGGTCGGCGAGCCAGACCTTCGCGCCCGAGTTCAGCGCGTTGATCGTCATCTTGCGGTCGGTCGGGCCGGTGATCTCGACACGGCGGTCGACCAGACCCGGCGCGGGCTCGGCGACCCGCCAGGTGTCGTCGTCCCGGACGTGCTTCGTCTGGGGCAGGAAGTCGAGCGTGCCGCCGTCCGCCAGCGCCTGCACGCGTTCCGTCCGCGCGGCGAGCAGCTCGAGACGTCGGGCGTTCAGCTCGCGGTGCAGCAGGGCGACCAGACCGAGTGCGCGGGGGGTGAGCACCTCGTCGTAGCGTTCGCTGATCGCCCCGGTGACCTCCAGGCCGTCCACACCGTCAACCGTGCTCATGACTCTCCCGCCTCTCGGGGCTTCCCTTCCGACATGCGGAAGGTATGATCTGCCATCTGGAAACTTACGGGCGACAGTCGGGCATGGTCAAGGCGGCTGGCCGTCGCGCCGGTTGAGGGGAGCGACCCAAGGTGGCAGCAGGTGGTGCGGGGGACGGGGTGCAGTCGCTGGAGCGGGCCTTCGTCCTGCTGGAGCTGATGGCGGACGCCGGGGGGGAGGTGGCCCTGAGCCAGCTCGCGAGCGAGTCCGGGCTGCCGCTGTCGACCATCCACCGGCTCGTGCGCACCCTGGTCCGGCGGGGCTACGTCCGGCAGCTGCCCTCGCGCCGCTACGCGCTCGGCCCGCGCCTGATCCACCTGGGGGAGAGCTCGTCGCGCACCATGGGCACGTGGGCCCGCCCGCACCTCTCCCGGCTCGTCGACTCGATCGGCGAGACCGCGAACCTCGCCATGCTGGACGGCGACCGCGTCGTCTACGTCGCCCAGGTACCGAGCCGGCACTCGATGCGGATGTTCACCGAGGTCGGCCGCCGGGTGCACGTGCACTGCACCGGCGTCGGCAAGGTGCTGCTCGCAGGGCTGCCGCGCGAGACCGCCCGCGCCATCCTCGAGCGGGCCGGCATGCCCGGGCGCACCGAGCACACCATCACCGCCGTCGAGTCGCTGATGGCCGAGCTGGACCGGGTGGGGGAACTGGGCTACGCCCTGGACGACGGCGAGCAGGAGATCGGCGTCCGGTGCGTCGCGGTGCGGGTGCCGGCCGGCTCCTCCGTGGCCATCTCGGTCTCCGGTCCGGCAGCCCGCGTCAGCATGGAGGCGGTACCGGGCATCGTCCCCCAGCTGCGCTCGGCGGCCGAGGCGCTGGCCGCCGAGCTGCGCGACGACAGTCGCGGCTCGCTCAGTGCCCCTCCCCGCTGACCGCACGACTCGCCCGTCCCGCGACCGCCGACGAATGAGGTACACCATGCCGACCACCGTCACCACCGGACGTCACTTCCTGCAGATCCCCGGTCCGACGAACGTGCCCGACCGCGTCCTGCGCGCGATGGCCGCCCCGACGATCGACCACCGCGGGCCGGACTTCGCCGATCTCGGCCTCGACGTGCTCGCGGCGGTCAGGCCGGTGTTCGGGACGACGAACCCCGTGGTGATCTACCCGGCGTCAGGCACCGGTGCCTGGGAGGCCGCGCTGGTCAACACACTGAGCCCCGGCGACCGGGTGCTCTGCTTCGAGACCGGTCACTTCGCCACGTTGTGGAACGACATGGCCGTCAGGCTCGGCGTGAAGGTCGAGCTCGTGCCGGGCGACTGGCGCCACGGCGTCGACCCGGAAGTCGTCGAGGAGAAGCTGTCCGCCGACGCCGGTCACGAGATCAAGGCCGTCATGGTGGTGCACAACGAGACGTCGACGGGCGTGACCAGCCGGGTGGCCGACGTCCGCACCGCGATGGACGCGGCCGCGCACCCGGCCCTGCTGCTCGTCGACACGATCTCGTCGCTGGCCAGCATCGACTACCGCCACGACGAGTGGGGCGTGGACGTCACCGTGGCCGGGTCGCAGAAGGGCCTGATGCTGCCGCCCGGGCTCAGCTTCAACGCCGTCAGCGACAAGGCGCTGGAGGCGTCGAGGACGGCGGCACTGCCGCGGTCGTACTGGGACTGGGGACCGATCCTGGCGGCCAACGAGCGAGGCTTCTTCCCCTACACACCCGCCACCAACCTCCTCTACGGCCTGCGCGAGGCACTGGCGATGCTCGCCGAGGAAGGCCTCGACCAGGTGTTCGCCCGGCACGCCCGGCACGCCGCGGCGACGCGGGCCGCCGTCCGTGGCTGGGGACTGGAGGTGCTGGCTGCCGACGAGCGGGAGTACTCCGGGTCGCTGACGGCGATCCTGCTGCCGGACGGCCACGACGCCGACGCCGTCCGTGCCACCATCCTCGAGCGGTACGACATGTCGCTGGGGTCGGGCCTCGGCAGGCTCGCTGGCACGGTGTTCCGGATCGGCCACCTGGGGCACTTCAACGACCTCACGCTCGCAGGGACCCTGGCCGGGGTGCAGATGGGGCTGGCTCAGGCCGGGGTCCCCATCGACCCCGACGGACTGGCGGCCGGGCTCGAGCGGCTGCAGGCGCCGTGACGGCTGTCCCCGGCACCCAGGCCCCGGAGCTGGCGCACGAGCTGGCACGCCACCTCGAGGGCGAGGTCGCCTTCGACGACTACACGCGCCATCTCTTCTCTCGCGACGCGAGCATGTACGCCATCACCCCGCTCGGCGTGGTCTACCCGCGGCACGCGGGCGACATCGCCGAGGCGGTGCGCCTCGCCGGCCAGGCCGGAGTGCCGGTGCTGCCCCGCGGCGCGGGCACCAGCCTGGCCGGGCAGACGGTCGGGCCGGGGCTGGTCCTCGACGTCTCGCGCCACATGGCGCGGATCCTGGAGGTCGACCCGGAGGACAGGACGGCGCGCGTCGAGCCCGGGGTCGTGCAGGACGACCTGAACGCGGCCGCGGCCCCGCACGGCCTGATGTTCGGGCCCGACACCTCCACGAGCAACCGGGCCACGATCGGCGGGATGATCGGCAACAACTCGGCCGGCAGCGGGTCCGTGCGCTCGGCATGACGATCGACCACGTGCGGACGCTCGACGTCGTCCTGTCGGACGCGTCCGCCGCACGGTTCGAGCCGGTCGACGAGGACGGGCGGGTCCGTCGGGCCACCGGGTCGACGCTCGAGGCCCGCCTGTACGCCGAGCTGCCTCGCCTCCTCGAGGCGCACGCCGGTGCGATCGCGACGGGGTTCCCCTCGTACTGGCGCCGGGCCGGGGGCTACCGACTGGATCGGCTCGCCGATTCCCCGTTCGACCTGGCGAAGCTCGTCGTCGGCTCGGAGGGCACGCTGGCGGTGACGACGTCCGCGCTCGTCGACCTGGTGCCGAAGCCGTCGCGGCAGGTGTTCGCCCTCGGGCACTTCACGTCCACGCAGGCCGCGATCGAGGCGACCCAGGACGCGCTGGCGTGCGACCCGGCCGGCGTGGAGATGATCGACAGGACGATCCTCGACCTGTCGCGCAGCAAGATCGAGTACGCGGCTCTCGGCGAGATCCTGGAGGGCGACCCCGCGGCCCTGCTCTTCGTGTCGTTCACCGGCGACGACGAGGCCGGGCTGGTCGCGTCGATGGACCGGCTGGTCTCCTTGTGGGAGAGGCACGGTCACGGCTACCACACGCTGCGCGCGGTGACACCGGCGCAGCAGGGCGCGCTGCTCAAGGTCCGCAAGGCCAGCCTGGGCCTGTTGATGGCGTCGAGCGTCGGGGCGATGCGTCCCCTGGCGTTCGTCGAGGACACCGCTGTCGACCCCGTGCACCTCGCCGAGTACACGGGCCGGTTCCGTGAGGTCCTCGACCGGCACGGGCTGGAGGCGGGGTTCTACGGGCACTGCTCGGTGGGGTGCCTGCACATCCGTCCGTTCGTCGACCTCTCCCGGCCGGACCAGGTCGAGACGATGCGGTCGGTGGCGGTGGAGATCAAGGACCTGGTCCGCGAGTACGGCGGGGTGAACTCCAGCGAGCACGGCGACGGGCTCGCTCGCAGCGAGTTCAACCGGGAGCTCTTCGGTGACGAGCTGTACGAGGCGATGCGCGACGTCAAGGCGCTCTTCGACCCCCGGGACCTGATGAACCCGGGCAAGATCGTCGACTCGCCGTTGATGACCCAGCACCTGCGGGACGCGCTGGCGCCCGAACCACCCGCGATGCGAACGCGGCTGCGGTTCGACGTCGTCGGCGGGATGCACGGCGCCGCGGACCGGTGCATGAACATCGGGCTGTGCCGCAAGTCCACCACCGGCGCGATGTGCCCGTCCTACATCGCGACCCTGGCGGAGGAGGACTCGACCCGGGGCCGGGCGGGTGCCCTGGTCAAGGCGCTGACCGAGCCCGACCCGCGCGCGGCCCTGGGCGACGACCGGCTGCACGAGGTGCTCGACCTGTGCCTGATGTGCAAGGCCTGCAAGAGCGAGTGCCCGCTCGGGGTCGACATGGCCTCCCTCAAGAGCGAGGCCCTGGCGGCGCGCCACGACGTGCACGGGACGCCGCTGCGGTCGCGGGTCTTCGGCGCCATCCGCACCCTGAACCGGCTCGGTTCCGCCACCGCGCCGCTGTCGAACCTGCCGGGGCGCCTCGCACCGCTGCGCGTGCTGCTCGACCGCAGGCTCGGCATCGCGCGCCAGCGTCCCCTGCCGCAGTTCCGGCGCGACAACCTGGTGCGGTGGTTCCGGGGTCGGGGGCCGACCGCCGCGCCCGCCGCGCAGGGGCAGGTGACCCTGCTGGCCGACTCGTTCACCACCTACACCGAACCGGGCATCGGGCGGGCGGTCGTCGAGCTGCTCGAGCGCGCCGGGTACGCGGTGAGGCTGGAGAGCGGGGGCTGCTGCGGCCGGGCCAGCATCTCCAAGGGGCTCCTGGACGACGCCCGCGGCAAGGCCAGGGCGCTCGCCGCGTCCCTGTGCGAGGGGTCCGAGCCGGGGTCGCCGGTGGTGGGCTGCGAGCCGTCGTGCATCCTCACGCTGCGCTCCGAGCACCTTGACCTGCTACCGGACGACCCCAACGTGCGCGACGTCGCGGGCCGGGTCCGGCTGCCCGAGGAGCTGCTCGTCGAGGCGATCGACGCCGGCCGGCTGCTGCTGCGCGAGGACTCGTGGCTCAGCGGCCGGACCGTGCTGTTCCACGGGCACTGCCACCAGAAGGCCGAGGTCGGGACGGCGGCCACGCTCGCCCTGCTGCGCCGCATCCCCGGCGTGGAGGTCACCGAGCTCGATGCCGGCTGCTGCGGGATGGCGGGCTCGTTCGGCTTCGAGTCCGAGCACTACGAGCTGTCGCTGCAGGTGGGCGAGGACCGGCTGTTCCCCGCCGTCCGCGACGCCGGCCCGGACGTCGTCGTCGCGGCCACCGGAGTCTCGTGCCGGCAGCAGATCCACCACGGCACCCAGCGCTCGGCCTGGCATCCTGTCGAGCTGGTCCGCGAGGTCCTCGCCTGATCACCTCGGCAGGCGGGCCGAGACCACCCAGGCGGCGAGGCGGCGCAGCAGCTCGGCGGCGTCGCTCATCCGGCGGTCGGGGTCGTCGCAGACCTCGGAGAGGTCGTGCGCGGCCTCGATGCCCACCGACCGCAGTGCCGCGTCGTCGACGCCGTCCAGCCGCCCGGCGAGGACGACGGCGGGGACGCCGGCCGCCCGGGCTCGCAGCGCCACACCGACCGGGGCCTTCCCGGCCAGGCTCTGGGCGTCGAAGCTGCCCTCGCCCGTGATCACCAGGTCGGCCCCGAGGAGGCGGTCGTCGAAGTCGACGAGGTCGAGGACGACGTCGACGCCAGGGACCGCGCGGGCGCCGAGCACCCCGAGGGCGGCGATGCCCGCGCCGCCCGCGGCCCCGGCGCCGGGGACGTCCCGGTGGTCGGCGCCGGTGGCTGCCTCGACGGCGTCGGCCCAGCGCTGGAGGGCCTCGTCGAGGAGGCGGACGTCGTCCGGCGTGGCGCCCTTCTGCGGGCCGAAGACCGCGGCGGCCCCCCGCGGGCCGAGCAGGGGGTTGTCGACGTCGCAGGCGAGGACGACCCCGGCCGGCGACAGGCGGGGGTCGAGGCCGTCGAGGTCGAGCCGGCTGATCCCGCGGAGTGCCGCCCCGCCGTCCCCGAGCTCGGAGCCCTCGGCGTCGAGTGCGCGGGCTCCGAGCGCGGCCAACAGGCCGGCGCCGCCGTCGGTACCGGCGCTGCCGCCGACCGCGAGGACCACGGTGCGGGCGCCGGCGTCCAGGGCGTGGCGGACGAGCTCGCCGGTGCCGCGGGTCGAGGCGGTCAACGGGGCCGGTTCGTCCAGCAGGGACAGTCCGGAGGCCGCCGCAAGCTCGACCACGGCGGTGCCGCCGTCCGGGGAGAGGGCGACCGCGGCGGTGACCTGCTCGCCCGTGGGCCCGGTCACGTCATGGTCGATGCGCCGGTACCCGGCCGACAACGCGGCCTCGATCGTGCCCTCGCCGCCGTCCGCGACCGGCACCGTGGCGACGTCGGCCGAGGGGTCGGCGTCCCGCACGCCGTCCGCGATCGCCTCCGCCGCCTCGCTGGCGGTGAGGGATCCCCTGAACTTGTCCGGCGCGACGACGACCCGCATGACCGACGACGCTACCGGCGTGGGGTGGACCCCTGGTGAGGCAGCATGGTCGCGGTGGTGGCCGCGGTGGAGGACGTCGGCGCGCTGCCGGCACTGGCGGGGCTGGTGTCCGGCGGCGGAGTCGTCGTGCTGTCTGGGGCAGGTATCTCGACGGAGTCGGGGATCCCCGATTACCGGGGGCCCACCGGCGCGCGCCGTCGCGTCGCACCGATGACCTACTCGGAGTTCACGGCCGACCCGGCATCGCGCCGGCGTTACTGGGCGCGCAGCCACCTCGGGTGGCGGCACATCGCGCGGGCGAGCCCGAACGCGGGTCACCGGGCCGTCGCCGCGCTCCAGGCCGCCGGCCTGCTGTCGGGGCTGGTGACGCAGAACGTGGACGGCCTGCACCAGGCAGGTGGGGCCGCCGGGGTGGTCGAGCTGCACGGCAACCTCGAGCGCGTGGTCTGCCTGCGCTGCGGGGACGTCTCGTCGCGCGAGTGGCTGGACCAGCGGCTGCGGGAGGCCAATCCCGGCTTCGACGCCGACGTCCGGCGCGTGAACCCGGACGGTGACGCGGACCTGCCCGACGCGGCCGTCTCGGGGTTCCGCATCGTGGCGTGCGCCGTCTGCGGGACGGGTGCACTCAAGCCGGACGTGGTGTTCTTCGGCGAGAACGTGCCCCGCGACCGGGTGGCCCGCTGCTTCGACCTCGTGGACGCAGCGAGGGCGCTGCTGGTGCTCGGCTCCTCGTTGACGGTGATGTCGGGGTACCGGTTCGTGCGGCACGCCGCCACACACGGCAAGCCCGTCGCGATCGTGAACTCCGGGCCCACCCGCGGTGACGACCAGGCCACCCTGCGGATCGACGCCGCCCTCGGCACCGCCCTCCCCGCCCTGCTCTCCCACCTCCCATCGTGATCAAGCACTTCGATACCCCTCGGTGCACGTCCACTCCGGTTGTGGGTGAACGGTTCTGGGGTTCGGGGTGTTGTCGGTGGTGGCCTCTACGTTGGGGGCATGTCCAGCAGCCCGGTGCTCGCCGGCCCCGCCGCCGCGGTGGCCGGGCTGGGTGCTGCCGTGGACGCTGTGGCGGACGCCGAGTGGTGGCGGCTGGGCGATGACGACCTGTGCGCGGTCGTGCGGGACATCGAGACGCACGAGCGGCGCCTGGACGCGGCCAAGCTCGCGCTGACGCAGGAGGTCGGGGCGCGTGGGGTGGCGGCGTCACGGGCGATGACCGACACGGCGTCGTGGCTGGCCCGGACGTTGGGTCTGCGTCCGGGCGACGCCAAGGCGCGCGTCGACACCGCGGCGGTGCTGGCGCGGTCGATGAGCGCGACCCGTCTGGCTCTGGAGGAGGGTCGGATCCACCTGGACCACGCGCAGGTGATCACCCGTGGGATCGGGCGGTTGCACCCCGATGTCTGCGACGCCGACCGCGTCGATGGTGAGGAGTTCCTGATCGAGCAGGCGCAGGTGATGGACGCCGGCCAGCTGACCAAGGTCGCCCGCGCTCTGAGGGCGAAGCTGGACCCCACCACCCCGGACGCCCTTCAGCGGGAGGAGGGCCGTCAGCACCAACGGCGCCGGTTCTCCCTGGTGGAGGAGCCAGACGGGGGCTGGTGGCTCAACGGCTACCTCGACGGCGAGGGCGGCCGGGTGCTGCACGCGGCTCTGGACCCGCTGTCCGGGCCGCGCCCATCCGGCGCCGACGGGCCCGACCTGCGCAGCCCGGCGCAGCGCCGGGCGGACGGCTTGGTCGACCTCGCCCAGCGGATGCTCGGCCTGGCCGAGTCCGAGGCCTGTGCGTTGCCCTCTCAGGGCGGTGCGCGGCCGACGGTGGTGGTCACCATCGACTACGACGCCCTGGCACGGCGAGTCTCGGCGGCCGGGTTCACCGATGCCGACACCCCGCTGTCCGCCGCGGCGATCCGGCGTCTGGCCTGCGACGCGAACCTGGTCCCCGCCGTGCTGGGCGCCGACGCGACCGTGCTGGACCTCGGCCGCTCGATGTACACGGTGCCTCCGGCGCTTCGCCGGGCGCTGATCCTGCGCGACGGGGGCTGCGCGGTGCCCGGCTGCGGCCGGCCGGCGACCTGGTGTCACGCGCACCACATCGACCACTGGGCCGACGGCGGCATCACCGCCCTGTCGAATCTGGTGCTGGTCTGCGGCTACCACCACCGGCGCATCCACGACCGCCAGCTCAAGGTCGCAATGATCAACGGGCGACCCCGGTTCACCCTGCCCGGCGGCAACACCCTTATCGACGAGGCTGTCGAACCCTGGCGGATCGGCCTGCGACGCTTCGACCCCGCCCGCAGACCACCCGACGACGAGCCCGCGTAGGCTCGAATCCAGCTTCGTTCCTGATCACTTCAGCTCGAGTAGTCCGGCCTCCGTCCGCCTCATTCCACACGCCTTGAGATAGAAGTGCGCGAGGTGAGGTTCGTAGTCGGCGTGCAGCCACTCGCATCCGGCATCGGCAGCGAGGTCGGCCGCCTCATGAACGAGCCTCGAGCCGATGCCGCGGCGCTGGTGCGACGGCGCGACCGCCGTGTCGAGAACGAAGGCGTGCGCTCCACCGTCCCAGGCCAGGTTGACGAAGCCGACGAGCTGCTCGCCAACGAAGGCGCCCACCCAACCGAGACTGTGGCGCTGCAACTGGCTTCGCCAGTCGCGCGGCTCGCTCACACCGCCGAACGTCGAAGCATGAAGTGCGGAGAGCGCCTCGTTGTCGACGTCGAAACTACGGCGCAAGTCCAGGTTCATGCCGGAGATGATGCCTGAACGCAACGACGTGCATGATCACGCGGAAGTGCTTGATCACCGGGGGAGGGCGGCGAGGGCCTTGCGGATCCGCTTGTCGGAGACGGGGTAGGCGGTCTTGACGGTCTGCGCGAAGAGGGAGAGACGGAGCTCCTCCAGCATCCACCGCACGTGCACGACGTCGTCGTCCAGGCGGCGGGACGCCGGCAGTGACGAGACGACCCGCGCGTACTCCTCGGCCAGCCGCTGCACGACACCCGTCGCGTCGCGGTCGCGGACGACGTCGCCCGTCAGCCGCTCCAACCGCACATCGACGCCGCGCAGGTAGCGCAGCAGGTCGGGCAGCCTCGTGGCACCGACCTCGGTCACGAAACCCCTGTGCACCAAGCCGTCGAGCTGTGATTGCACGTCGGCCAGCGCAGGCAGCAGCG